>NZ_JAYRKD010000013.1:0-145481 GCF_041905885.1 Dongia sp. | reverse complement strand
AGGCCGATGGGCACTTTCCAGGATAGAACCTCCATGGACCGCATCCTGTTCGCCGTCTTCACCCACGAAAACAAGTCACAGGGCGTCAGTACCCTCTTCCTCCTGACACACAACAATTGACGTTACCGCATTGCATGAATTCGGGAGCATGCAGCGAAATTCGCTCAGGGCAGCGCCGCCGGAATCTCTGCCAGTGTCGAGAGAGTGGTGGCGCGCTCGGCCAATCCATACTCGATGGGCTGGCCGGCGCGGTTGAGCCAGAAGACGCGGAAGCCGAAGCCGGCGGCACCGCCGGCGTCCCAGGCATTGCCCGAGACGAAGCCGATCCGGTCCGGTGTGAGACCGAGCGAGTCGGCGCCAAGCTGGTAGACACGGCGGTCGGGCTTGAAGACCTTCACGGCATCGACCGAGATCACGCAATCGAGCAGCCCGGCGAACGCCTGGGTTTCGAGCAGGCGCTCCAGCATCGTGGGCGTTCCGTTGGAGAGAATGCCGAGACGGAGGCCGCGGGCCTTCAAGGCGCGTAATGTCGCCTCGGCGTCGGGATAGGGCACCAGTGCATGGAAGGATTCCATCAGCACGGCGGCGAGCGCGTCATCGGCACGGTTCTCGGCGGCGAGCGCGAAGGCGAGGGCGTCGCGGGTGACGGTGTCGAAATCGCGATAGGCGTTCCGCAAGCTGGCGGTCCAGGTGTATTCGAGCTGCTTCTGGCGCCAGAGCGCGAGCACGCGTTCGCTCCGGTCGCCGAGGCGCGCGGCATGCGGCGCGACCGCGGAGCGCAAATCGAACAATGTCCCGTAGGCATCGAACAGCACCGCTTCGATGGCCGCCATGGTGGTTACTTTCCGGGTTCGGTGTCGAAGGACACTGCTTTTACCAGGCACCACGCGCGCTGGCCGGTGCTGAGGCCGAGGTCCTTCAGTGAGTGGCGCGAGATGCGGGCCCAGATCGGCGCACCGATATCCAGCAACACGTCGGCGTAGGGGCCGTCGCCGCTGGAGATCTCGGTGATGCGGCCCTGGAACTGGTTGAGGATGCTGATGCCGTCGACGCGGTTGCGCGCCAGCGCCACATCGCGGGCGCGGATCCGCAGGTTGATCGGCGTGCCGGCGGGGCGGCCGGCGCCGGGGACGCGGAACTGGCCGCCGGCGAAGTCCAGCACTGAGAGCCCGGAGCCGTCATTCTCGACCGAGACCCTGGCCGGGATCGCGGCGCCGGCCGCGTTGCTTTCCAGGATGTCGCCGAGGCCGAGGTCGGCGAAGACCTCGAAGATCGTGCCAACGCGGCGGATACGGCCCTGCGCGACCACCGCGACGCGGTTGGCAAGCCGCACCACCTCATCGACATTGTGACTGACGAAGATGGTCGGGATCGAGAGCGTGCTCCTCACCCGTTCCAGGAAGGGCAGGATCTCCGCCTTGCGCTTCTCGTCCAGGGCCGCCAGCGGCTCGTCGAGCAGCAGCAGGCGCGGGGCGCTCAGCAGGGCGCGGGCCAGCGCCACGCGCTGCTTCTCGCCTCCGGAAAGATCGGTGACGCGGCGGTGCTGGAAGCGCTCGAGCTCCAGCAGATCGATCACTGTACTTTCAGCGATATGACGTTCGGCGGCAGGCGCGCGACGCCAGCCGTAGCGGATGTTGTCGCGCACGTTGAGATGCGGGAAGAGGCGCAGGTCCTGGAACATGTAGGCGACGCGCCGCTTTTCCGGCGGCAGGTTGATGCCGGCCGCGTGGTCGTAGAGGGTCGTGCCGTTCAGGCGGATGCTGCCGCGATCCGGCCGGCCCAGCCCAGCCAGCCAATTGAGGATGGTGGTCTTGCCGGCGCCGGAGGGACCGAACAGCGCCAGCACGCCGTCGGCCGAGGTCGCCAGCGTGATCTCGACTTCGGCCGAGCCCAGTTTCTGCGCGGCGTCGATTTCAAGCATGGATGCACCGAGCTTCGTCCAGCGAACGGCCGATCGGATATCCGATCCCCTCTCCCCTCGTGGGAGAGGGATGCGAAGTCTTAGCGAGCGCGAGCGAGCTTAGACGGAGCTGGGTGAGGGGGCGCGTGCCGGAAGGCACGCAGCGCGCGAGCGCTCTGCCGAGCGCGCGCACCTCACGGTGCGCACCCCTCATCCAACTCCGGCTAGGCTCGGCTACGACTCGCCAAGCCTGCGTATCCTTCTCCCACAAGGGGAGAAGGGCACATCTAATCTCCCTCTTCAGCATCAGTGCCCACTCCGGGCTGTGGCCCAGCGGTTGAGGACATTCGCCCCGAGCAAAGCCGCCAGGGCGATGACCACGGCGATCAGGGTGAGGCGGAGCGCCTGGGTGTCGCCTTGCGGTGATTGCAGCGCGCGGTACATCGCCAGCGGCAACGTCTCGGTCTCGCCGGGAATGGTGGAGACGAAGGTGATGGTGGCGCCGAACTCTCCCAGCGAGCGCGCGAAGCCGAGGATGGCTCCGGCGATCAATCCGGGAAACGCGATCGGCAAGGTCACCGAGAAGAAGACGTCGAGCCGCGAGGCGCCGAGGCTGCGCGCGGCCGCTTCGAGCTTGCGGTCGACCGCTGCGATCGAAAGCCGGATCGCGCCGACGGTCAACGGCAGCGCCATCACCGCCGAGGCGATCGCGGCACCTTCCCATTTGAACATCACCGTGATGCCGAGCCAGTCGGCGAGCGGCTTGCCGAGCCAGCCCTGGCGGCCGAACAGGATCAGCAGGATGAAGCCGATCGAGACCGGCGGCAGGACCAGCGGCAGATGCAGCAAGGCATCGACCAGGGTCTTGCCGTAGAACTCGTGGCGCGCCAACAACCAGGCGAGCGTGACGGCGATCGGCAGCAGGCCGATCGTGCTCCAGATGCCGACTTTCAGCGACAGCAGCATCGCCTCGATCTCGAAGGGTGAGAGCGACGCGGTCAGCACCGGTCAGGCACCGTAGAGCTTGGCGGGATCGACGACGACTTCGGCGATGGTCTCTGCCTTGCCGTCCCGGATGGCGGTGAAGAAGCAGTTGCGCCGGCCGGTATGGCAGGCGACGCCCTTCTGATCGACCAGCAGCAGCAGGCAGTCGTTGTCGCAATCGACCCGGAACTCGACCAGACGCTGCACCTGGCCCGAAGTCTCACCCTTGCGCCAAAGTGACTTCCGCGAGCGCGACCAGTAGCAGACGCGGCCCGTGCTGAGCGTCTCGTCGATCGCGGCACGGTTCATCCAGGCCAGCATCAGCACTTCGCCGCTGTCATGCTGCTGCGCGATTGCGGGGATCAGGCCGTCGCGATCGAAGACCAGGCTGTCGAGCAATTCCGCTGCCGTCATTCCGCGGCGCTTTCTCCGGGAAGATTGGAGCGCAGACGCTGGAACCCGGCTTCGAGATCGGCGACCAGATCGTCGGGATCCTCTAGCCCGGCATGGATGCGCAGCATTGGCCCGTCGGTCTTCCAGGGCTTCGCGGTGCGGGCGTGCTCGATCTTCGACGGGATGATCAGGCTTTCATAGCCGCCCCAGGAATAGCCCATGCCGAAGAGCTGCATCCCGTCGAGCATGGCGGTGAGCTGGCTGTCGGAGCAGGGCTTCAGGATCACGCTGAACAGGCCCGATGAACCGGTGAAGTCGCGCTTGAAGAATTCATGGCCCGGCGTGCCGGGGAGGGCGGGGTGCAGCACCCGCTCGACCTCCGGCCGCTTCTGCAGCCAGTCGGCAAGGCGAAGCGCCGTCTGCTGATGCTGGGCGAGGCGCGCGCTCATGGTCCTGAGGCCGCGCAGCGCCAGATAGACGTCGTCCGGGCCGACCGAATAGCCCATGCCGTGGACCTGGGTCTTCACCGTCATGAAATGTTCGTCCTTCATGGCGATGATGCCCATCATCACGTCCGAATGGCCGACGATGTACTTGGTCGCGGCGTGGAGGCTGATGTCGACGCCGTGCTTCAGCGGCTTGAAGTAGAGCGGCGAGGCCCAGGTGTTGTCGATCATGGTGACGATGCCGCGGCGCCTGGCCAGCGCGGCGATCGCCGGCACGTCCTGCACCTCGAAGGTGTGCGAGCCGGGGCTCTCGAGATAGATCACGCGGGTGTTATCCCGGATCAGCTTCTCCAGCGCATCCGCGGTGATCATCGGGTCGTAATAGGTGGTAGTGACACCGATCTTGGCGAGTTGATGGTCGCAGAGCTTGCGCGTGGGGAAGTAGGCGGTGTCCGTCATCAAGACGTGATCGCCCGCCTTCAGGAAGGAATAGAGCGCGCCGGCGATGGCGCCGAGACCGGAGGGCATGGCGATGGCGCGATCGGCTTCCTCGAGGGCCGCGACGGCCTCTTCGAAGGCCCAGCTGGTCGGCGTGCCGGTGCGGCCATAGGTGACGTGCTCGAACGGCGCCTTCTCCTTGAAGCGCAGCTCCTCGACGGTCCGATAGAGCACGGTGGAGGCGTGATAGACCGGCGGATTAACGATACCGTGGTTCTCAAAGGGGCTATTGCCCGCATGAGTCAGTTTCGTCCGGTCCCGCCAAGCCCTACCTTTGTCGGTGCCCGTGGGGCGCTTTCCGCCGCTGCTGGAAGCCATGTTTTTCTTAGCCTGCTAAGCGATTTGATTAACGGTCCTGAGACCGGCAACAAACTTGTAGCAGCCGTTCGGGTTGTGTTAAAGGTGGCTGAAATCCCCACAAAAAGCGCACAGGGAGCGCAGCGGGGACCGAACGTACAAAAGCTAAAACAACACCACCATCAGGGAAGGGGTAGATCATGAACTATTTCCGTCTTGCCGTTGCCGGCGCCGCTCTGACGGTCGGCCTCGCGGCAGCTGCGCAGGCGACCACGCTCGAGACCGTGAAGCAGCGCGGCAAGCTGGTCTGCGGCGTCACCACCGGTCTCGCGGGCTTCGGCGCGCCGAACGACCAGGGCCAGTGGTCCGGCCTCGACATCGATCTCTGCAAGGGCGTTGCCACCGCGGTGTTCGGCGACCCCACCAAGGTTGAGTACAAGCCGTTGAACGCCGAGCAGCGTTTCACCGCGCTGCAGTCCGGCGAAGTCGACATGCTGGCCCGCAACTCGACCTGGACTCTCCACCGCGACACCGGCCTCGGCCTCGATTTCGTCACCGTCAACTTCTATGACGGCCAGGGCTTCATGGTGAAGAAGGAGCTCGGCGTGAAGAGCGCGCTCGAGCTGAAGGGCGCCACGGTCTGCGTGCAGGAAGGCACCTCGACCGAGAAGAATCTCGGCGACTTCGATAAGGTGAACAACCTCGGCATGAAGCCGGTGAAGTTCAAGGAGAACGACCAGGCCCGCGGCACCTATGACGAAGGCCGTTGCGACGCCTACACCACCGACGCCTCGGGCCTCGCGGCCGAGCGCACCGCTCTCAAGAACCCGGACGACAACATCATCCTGCCGGAGATCATCTCCAAGGAGCCGCTCGGCCCGGTCGTCCGTCACGGCGACAACCAGTGGGGCGACATCGTGCGCTGGACGCACTACGTCACCCTGATCGCCGAGGAGAAGGGCATCACCCAGGCGAATATCGACGAAGTGAAGTCGAAGAACGCCGCCGGCACCGAGAGCGCCGACCCGGAGATCCAGCGCATGCTGGGCATCACCGACAAGCTCGGCGAGGAGATGGGCCTGACCAACGATTGGGCCTACAACGTGATCAAGGCCGTCGGCAACTACGGCGAGATCTTCGACCGCAACGTCGGCCCGAAGACTCCGCTGCGCCTGGAGCGCGGCCTGAACGCGCTCTGGACCAAGGGCGGCTTGCAGTACGCGCCGCCGTACAACTGAGCTGATGAACTCGGCGACCAGCGCCCGGCATAGCCCGCCGGGCGCTGGCCTCATCTTTACAGGTCCATCCAACCGGGAGACCTGAAGTGACGGCAGAAGTTCAAGGCTCCCGCGACCAGACCACGACCGTGACGCCCTGGTGGCGCGATGAGCGCAAGCGCGGCATCGCCTCCCAGGTCGTCGTCGGGCTGGTCCTGATCGGCATCGTCTGGTTCCTGATCGCTAACCTGCTGACCAACCAGGAACGGCTCGGCGTGCCGATGAGCTTCCGCTTCCTGGACGCTCCGGCGGGATTCCAGCTCAGCTTCGCCGCCATCTCGGTGACCCTGGATTCGCCGATCAGTCGGATCCTGCTGGTCGGCGCGCTCAACACCTTGCTGGCTTCCGCGATCACCGCGGTGATCGCCACGGTGCTCGGCCTGGTGATCGGCATTGCGCGGCTCTCCAACAACTGGCTGGTGGCGCGCCTGGCGCTCGCCTACATCGAGGCGCTGCGCAACACGCCGCTGCTGCTGCAGCTGGTGTTCTGGTATTCGGCGGTGGTGGCGGCGCTGCCCGCGGTCAAGAGCAGCCTCAACCTGTTCGACGTGATCTTCCTGAACAAGAAGGGACTCTATGTGCCGGATCCGGTGTTCCAGCCGGGGGCGGGCGCGGTCTTCGTCGCCTTCATCGTCGCGGTGGTCGCGAGCGTCTTCCTACGGCGCTGGGCGCGCAAGCGCCAGGAGCTGACCGGGCAGCGCTTTCCCGCGGTGACGGTTTCGATCCTGCTGATCCTCGGTGTGCCGGCGCTGGTCAGCCTGGTGATGGGACATCCGGTCGAATGGGACGTGCCGGTGCTGGGCGGCTTCAATTTCAGCGGCGGTCTTGCCTTCCAGCCGGAGGTCGTGGCGCTGATCGTCGGCCTCGGGTTGAACAGCTCGGCGTTCATCGCCGAGATCATCCGCGGCGGCATCATGGCGGTCAGCCACGGCCAGACCGAAGCCTCGCTGGCGCTCGGGCTGAAGCCGAGCTGGACCTTGCGCCTGGTGGTGATCCCGCAGGCACAGCGCATCGTGATCCCGCCGATGGTGAGCCAGTATCTCAACGTGGTGAAGAACTCGACCCTGGCCGGATTCATCGGTTATCCGGACCTGTTCGCGGTGATCGGCACCTCGCAGAACCAGACCGGCCGCGCGATCGAGTGCATCGCGATCATGATGGTGTTCTATCTCGGCGTCAGCCTCATCATCTCCACCGTGCTCAACTGGTACAACAAGCGCGTCGCGCTGGTGGAGCGCTAGCAGATGGCCGATATCAGCGCCAACAACAACCTCAACGCCCAGATGGAGCCGGGGCTGCGTCCCAGCCTGCCGCCGCCGACCATGGAGACCGGCGCCATCGGCTGGCTGCGCCACAACCTGTTCTCCAGCTGGACCAACGCGCTGCTGACGGTGCTGGCGCTTTATGTGCTCTATCTGGTCATCCCGCCGTTCCTCAACTGGGCGATCCTAGACGCGACCTGGTCGGTGCCGCCGCTGGCGGCGGGCGCGGAGGATCATCCGCCGCAATTCGCCGACTGCCGCGCCAATGCCGGCGCCTGCTGGATCTTCATCGAGGCGCGGCTGCCGCAGTTCATCTACGGCTTCTATCCGCAGCCCGAGCGCTGGCGGGTCGATATCGTCTTCGTGATGCTGGCGGTCTCGATCTTCGGCCTGCTGTCGGAGCGGATCAAGCGCAAGAAGGAGCTGGCGATCTTCTTCTTCGCCATCTTCCCGGTGCTGGCCTTCTTCCTGCTCTATGGCGGGCTCGGCCTCGAGGTGGTGGAGACCCGGCTCTGGGGCGGCTTCATGCTGACCCTGATCCTCTCCGGGATCGGCATCGTGTTCTCGCTGCCGCTGGGCGTGCTGCTGGCGCTCGGGCGACGGTCCGAGTTGCCGGTCGTCCATTTGCTGTGCGTGATCCTGATCGAGTTCGTGCGCGGCGTGCCGCTGCTCACGATCTTGTTCATGGCCAACGTGATGCTGCCCTTCTTCCTGCCGCCGGGCGTCGAGTTCAACGTGCTGCTGCGCGTCCTGCTCGGCGTCACGATCTTCGCCGCGGCGTACATGGCGGAGGTCGTGCGCGGCGGGTTGCAGGCCTTGCCCAAGGGCCAGTACGAGGGCGCCATGGCGATGGGCCTCGGCTACTGGCAGATGATGCGGCTGATCATCCTGCCGCAGGCCTTGCGCATCGCCATCCCCGGCATCGTCAACAACTTCATCAGCCTGGCGCAGGACACGACGCTGGTCGCCATCGTCGGCCTTTACGACTTCCTGAACATCGTGCGCGCGGGTTCGCGCGACACCAACTGGCTCGGCACCGAGATCGAGGGCTATGCCTTCTGCGCCCTGGTCTACTGGGTGTTCTGCTTCGCCATGTCGCGTTACAGCATGTATCTGGAGCTGAAGCTCCACACCGGTCACAAGAAGCGCTGAGAGGAATTCGATGGCTCAAGCTGCACCCATTCCCGCCGCTTCCGATCAACCGATGATCGAGCTCTCCGCCGTCAACAAATGGTATGGGCAATTCCATGTCCTGAAGGACATCAACCTGACCGTCTATTCCGGCGAGCGCATCGTGGTCTGCGGGCCTTCGGGCTCCGGCAAATCCACCATGATCCGCTGCATCAACCGGCTGGAGGAGCACCAGAAGGGCAAGATCGTGGTCGATGGCGTCGAGCTCACCCACGACCTGAAGAAGATCGAGCAGGTGCGGCGCGAAGTCGGCATGGTGTTCCAGCATTTCAACCTGTTCCCGCACCTGACCGTGCTGGAGAACCTGACCCTGGCGCCGATCTGGGTCCGCAAGATGCCGAAGAAGGAAGCGGAAGAGGTCGCGATGAAATACCTGCAGCGGGTGAAGATCCCGGAGCAGGCGGGGAAATACCCGGGCCAGCTCTCCGGCGGCCAGCAGCAGCGCGTGGCGATCGCCCGCTCGCTCTGCATGAATCCGAAGGTCATGCTGTTCGACGAGCCGACCTCGGCGCTCGACCCCGAGATGATCAAGGAAGTGCTGGACGTGATGATCGAGCTCGCGAAGTCGGGCATGACCATGATCTGCGTCACCCACGAGATGGGCTTCGCCCGCACCGTGGCCAACCGCGTCATCTTCATGGACCGCGGCGAGATCATCGAGCAGAACGAGCCGGAGGAGTTCTTCAAGAACCCGAAATCCGAGCGCACCCGCCTGTTCCTGAGCCAGATCCTGCACCACTGAGGCCGCGCGCCCGATGCGCCCGACCGGCGACGGTCACCGCCGCGCGCTATCGCCCGCCGTCAAACCGCGCGATGCCGAGGCCATGGATGTCGGTGTCGCTGCGGCCGTCGACGATCAACTCGGCAAGGACCGCGCCAACGCCGGGACCAAGCTGAAACCCGTGCCCGCAGAAGCCGAAGGCGTGGAACAACCCCGGCGTCGTGGCTGACGGGCCGACGATCGGCGAGCCGTCGATGGTGTCGCCATCGACCCCGGTCCAGGTCCGGATGATGTTCAGATGCCGGATCTCCGGCACGATCCGGACGGCTTCCGCCGCGGCCTGCGCGGAGATTTCCGGGAGCGGGCGCGAGCGGGTGTGACCCGCGTTGGCGCGGCCCTGGCCGCCGCCGAAGATCACGTTGCCGCGCGGGATCTGCCGGAAATAGAGATCGCCGCCGATGACGCCGAGCACCGGCTGGAAGCGATAGGGCGCCGGCTCGGTCACCATGATCTGCGGCACTTCGGGAACGAGAGTCACGCTCTCGCCGAACCAGCCGGCCACGCTGTTGGCCCAGGCGCCGGCGGCGTTCACCAGCACGGGTGCTTCGAAGCGGCGGCCGTCGCGCGTGCTCACCCGGTAGAGCCCGCCGTCGTGACTTGCTGCGGTGACTTCCGCGCCTTCGATGATGGACGCGCCGGCTTTGCGGGCCGCCGCGGCGAAGGCGGGGGCGATC
Organism: Dongia sp.; assembly: GCF_041905885.1. Lineage (NCBI taxonomy): Bacteria > Pseudomonadati > Pseudomonadota > Alphaproteobacteria > Rhodospirillales > Dongiaceae > Dongia > Dongia sp. The sequence continues at coordinate 135,778 of NZ_JAYRKD010000013.1, read as the reverse complement.
AAGCGCGGGTTGGCCTGGCCGTCGCTCGGGCAATAGGTGCCGGCGATGATATGCGGCCCCAGCCAGGGGAAGCGGCGGTCGAGATCGGCGCGATCCAGGTATTCGAGCTCAAGCCCGTAGAGCGAGACCGCCTGCAAATGCAGCTGCAGCAGGTTGATGTCGGATTCCTTGCGGGCGAGGCGGAGATGGCCGGTTTGGGTGAACTCGCCGTCGGTGCCGATCAGGCTGGCGAGATCGGCCCAGATCGCGCGCGAGCGGAAGGAGAGCGGAATCTCGGCCAGCGCCCGGCCATGCTGGCGCACGCCGCCGAAATTGACGCCGCTGGCGCGTATGCCCGCCTGGTCGCGTTCCAGGAGGATGACCGAATGGCCCTTGCGCGCGATATGGAGCGCGGTCGAGCAACCGACAATGCCGCCCCCGATGACGATGACGTCGGCGCCCAAGGTCGGGCTCACGTTGCATCTCCGGCCAAGGCTTCGATCGGCACCGGCTTCACCGGCGGCTGGGCTCTGAGGCGGCCGACGGAATCGACGCTGACGCCGAGCCTGGCCGCCAGCACCTCGGCGCCGGCGATGCCGCAGACGCGGCCCTGGCAGCGGCCCATGCCGAGCCTTGTCGCGGCCTTCACCCGGTTGATCTCGCGCAGCCCCTGGTCGGCGGCGGCGCGCAGTTCGCCCGCGGTCACGTTCTCGCAGCGGCAGAGGATGGTGGCGTCCGGCAGATCCCTGGCGAGATGCGACGGGAAGGGCATGGCCTGCTCGAGTGCCACGCGGAAGCGATGCCAGCGCTTGAGGGCGGGGAGATCGTCCGGATCTTTCGGCGTGATGCCGATATCCCGCAGCAGCGCCCCGGCGGCGATCCGGCCGCGCAGCTCGGCGGCGTCCGCGCCCTGAATGCCGGCGCCGTCTCCAGCGAGGTAGAGACCATCGCGGCCGACCGCGCGGCCATGATCGTCGGTCTGCGGCAGCCACTGGTTCTGCACCCGGTCGAAGGCGAAATGCGCGCCGGCGAGCTCGGCCAGCTGGCTCTCCGATTTGAGGCCGTAGCCGAGCGCGACGGCGTCGCAGTGAATCGTTTGCAGGCGACCGTCGACCAGCACCTCGAGCCCGGCGACGCTGTCGCTGCCGAGGATGCGCGCCGGCGTTGCCGCGGCGAGCAGCGGCACCCGCCAGGACTTGAGCTTGCCGAGGTAATAGGCGCCCTTGGCCGTGGTCCCGACCTGCGCCGCCATGCCGATGAGATTGGTGCCGAGGCCGCGCCAGGAGGCCGTGGTCACCACCGCGGCAACCGCGGCGCCCGCCTTGGCATATTGATAGGCGGCGAGAAAAAGCAAAGGCCCGGCGCCGAGGAAGGCGACGCGATGGCCGATGGCGCAGCCCTGGTGTTTGAGCGCGATCTGCGCCCCGCCCAGAGTGGTGACGCCGGGCAGGGTCCAACCGGGCAAAGGCATGATGCGGTCCATCGCCCCGGTGGCGAGGATCAGGTGGTCGAAGCCGACCTCCTCGCGCTTGCCGTCGCGCAGCAGGACCAGGCGATCGTCGCTGATGTCGAAGACCGTGCTGCCGGGGCGATGGTCGATCTGCGCCTCGATACTCGCGAAGGCGGCGTACAAGGCCTCCGCCTTCTTGGCCTCGAAGCCGAACAGGGTCTCGGCCTTGCGCCGAAAGCCCGGGACTGGCTGCTGGTAGATGCGGCCGCCGATGCGCGGCGGTTCGTCCAACAGGATGGGTGCGACGTCATGCCGGACCAGCCGCTCGGCGGCACGGATGCCGGCGGGACCGCCGCCGACGATGACGACCCGGGTCATCGCCGGGTCACGATGGCCATGCCCTCGGCGAGCGCGGTGGTGCAGGCGCGCAACGCTGCCCCATCGGCGGTCGCGACCCAGCAATCCTGGCAGGCGCCCATCAGGCAGAAGCCGGCGCGTGGGCTTTCCGTGAACTCGGCCAGGCGGAGATGGCCGCGCTGGGTGAGGATCGCGGTCAGCACGCTGTCGCCTTCCAGGGCCTCGGTCGCCACGCCGTCGAGGGTGAAGGCGATGCGGCGGCGCTCCCGCTCGGCGATGCGCCGGAACTGGCCTTGATTGCGGGTCACGGTTTCGGCGGGGTCAGGTGCAGGCGCTGGATTTCCTCGGCGACCAGGTGCTGCAGGCGCCAGAGATTGCGGTCGCGGATGCCGTGCTCCTCGAGCTTGGTGACGGTGTGGAACAGATACTCGGCGCCGGAGCCGGCATGGCCGCAGGCGCGGGCCAGGATCGCCGCGACCCGTTCGTGATCCTGCTTCTCGACCCGGAGCGGCCCCTTGATGCCGGCCCAGAAGGTGAGCGCCTGGACCTTGCCCTGCGGCGTCTCGACATGGATCCAGCGCGCGGCCTCCAGGCCTTCGCGGGAGGCGCTCTCGCGCTTCAGCAGCCGCACCATCTGCTCGTGGTGATCGGCGTCGGGCAGGCGATAGGCGACGCCGATGCAGCAGCCGCCGGGCTCCAGCACCATCATCAGCCCGGGCTGCTCCGGCGTGCCGCGCCAGCGCGGCAGGTGCATGGTGAAGGCGCGGTGCCAGCCATGCGCCGCGGCGCGGCAATGCTCGAGCGCATCGTAGGCCGGCTTCCAGATCAGCGAGCCATAGGCGAAGAGCCAGAGCGGACCGGGCTCGCGCTGCTTCAGCAGCGCGGCGGCGAAATGCTCATAGTCGTCGTCGCGGATTTCGGTCAGGTAATCGGGCAGGCCGCGATCCGGCTCGGCGCGGTGGCAGAGCGCCACCAGTTCGGCGGTCAACGCCATCTTGGATTGAGGTTTGGACAAACGCCGCGACTCCGCCGTGTTCAGGCGGATCTCACCTTATCAAAGGGCACGCCCGGTTCGCCAGTGAGCATCGTCACCGCGCGGCAACCTCCGGCAGGCGGGGGATCACGTGCATCGGTGCATAGCCTTCCAGGCGCGGATCGAACATGCGCTTGCTGACCTGTTTCACCGGGCGGAATCCGGCGCGCTGGTATTCGCCCATGGCGCGCGGGTGATCCAGCGAACAGGTATCGACGGTCAGGCGCTGCGGGCCGTAGGACCAGGCCTGATCGACCGCCCAGTTGAGCAGATACTTGCCGAGGCCCCGGCCGATGAACTCGCTGAGCAGGCCGAAATAGGCGAAGTTGAGATCGGGACTCGGCCGGCGGTCGAGCTCGACGAAGCCTGAGGGCTGGCCGCCGGTATAGAGCACGTAGAGCTCGACCTCCGGGTGATCGACCTGGGCGAGCAGCTGTTGGTCGGACATGCGGCGGCGGTCGGTCCAGAGCCATTGCTCGCCGACCGTGTTGTAGAGGAAGCGGTAGAAGGAAATGGTCGGATTCTCGACCCGGAGCAGCGCGTGCTTGCCCGGCGGCAGCGGCACGGTCGGGCGGGTCGGCGGCGCGGTCATCTCCATATAGGTCACGATCACGTCGATCTCGGCCGAGGCGAGGTCGACATCGCCCTTGTCGATCCAGCGGCCGAGCACCGCATGACCGGCATTCTCATAGCCGAGGTGATGGTAGAAATCCCGCGCCCCCGGATTCTCGGCGCGGACCATCAGGTTCACCTTCGGCATGCCGCGCGCGACCAGCCAGGCTTCGGCGAACTGCACCAGCTTCCTGCCATAGCCCTTGCCGCGCTGGTCCTCGGCGACCGCGAGCTTGTAGATCCAGCCGCGATAGCCGTCATGCCCGACCAGCACGCTGGCGACCACGCGACCCTCAGGACCCGGGGCTTCGCGGCCGACATAGAGCAGGCAGTTGTTGTTCCTGGCGATCCGCGCGATCTCGGATTTCGGCTCGTTGTAGGGCTTGAAGATGCCGGTCTCGCGCCAGAGCGCGACGACCCCATCGAAGTCGCCCTCGGAGTAAGGAAGGATGATCATGATTTCGGTTCGACCGGTGTATCGCCAGGCAAGCCCCATTCGGCCCAAGAGCCGTCATAGACCGCGACGTCGCGATGCCCGATCAGGTCGAGGCCGAGCGCCAGCACCGCGGCGGTGATGCCCGAGCCGCAGCTGGTGACGACGGGCTGCTTCGGATCGATGCCGGCCGCGGCGAACTTGGCGCGAAGCTGGTCGACCGGCAGGAAAGTGCCGTCGGGCCGCAGCAGCTGCGTGTAGGGCAGGTTGAGCGAGCCCGGGATATGCCCGGCGCGGCGGCCGGGCCAGAGTTCCGGCTCGGTCGCGTTGAAGCGGCCGGCGGCGCGGGCATCCAGCACCTGCTCGCGCCTGGCGTCGATATTGGCGAGCAGCTGCGCCTTCGAGCGGACCATGGTGTTGTCGAAGCGCGGGGTGAAATGGCGCTCGCGGGGCGAGGGCGGCAAGTCCTCCAGCGGCCGATCCTCCGCCATCCATTTCATCAGGCCGCCGTCGAGCACGGCGACGTCGCGATGGCCGAAGATGCGCAAGGTCCACCAGACCCGGGGTGCCGCGATCCCGCCATTGCCGTCATAGACCACGATCCGCGAACCGTCGCCGATGCCGAGCTTCTTCATCCGCGCGCCGAACTTGTCGGCGGCGGGCAGCATGTGCGGCAGGTCGGTGGTCTTGTCGCTGATCTCATCGACGTCGAAGAAGACCGCGCCCGGAATATGGCGCTGGTCGTATTCGGCGCGCGCGCTCTTCTGCTGCATGGGCAGATAGTAGGTCGCATCGACGATCCTGAGATCGGGCTGGCCGAGATGGGCTTCCAGCCATTCGGTGCTGACCAGCGCTTTGGTTTCGGCGTCGACTGCCATGTTCTCAAGCCTTGAATGCGAGGTTGATGCGGCGGTTCATCTTGCCCTTGTTCTCGATCTTCACGCATTCGACCGCGCCGATCTCGCCGGTGCGCGCGACATGGGTGCCGCCGCAAGGCTGCAGGTCCACATCCTGGATCTCCAGCAGGCGCACGCGACCCGCACCCATCGGCGGCTTCACCGACATGGTGCGCACCAGCTCCGGCCGCGCCGTCATTTCCTCGTCGGTGATCCACTTGGTGCCGGTCGGATGGTCCTCGGTGACCAGGCGATTGAGTTCAGCGGTGATGTGATCTTTGTCCGGCGCGCCGTCGGGCAGGTTGAAGTCGAGCCGGCCCTTGCCGTCGCTGACCTGGCCGCCGGTCACCTCGCCGGTGACGATCGAGGAGAGCAGGTGCAGGCAGGTGTGCATGCGCATGAGGCGATGCCGGCGCTCCCAGTCGAGTTCCGCGGTCACCTTCGTGCCGGCGGCCACGGCCGGCGCGCCTTCGGCCGGCACATGGACGATCTCGCCCGGCGCAGCACCCTTCACCGTATCGCGGATCTCGACAATCCTGCCGTCGGCCGTGCGCAGCCGTCCGATATCGCCCGGCTGGCCGCCACCGGTCGGATAGAACACGGTGCGGTCGAGGCGGATGCCTTTCTCGTCGACCGCGGTCACGACGGCCTCGCAGCTTTTCAGATAGGCGTCTTCGCGGAACAGCTCGCCGGTCTTGTCCATGCATGTTCTCCCTGGCCCGGCATCATAAAGGGGCGACCTTGATTTTCAAGGATGGCCCTCCTACCGTTTCTCCCAGGAAAACTGGGGAAAACCCATGGGCAAGCCGATCGTCTACGGGCCGCGCTACAGCACCTTTACGCGTTCGGCGATCATGACCTTGCTGGAGCGCAAGGTCGCGCATGAGGTCGTGCATGTTGAGCGCGCAACCGACGCGAAGCAGCCGGCGCACCTGGCGCGGCATCCGTTCGGCCGGGTGCCGGCCTTCGAGCACAACGGCTTCATGATCTATGAGACCGTGCCGATCCTGCACTATATCGACGACGCCTTTCCCGGCGTGCGACTCTCACCCGCCGACATCCACCGCCGGACCCGGTCCGAGCAGATCATGGCGGTCATCGGCACCTACGGCTATCGACCGATGGTCTGGGGCGTGGCCGTGCCACGCTGCTTTCCGGAGGTCGGTGTGGCGGTGGATGAAGCGGAAATCGCCACCGCGGCAGCGGATTCCGAGCTTGTGCTGAAGGCGATCCAGGACCTGACGCTGAACCCCGATCCGTTCCTGGTCGGCCGCCAGGTCAGCCTCGCCGACATGCTGCTGCTGCCGGTGATCGACTACTTCGTCGCGACACCGGAAGGTAAGGCGATGCTGCCGAAGTTTCCGAAACTCGCCGCCTGGCACAGGGCGATGCAGGAGAGGCCGAGCGTGAAGGAGACGGTGCCGGGCTAGAGCCAGTCCGGATAGGGCAGGCCCTTGGACTTCAGAAATTCCGGGTTGAACAGCTTGCTCTGGTAGCGGGTGCCGAAGTCGCAGAGCAAAGTCACAATGGTATGGCCGGGGCCGAGCTCCTTCGCCAGGCGGATCGCCCCCGCGACGTTGATGCCGGTCGAGCCGCCGAGGCAGAGGCCTTCGTGCTTCAGCAGATCGAACACGATCGGCAGGGCTTCGCTGTCCGGAATTTGGAACGGAAAATCGATCGGCGTGCCTTCGACATTCTTGGTGATGCGGCCCTGGCCGATGCCTTCGGTGATCGACGTGCCCGAGGATTTCAACTCCCCGGTCTTGAAATAGGAGTAGAGCGCCGCGCCTTCCGGGTCGGCGAGGGCGATCTTCACCTCCGGGTTCTGCTCCTTCAGGAAGATCGCGCAGCCGGAGAGGGTGCCGCCGGTGCCGACGGCGCTGACGAAGCCATCGACCTTGCCGTCGGTCTGCTTCCAGATCTCCGGGCCGGTGGTGGTGTAGTGGCCCTGGCGGTTGGCGACATTGTCGAACTGGTTGGCCCAGATCACGCCGTTCGGGTTGCTGTCCTTCAACTCATTGGCGATGCGCTCGGAGACGCGCACGTAATTGCCGGGATCCTTGTAGGGGAGGGCCGGGACCTCCTTCAGCTCCGCGCCGGCGAGGCGCAGCATGTCCTTCTTCTCCTGGCTCTGCGTCTCCGGAATCACGATCAGCGTCTTGTAGCCGCGCGCATTGCCGACCAGCGCGAGGCCGATGCCGGTATTGCCCGCCGTGCCCTCGACGATCAGCCCGCCCGGCTTGATCTGCCCCTTCTTCTCCGCATCGGTGATGATGGCGAGCGCCGCGCGATCCTTCACCGAGCCGCCGGGATTGAGAAACTCCGCCTTGCCCAAGATGGTGCAGCCGGTCAGCTCCGACGCCTTCTTGAGCTTGATCAGGGGCGTGTTGCCAATCGTGTCGATGAAACCCTGGCGAAAATCCATGAAATGCTTCCGGCGGTGTGAAATTCGTGGAGCGCTAGGGTAGGGCAGCGATCGCTCCGCGATCAACCCCTTCTCCATGGGGCCAGAATCCGAAAAAGCCTACTGATTCAGCGGGTATAGCGACTTCGGTGCGTGTTTGAACCGGTAGTGCCGGAGATTCGAGGCCGCCGGCCCCGGACAATCGACATCGACGATCACACGCGTCAGCGGCGTGAAACCGGCACGGAAGTGGTTCTTCGCCTTCACGCAGAGCAGCCCGACCTTGTCGAGATCGATGCCATGCAGCGCGAAGTAACCGGGATCGTTCGGCGTCTGGCAGCGTTCGGTGACGATCACCTGGAAGCCCTTCACCTCGAGCAAGGCGGTCTGGCCGAGATCGACCGGCAGGTTGTGCTCCATTGGCCCGAGGTTGCGGAACTTGCCGTCGGTCAGTCTCAGCACCCGCGCCTTCACGGCGATCGGCGCTCCAAAGGCATCGGTGATGCGGCCGCCGAGCTTGGCATCCAGCGTGGCACCTTCGCCCTCGCGATGGGCGCGCGCGACCAGGGCCGGATCGAAGAAGAAGCCGAACACGGTCGGCACTTTCGGTTTCGCATCGAGCAGGGCGCGGAACAGCGCGGGCGTATCGCCGATGCCGCCCGAAAGCGGGTTGTCCGCCGGATCGACCACGGCGGCGGGGCCGTTGCCCGGCGCGGCCAATGCCTTGGCGATGCCTTCCGCGGCCGATGGCAGTGTCACCGTGAAGCGGTCACGCCGCGCTGCGATCTCCCGCGCGAGCTCCTGGGCCGCGTCCTCGGCCAGCGCGCGTTCGCCGTCGGCGGTGACCAGCGCACTGGCGCCGGCGAAGGGGGAATCGCCGTAGGCGAAGCCGCCGAAGATCGAGGCGTCGAGAATGCCGTCGCGGCGGCGCCATTCGCCCGCGAGCTCCGCCAGCTCCTGCATCGGCCCGTCGGTGGTGCGCATGTTGAAGCTGGTGAGGATTGCCGGCACCTTGGCCAGCGCGCAGACCGGGCGGATCCGGCCTTCGACCGTCTCGACCGCGAGTGCCACCGCACGCGCGCCGACCTCGGCCATGTCGATATGCGGATAGGTCTTGTAGCCGATCGCGATGTCGACGAGGTCGATCATCGCCGCCCCGAGGTTGGCATGGAGGTCGAAAGTGACGGCGAGCGGCGTGCGCCCGATCACGTGGCGCACCGCCTGCAGCAACTCGAGCTCCGGCGTCGGCGTGGCTTCGGTGACGGTGGCGCCGTGCAGCGACAGATAGACCGCGTCCCATTGGTCGCGGCCGAGGCCGTCGAGGATGGTGTCGCGGATCATCGCGAAGGCGTCCTGGGCCATCATGCCGCCGGGGGGCGCGGCGGCGCAGAGCAGGAACTCGACCGACCAGTCGCGGCTGCGCTCGGCGAAATCGACCACCGCGCCGATCTCGGTCTTGGTGCCGCGGTAGAAATCCTTGGCGGCACTGCCTTCGAAATACTCGCGCGCTTCGAACACCGACAGCTCCGTCGGGATCGGCGAGAAGGAATTGCCCTCGTACCAGAGGCGCGCGACGGCCAGCTTTCTCATGACCAGAGCTTGCGCAGGCGCTCGCGGTTGGCCTGCATCCAATACAGCGCCAAGGTCAGCGGTCCGTTGCCGGTCGTGCCATGTTCGATCAGGGCCGGGATCTCGCCAGCGTCGAAAAGAGTGGACCGGATGTCCTCATGCTCGGTGGCGAGGCCATGCACGCCGGTGGACTGGCTGGAATCCATCCGGCCGCAATAGAGGATCAGGACCTCGTTGCTCATGCCCGGGCTCAGGAGGAAGCGGGTCATTTCCACGAGATCGGTGACCTTGCAATTGGCTTCCTCGATCGCCTCGCGCCGGGCGAGCTCTTCGGGGGTCTCGTTCTTGTCGGAAATGCCGGCGATCACCTCGCGCTGCCAGGCCGGCATGCCGGCGAGATGGGCGGCGAGGCGGAACTGCTCGATCAGCAGGATCTTGTCGGCGATCGGGTCATAGGGGAGTACACCGACGGCGGTCGTGCGCAGCACGATCTCGCGCGTGAAGGGCCCGATCGTGCCGCCGCCGAAGCGCTCGTGCTGCACGGTGAATTTCGCCAGCTTCATGAAGCCCTGGGAAAGCCATTCCTGGCCCAGGACTTCGATTTTTCCGTCCATGCTTGCCTGCTGAGTCATTGGGGTTGCCGCACTATACAGCCACAGGGCGGGAAAGCTAGATTGGCGCGCCATCGCGGGGGTCCGGACGAGTCTTTCTCACGACCGAGTGAATTGAAAGCCGGTTCCCTTGCGAAAACAGGGAGCCTTGAATGCCGCGCGATCCACGTTACGACATCCTGTTCGAGCCGGTGAAGATCGGTCCGGTCACCGCGAAGAACCGGTTCTTCCAGGTGCCGCATTGCAACGGCATGGGCCATTACAATCCCGAAGGCCATGCGGCGATGCGTGGCGTGAAGGCGGAAGGCGGCTGGGCCGTGGTGGCGACCGAAGAGGTCGAGATCCATCCGACCGGCGACGTCTCGCCTTACATCGAAGGGCGGCTCTGGGACGACAAGGACATACCCGGCCATGCACTGATGTGCGAGGCGGTGCATCGGCATGGCGGACTGGCGGCGATCGAGCTCACCCATAACGGCACCTCGGTCTCCAATCTCTCGAGCCGCGACGTCGCGATCGGGCCGTCGCACCAGATGACCAACTACTGGCCCTGGCAGGCGCGGGCGATGGACCTGCAGGATATCCGCGACTATCGGCGCTGGCACCGCGAGGCCGCCTTGCGCTCGAAGAAGGCCGGCTACGATGTCGTCTATGTCTATGCCGCGCATGACTTGAGCCTGGCGTTGCATTTCCTGCTGAAGCGGCGCAACCAGCGCAGCGACGAATACGGTGGATCCTTCGAGAACCGCATCCGGCTGTTCCGCGAGCTGATCGAGGACGCCAAGGACGCGATCGGCGATACCTGCGCGGTCGCGGTGCGTTTCGGCGTCGATGAGAAGATGGGCGAAGACGGCCTGCTGCATGACGGCGAGAGCCGCGACGTGATCGCCAGCCTGGCCGAGCTACCCGATCTCTGGGACGTGAATGTCAGCCCCTGGCGCCATGACTCCGCGGTCTCGCGCTTCGCGGAGGAAGGACACCAGGACTTCTACATCAGCTTCGTGAAGCAGCTCACGACCAAGCCGGTGGTGGGGGTCGGGCGCTACACCTCGCCGGACCGCATGGTGCAACTGGTGAAAAAAGGCGTGCTCGACTTCATCGGCGCGGCGCGGCCGTCGATTGCCGATCCCTTCCTGCCGAAGAAGATCGAGGAGGGGCGGCCCGACGACATCCGCGAATGCATCGGCTGCAACATCTGCGTCTCCGGCGACATGACCATGTCGGCGATCCGCTGCACCCAGAACCCGACCATGGGCGAGGAATGGCGCAAGGGCTGGCACCCGGAGATCATCCCGGCGAAGCAATCCAGCGATCGCATCCTGGTGGTCGGCGCCGGCCCGGCCGGGCTCGAAGCGGCGCGGGCACTCGGGCAGCGCGGCTATGAGGTTCACCTTGCCGAAGCCACCGCCGAGCTCGGCGGTCGGGTTTCGCGGGAGTCGAAGCTGCCCGGCCTCGCGGCCTGGGGAAGGGTGCGCGACTATCGCCTGACCCAGCTCGACAAGCTCACCAATGTCGAGATCTACCGTGATAGCCGGCTCAGCGCGGAGCAGATCCGCGAGTTCGGCTTCGAGCGGGTGGTGCTGGCGACGGGTGCCCGCTGGCGCAGCGACGGCGTCGGGCGCAGCCACTGGAAGCCGATTCCCGGCTTCGGCGCTCCACAGGTCTTCTCGCCGGACGACATCATGGCGGGAAAGCTGCCGACGCAAGGGCCGGTCGTGGTCTTCGACGACGAGCACTACTACATGGGCAGCGTGATCGCCGAGCGGCTGGCGATGGCGGGGCTCAGCGTCACCCTGGTCACCACCGGCGACGTCGCCGCGAGCTGGACCGCGCATACGCTGGAGCTCATGCCGATCAACCAGCAGCTCCGCAAGCTCGGGATCGCCGTGGTGACCGCGCATGACGTGACCGGCTTCGACGGCAGTGCGGTGACCTTGGCCAGCAATTACGGCGAAGCGCCGCGGACCCTGCCGGCCAAGGCCGTCGTCGCGGTCACCTCGCGGCTGCCGGAGGAAGCCTTGTACGCGGCCTTGCAGGCCGAACCCGAGGCCCTGCGCGCGGCCGGGATCAAGACCGTGATCCGGATCGGCGATTGCCTGGCGCCGGGCTTCATCGCCCATGCGGTCTATGGCGGCCACCGCTACGCACGGGAACTCGACGCGCCGGCCCAAGGCGAAGTATCCTTCAAGCGGGTGGTCTGGGCGCCTGCCAAACCTTGAAATGCCCGAGGTCGGATGCCTGAGGGCGATGGAGCAGCGAAAATGACTTTCGAGGAAAAGCAGTTCGTCACCAGCCTCGCCGAGCTGGACGCGATGGTGCCGCCGGCGACCGGGGGCGCCGCCGGCAAGACCATGCACCGGATTGAACGCTATGCGCGGCAGTTCATCGGCCTGTCGCCGTTCTGTTGCCTCGCCACCAGCGACGGCAAGGGTAATGCCGACGTGACGCCGCGCGGCGACAAGCCGGGCTTCGTGCGGGTGATCGACGAGAAGACCCTGCTGGTCCCCGAGCGGCCCGGCAACAACCGCATGGATTCGCTGCGCAACATCATCCAGAACCCTTCGCTCGGGCTGCTGTTCTTCATCCCCGGCTTCGAGGACACTTTGCGTGTGAATGGCCGCGGGCGGGTGACCAAGGATCCCGGCCTGCTGGCGGATTCCGCGGTGGATGGGAAGCTGCCCAAATTCGGCGTGCTGGTCTCGGTGGACGAGGCATTTTTCCACTGCGCCAAGGCATTTCGCAGGTCCGGACTGTGGGATCCGGCCACCCAGATTCCCCGGAACACCATGCCGACCCTGGCCCGGATGATCATGGACCAAATGGCGGAGGTGGCGAATGAGGCGCTTCCGGGACAGGCGGAGGTCTCCGCGGTCGATGCCGACATCGAAGAGAACTATCGCACCGAACTCTATTGAGGCCGAAGTCACACCCAAAGGTGGTTCTAAGCCGCTGGAATTAACCCAGCATTCAGGACTTGGCCAATAGTCTGCCGGTTTGCGTAACAGCGCCGGATTCGCCTTGTCCCGATGGACCTGAAGGCCCTTCTCACCAACCCGAAGCAAGCGCCCCTGGCCGCCGTTCTGTTGCTGGGCGCCGCGGCCTATTTCGGTGCCGCCGAACTCGGCCTGGCGCTGGCCAGCCTCAACCCGCATGCCGCCCCGGTGGCGCCGGCGGCCGGGCTCGGCGTCGCCCTGCTCATGCTGTTCGGCCGCCGCGCCTGGCCGGCCATCACCCTCGGGGCGCTGGCTGCCCATGGTCTGGCCGGCGGCGGGATCGGCATCGCCGGCCCGATTGCGGTGGGCGAAACCCTGGCCGCCCTGGCCGGGCAACTCGTGCTCTCGCGCAACCTCACCTGGCATGGCGAGAAGCTGCCGCTCGGCACCACCTTGGGCTATGCCGCGGCCTCGCTCCTGGCTTCCGTGATCTCCGCCAGCGTCGGTCTGCAGACGCTGCATCTTTCGGACTCGCTCGGTCATGCCTCGGGCGTCGAAGTCTGGCTGACCTGGTGGACCGGGCACGCCTTGGCCCTGTTCCTGCTGGTTCCCGCGCTGCTCTCCCTGACCGAGGCAGACCGGCGACGCCTGCAGTGGAATCGGCTGTGGAAGTTCGCCCTGCTAGTCGCGATTACCCTGGCCGTGAACCTCATCGCTTTGAGCGACTGGCGGGCCGGCATCGCGATCTTCCTGAGCTTCCCGCTGGTGCTGATCGCGTTCCGCTGGTTCTCGATCCCGGCCGGTCTATGGCTTGCCGTGCTGGTCGCCGGGACTTGGATCCTTGCGACCGCACTGGGCTTCGGTCCCTTCACCGGCACCTCGCAGAATGCCGGTCTGGTCAACGTACAGATCCTAGCCGCCGCGCTGGCTTTTGCGGCCGTGGCTTTGGCCGATTTCGGCACCGGCGGATCGCGCTGGATCGGCATCGTCTTCTCTACCGGCGCCGCGATCGCCGCGCTGGTCTTCTTCGCCAGCGATCTCAACCGCCGTTCCCACGACATCCGCCAGTTCAACGAACTGATCCAGAGCGCCACGGAAGAGTTGCAGAAGCGCATCGGCACCTACACCGACATCCTGCGCGGCGGCGCCAGCATGTTCGCCGCCTCCGACGGAATCACCCGCTCGGAGTGGGAAGTCTACGTCAACTCGATCGACCTGCTTGGCCGCTATCCCGGCGTCTACAGCATGGGCCTGGTAGTCCCGGTCCGGCACGCCGATCTCAACGCGTTCAGGGACTATATGCGCGACGACGGCTTGCCGCTGTTCACGGCGCGGCCGGTGCCGGGCGGCGTGCTCGGCGTCGATGAGCATTTCCTGATCATCCGGGAAGGACCGGAGAGCCTTCGGCGCTCCCCGGTCGGTCTCGATCTCGGCTCGGAGCCGAAGCGCCGCTCCGCCGCGATCGCCGCCCGCGACTTCGGCGTGCCGACCATGTCGCATTCCGTCATGCTGGCCACGGATGGCGGCCAGCGCCAAGGCTTCGTGCTGTTCGTGCCGAGCTATTGGGCGCATCGTCCGGTCGGGACGGTCGCCGAGCGGCGCGCCGCCTTTCGCGGCTGGATCAATGCCCCGGTCGCCGCCGACCTGTTCTTCACCGCCGCCTTCAAACGGTTCGGCGACGCGATCCAGGTCGAGGTCTTCAACGGCGTCGGCACCAACGAGCCGGCGGTGTTCAGCAATTTCGGATTGCCGGACCAGGTGCCCGCGGAACCCGCCCGCCGGGAGACCTTGATGATGCTCAGCGGCCATGCCTTCCAGATCGCCTGGCAGCCGGGTCCCGCCTTCGCGAGCGCCTCGCGCAGCGAGCCGCCGCTGCTCTCCGCGGCGGTCATCCTGATCGCCACCATCTTCAGCGCCCTGGTGGCCAACCTGCAATCGACCGGCGCGCGCGCCACCGCGATCGCCCAGCGCATCACCGCCGACCTCGCCGCGAGCAACGAACGCTTCCGCCTGACCGAAGCGCGCCTCAAGGCCGCCATCGAGGGGATGGACAGCGGCTTCGCGCTGTTCGATGCCGACGACCGCCTGATCCTGCACAATCGCACCTTCATCGACGCGCAGACCCAGGCCGCCTTCGGCGACCCGATCGGCCATTCCTTCGAGGAGTTCGTGCGCTTCAACATCGTTTCGCACAGCGCCCTGGTGGAAACCGGGCCGGATACCGAGGCCTGGGTGGCGCGCCGCATGGAGCAGCACCGCAATCCCTCCGATGTGCCGTTCGAGATGCGGCTTTCCACCGGACAATGGCTGCAGGTCACCGAGCGCCGCACCGCCGACGGCGGCTACATGGGCATCTGGACCGACATCACCGGCGTGAAGCAGGCCCAGGAGCGCCTGACCAACGCGATCAACGCGATGACCGACGGCTTCGTGCTGTTTGACCGCGACCTGAAGATAGTGCTGTGCAACCAGCCCTGGGCCGACTACGTGGGACAGGCGTCGCCGGAGTCGATCGTCGGGCGGCCGGCGCTGGAACTGCTGCGCGAATTCGCGCACGGCGAGGTGACCGACATATCGGCCAAGGCCGATCCGGAGGCCTTCACGGCGAGGGTGTTCGAGCAGCACGTCAACCCGCGCGAGGAGGCGCAAGAGCGCGTCCTGACGGATGGGCGCCGGTTCAGCGTGGTGATGCGCCGGACCTCGGATGGCGGCCGGGTCGGCATCTTCAGCGACGTGACCGCCTTGCGGGCCGCCGAGACCCGGCTGCGCGAGGCGATCGAGAGCATCAACGAAGGTTTCGCGCTGTTCGACGCCGATCTGCGCTACGTCCAGTTCAACCGCCGCCTGCTCGAGCTCTACCCGAAGTCGGCGCCGGCCATCAAGGTGGGCGCGAAGCTGGAAGACGTGCTGCGCTATGGCGCCGAGCGCGGCGAGGTTCCGGAACTCGACGGGCGCAAGGACATCGATACCTTCGTCGCGGACTGGATGCGCTGCTTCAAGCGGCGCGAGCCCTTCGTCGGCGAGGAGATGCTCGCCGATGGACGCTGGACGCTGGTCAGCCACCGGCCGACCGCGGATGGCGGCTTCGTCAGCATCCGCTCCGACATCACCGCGCAGAAGAACCGCGAGATCGACCTCGAGGCCGCGAAGACCCAGCTCGAAGGGCTGACCGAATCGCTGATCGCCACCACCGGCGACCTGCGTGCCGCGCGCGAGCGGGCCGAGGAAGCGAACCGCTTCAAGTCGAATTTCCTGGCGCAGATGACCCACGAGCTCAGGACGCCGCTGAACGCCGTGATCGGCTTCTCCGACCTGATCCAGCAGGAGATCTTCGGCGCGATCGAGCCGCCGCGCTATCGCGAATATGTCGGCCTGATCAGCGACAGCGGCAAGCACCTGCTGTCGCTGATCAACGACGTGCTCGACCTTTCCAAGATCGAGGCCGGGCGCATGGAGCTGACCCTGGACCGTCTCAATGCGTCGGCGCTGGCGCATGGCGCCGCCGCGATGTTCGGCAAGATGGCGGCGGATCGCGGCCTAAAGCTGGAATGCCGGGCGGTGGCGCCCTGCCGCGAGCTGCACGGCGACGAACGCGTCACCAACCAGATTATCTACAACCTGCTGTCCAACGCGGTGAAATTCACGCCCCAGGGCGGGCGGGTCGATCTCGAGTTCGTGGAGAGCGACGCCGGCGTCGATATCGTGGTGCGCGATACCGGCATCGGCATGAGCGAGGCGGAGATCACCAAGGCGATGCGCCCCTACGGCCAGATCGGCTCGGCGCTGGTGAAGAACGTCGAGGGCACCGGGCTCGGCCTGCCGCTGGTGAAGTCGCTGATCGAGCTTCACCGCGGCACCTTCCAGATCGCCAGCGTCAAGGGCAAGGGCACGACGATGACCGTGCATTTCCCCTGGCAGCCGCTGCTCGAGGAACAGCCCCAGCGCGCCGCGGGCTAGGCCGAGAGCGCCCGCCAGCAGGCGCCGGCGGCCAGGATCTGCACCGCGCCGCCCAGCAGCATGGCCGGCCGGAGTCCTTCGGTCCCGCCTTGCAGCAGCGCGAAGACCGCGCCCAGCACCGCGACGCCGAGCGTCGCGCCGACCATCCGCGCGACGTTGAGCAGCGCCGCGGCCGTGCCCGAGCGCGCGGCGGAAACCGCGCCGACCGCGACGCCGGTCAGCGGGCCGGTCGCAAGGCCCATCCCCAGCCCGGTCAGCATCAGCCCGATCTCGGCACCGAGCAGCGCGGTCGATCCCGCCGCAGCCCCGACGGCAAGCAGACCGCAGCCGATGATCGCCACCCCGCCGCCGGTCATGAAGCGCGTGCCGAAGCGCGCCTGCAGCGCGCCGGAGAAGGGCGAGACCAGGGTGAAGACCACCGCCATCGGTAACAGCGCGAGGCCGGCGCCGACCGCATCGAGGCGTCCGCTGCCCTGCCAGGCCAGGAGCTGCAGGAAGAGGACGCCGTACATGCCGAAGGTCATGCCGGCGGTGGCGATGATGGCGCCGCGGAAGGCGCGGATCCGAAACAGGTCGAGCGGGACCAGGGCGGCACTGCCGCGCCGTCGCTCGACCCTGAGGAAGGCCAGGAAGGCGATGACGGCCATCGCCAGGGCCGGCAGAGCCCAGAACCCGTCATGGGATTCGATCGCGGCCATGGCGAGGCCGCCGAGCGCCAGGATGCCGAGCAGCTGCGCGCCGGCATCGAAATGCCGGTCCTTGGGATCGGCGGATTCCGAGAGGGCGAAGGGGCCCGCGGCGAGCGCCGCCAGGGCGAAGGGCACGACCACGAAGAACACGCTGCGCCATCCGGTATGCGCGATCAGCAACCCGCCGAGCGTGGGCCCGATGATGAAGGCCAGGCCGTTGCAGCCGGTGAAGACGCCGAGCACGCGGGCGCGCGCCTTGGGCTCCGGCCAGGCGACGCGCAGGATCGCGAGCGAGGCCGGCAGCATCATCGTGGCGCCGATGCCGCAGGCGACCCGCCCGGCGATCAGGATCGCGACCGAGGTTGCCAGCGCCGAGAGCATCGAGGCGGTGGCGAAGATGGCTGCGCCAGCCATGAAGACGCGCCGGCGGCCGTAGAGATCCGCGAGCAGCCCACCGGAAAGCAGCAGCACGGCATAGGTCAGGTTGTAGCCGTCGATCACCCATTGCAGCGCGCTGACCGGCGCCTGGAACTCGGCGCCGATCGGCTTGGTCGCGAGATTCACGACCGAGGTGTCGAGCTGCGCGATCAGCATCGCGGTGCAGAGCGTCATCAAGGTCAGCGCACCGGCCTTGGCGGCTGTTCCGGTGCTGGGTTTGCCTGGAAAGACCGGCGCATTCATCGCGCGACCCCTTGCTATCGATACCAATGGGTCACAGATATGCAGCGCGGCGGCGCCATGCTTCGGCCTCGGCCGAAGCGGCAATGGCTCCTGACAATATGCGTCAGGAGCGGCGGCCCTGTCCGCTTCCGCCTTGCCGTGGGCCCCGGTTCCCGCTATGAGCGTTGCCATGCTGGAATACCTGAAAGACAAGAATCGTGCCTGGGCGGCGCGCAAGGTCGCGGCGGATGCCGGGTTTTTCAAGCGCCTCGAGGCCCAGCAGGCACCCGAGTATCTCTGGATCGGCTGCTCCGACAGCCGGGTGCCGGCCAATGAAATCGTCGATCTCGATCCCGGCGAGCTGTTCGTCCACCGCAACGTCGCCAACCTGGCGCCGCCGCAGGACGCGAACTACCTCTCGGTCCTGCAATTCGCCATCGACGTGCTCCGGGTCAAGCATGTCATGGTGGTCGGCCATTACGGCTGCGGCGGCGTGCGCGCCGCGGTAGACGGGCAGCGGCGCGGGCTGGTCGATCACTGGCTGCACCCGATCCGCGAGGTCCATCACGATCATCGCCATGAATTGGAGAAGATCGGCGACGAGATCCAGCGCCTGAACCGGCTCTGCGAATTGAACGTGATCCGCCAGGTGAAGAACGTCGCCTCCGACGTCTTCGTGCAGGAAGCCTGGGCGCGCGGCCAGGAAGTGAACGTCCACGGCTGGGTCTATTCGATCTCGACCGGCCACATCAACGACCTCAACGTCACCACCAGCCGGCCGGACGAGATCGAGCGTCTCGGCTGAGGCCGGCGGAGCAAGGGAGTTCGCCGATGCTCTACGCAATCATCTGCTACAACGACGAGAAGCTGGTCTCCGCCTGGTCGAAGGCGGAGGATGATGCGGTGATGGCGCGGCTCGGCGCCATCACCGGCAAGCTCGCCGCCGCCGGTAAGCTCGGCCCCTGCGCTCGCCTGGTGCCGACCACGCAGGCCAAGGTGCTGCGCAAGGGCAAGGACGGTCCCGTCGTCACCGACGGGCCCTTCGCCGAGACCAAGGAGCATCTGCTCGGCTTCTACCTGATCGACTGCAGGGACATCGACGAAGCGGTCGAGATCGCCAAGGATCTGCAGGCCGCCAACATGGGGCCGAGCGCCTACGACATCCGCCCGGTGCTGTTCTATGCGCCGAGCAGCCAGGTACAGAACGCCGCCGAATAGGCGCTAATCCGCATACTCCGCCGGGGCCGCCGGCGCCGGCGTGTGCGGCTTGTACTCGCCGCGCGGGTCGAGCTCGGGCGCGCCGTAGGTGCCTTGCGTCAGCGGCACGGCGACGTAATCGCTCTGCTCCTCCGGCGTCTTGGCCCGGCGCCGCAGCGCGCGATAGGTGGTGAAGAGTGCCACCGCCAGGAAGCAGCCCGCCGCGAACAGCAGCAGCCCCTGCGGCCCGGAGGCATGCATCACCGCGCCCGCGATCGCCGGGCCGAAGCAGGAGCCGAGACCCCAGGCGAACAGCAGGCCGCTCGAGGCCGCGACGAACTCGGACTTCTCGACGTAATCCGTGGTCTGGCCGACGCCCAAGGCATAGAGCGGGGATTCGAAGGCGGTCAGGATGAAGAACAGCACCACCATCCAGGTGAAGGTGATCCCGGGCAGCGCGTAGAGCAGCAGCGCCATGCCCGTGGAGACCAGCATGATCCCGATGATGATCGGCCGCCGGCCGAAATGGTCGGAGATGAATCCGATCGGATACTGCGTCACCAGGGCCGCGACCGTGGTGATGGAGTAGAGCAGGCTCAGCTCCTTCTCGCCGAAGCCGTGGTCCTTGATATAGGCGGGGAACAGCCCGTAGAGGCCGGCGTTCATCATGCCCGAGCCGAAGGCGCAAACCACGCCGGTCGGCGAGGCGCGGAACAACCGCGACAGCGGCAGGTGCTGGTGCTCGTCGATGTTGGGATTGCCGACCTTGGTGACGGCCAGGGGGATCATCGCCGCCGAGAGCCCGATCGTCACCAGCACGAACAGCAGGATGCCGTTCGGCTCGTCGAAATTCAGCAGCAGCGGCGAGATGCCGGAGGCGGCCCAGCTCGCGGTGGTGTACATGGCGAAGACCCGACCGCGATTCTCTTCCTGGGCCTTGTCGGTCATCCAGGATTCGATCACCACGAAGGCCCCGGCCAGGGCATAGCCCGCGCAGCCGCGCAGGATGATCCAGAAGGTCGGATCGTTGAGCACGGTGAACAGGATCGCCGCATTCGAGGCGCAGACCGCGAAGACGCCGAAGGCCCGGATATGGCCGACGCGCCGGATCATCCGCTGGCAGGTGAGGGTGCCCAGGAGGAAGCCGACGAAATAAGCCGAAGCCGCAGCACCCACGATAAAGGTCGAGGCGCCGGACGAAGCCAGCCGGAAGCCGATCAAAGGCGACAGGATGCCGAGCGCCGCTTCCATCAGGACCACGGTCAGCAGAACCGGCGCCACCGGCTGTATGCTCTTCCACATGCTGGCTTCCCCCTAGGACGAGGTACGCAGGATAACACAACTCGCTCGTCATGGTCCGCGCAGGCGGACCATCCACGAGTTTGCATCCGTCGCTCCATAGAAACTCGTGGATGGTCCGCCTTCGCGGACCATGACGATTCAAAGCTAGGCGCTTTGAATCGTCACTCCACCAGCGCCGCCTGGCCGCGCTTATAGAGGCCGTTGGCGATGATCAGGCGCTGGACCTCGCTGGCGCCTTCCCAGATGCGATCGACCCGGAGCTCGCGGTAGAAGCGTTCTGCCACATTCTCCCGCATATAGCCGCGGCCGCCGAAGATCTGCACCGCGCGGTCGGCCACGCGGTTGGCCATCTCGGAGGCATAGAGTTTCGCCATCGAGGCCTGGCCGTGGCTGACCTTGACGTCCTCGCCGGCATCAATGGCTTCCGCCGTGCGATAGGTCATCAGGCGCGCCGCCCAGAGCTCGGTCAGCGAATCCGCAAGCATGAACTGCACCGCCTGCTTCTCGCTCAGCATCTCGCCGGACATCGGGCGTTCGCGGGCGAACCGGGTCGCCTCGTCGATCAGCCGTGCCGCGGCGCCGCAGCAGCGGGCGGCGATCATCAGGCGTTCGTAGCGGAACCAGTCATAGGTAAAAGCCATGCCGCCGCCTTCCTCGCCGATCCGGTTTTCGACCGGCACCTTGACGTTGGTGAACTTCACGATCGGATGGTGGGCACGATAGGTGTGCGAATAGGCGGGAGTGCGCACGACCTCGACGCCGGGCGCATGGCGATCGACGAAGAACAGGCAATGGCTGCCGGCCTTGTCGCCGTCGGTCAGCTTGGCCTGGAAGATGATGTAATGGGCGAGGTTGAAGCTGGTGACATGCCACTTCTCGCCGTTCAGCAGGTAGCTGCTGTTGCCCTCGCGCCGCGCCGTCGCCTGGATCGCATCGACGTCGGAGCCGGCATCGGGCTCGGTGATCGCATAACATTCATGCCATTCGGCGCGGATCAGCGGCTTGATCCACTTCTCGATCTGGGCGGCCGTACAGGCCTTCAGCATCCAGCTCTGGGGATTGTTGCCGCACCACCCGAGCGCATTGGTGACGCCGCCGAGCTGCTCCTGGCTCACCGCCTGTTCCAGCATGGAAAGACCCTGGCCGCCCATCTCGACCGGGATATCCATGTTGTAGAGGCCGGCCGCTTGCGCGCCAGCCTGATGGCGCGCGAGCACATCGGTCGGCACCTGGCCGTCGTTCATCTCGGCATGGACTTCCCAGGGGATCAGCTCCTGGGTGACGAACTTGCGGACGCGGTCCTGGATTTCCCGGGCGCGGGGCGGAAGAGGGTAGGACATGGAAAGGTCTTTCTAGGCTGCGAGATCGTGATGGAGCTTGGCGTTGACGCGGGCCAGCGTGCCGGGTTCCGGAGGCTCGGCGAGGCGTGCCACCGGCAGTGCCTGCCGCACCATTTCGTGCAATTGCCGGAGTGCGGCTTCCTTTTCCGAGAAGATGCCGAAGGAATAGCCGCGCGACTTCAGACCCTGCTGCACCGAGGCGACCAGCTCCTCGTCCTCGCGCTGCACCTGGCTATTGATGCGATAGTTGAGGTATTGCGCCGCGCGATGTTGGCGATCCCGACTGGGCAGCATCCAGCGCCGCGCCCGCAGGCGGCATTTGCCGGGTCCCATGGGCAGCACCTCGAAGCTGGTGGTCATCTCCGGATAGAAGTCGAGCGCCATGTTTGGCAGCAAGGTGTAGTAGCACCAGGCGCGGCGGCGTGATTCCGGCAGATGCTCGGGCTGCGGCGCCACGCGCTGGTACATCCGCTCGCTCCAGTTCTCGGAGAGTCGATCACGAATGATGCCGACCTGGCGCGAGACGCCGCTCGGCTGCGCCTCGGCGGTGTAGGAGCTGCCGAACATGCGCTGCAGGCCGGGATGGCCCGTCGGCACGTGATAGCCTTCTAGATAGTTATCGATCAGGTTTTTCCAATCGACCGCGATGTCGCAATGCCAGCCGGTGCCGCGCGAGACCATCTCCGCCGTGCGATAGGCCTCCAGCTCGGCGCGATAGGGCGCGAAGCGCTCGGCGACGCTGGGGCCGCCCGCTTTGAAACGCACGAAGACGAAACCCAGGAATTCCTCGACCTCGATGGCCTTGAGGCCGAACTCGGCCTTGTCGATCGCCGGGAAGCTCTTCTCCGCCGGAATTGCTTTCAGCGTGCCGTCGAAATTGTAGGTCCAGCCGTGATAGGGGCAGCGGATCGCATGGCCGCAGGAACCGCTCTCGGTGCTGACCAGCGCATGGGCACGATGCCGGCAGGTGTTGTAGAAGCCGCGCAACGCGCCATCGTCGCCGCGCACGACCAGGCCGCGCTCGCCGCAGTTCTCGACCGACAGGAAATCGCCCGGCGCCTTCAGGTCGCTGACATGGCCGGCGAGCGCCCAGCTCGACAGCAGCAGATGCTCGCGTTCCAGCGCGAAGAACTCGGCATTGTCATAGGTCCAGCCGGGCAGAGTCTCGTCGTGGGCATTGCGCATCACAGTCTCCTCAGGCGGCCGAGGTCGAAGCTTCGGCCGCATCGGCGGCGAAGTGCTTGGGGAACAATCCGTGTAAAAATGTCCGTACCACGCGGCGGGCAACGTCGCGGTCGGTCTCCTTCGGGTTGATCAGCATATCGAGCCAGAGTCCGTCGCTCATTGCGCTGAAGCCTTTCGCGACCAGCATCGCGTCAGGCGTGCCCAGCTCGGCGAACAGCACCGTCGCCACACTTTGGAACTCGCGGTTCAAGTCCTGGCAGACTGCCATGAAGTCCGGTCGCCAGCGGGTCTCGCCCCAGAAGGCGTACCAGACGGTGACCGCCTTGCGGCTGGCGACCAGGCGCTGGAAGTCGCCTTCAAGCATCGCGGAGATCCTGGCGGCGGGCGAGGGCGGTGCGGCTTCGATACTGGCGCGCCAGCGTTTCCGATATTCGTCGACCATGTGATGGAGGGTCGCGTTCAAGAGCACATCCTTGCTCTTGAAGTAGAAGTTCACGATGCCGGTCGAGAGCTTCGCGGTTTCCGCGACCTCGGCCAGGGTCAGCTCCGAGAAGCCCTTGCGCGCGATCACGTCGATCGTCGCCTCGATGAGCTGCTCCCGACGAATTTCCTTGATCGCATCGCGGGCCATTGATGGCTCCAGTCCCCTGTTATTAAGCATGTTATTAGCATTCGTTGAATGATCGTTCAATCAAAAACCGACACTGTTATACGGTCGTAAAACAAGCTTTGCAGGTGCCGGAGTGGCCGCTATGCTGCTGCGAACCCGGAGGAATCCCATGCCGTTCGATTTCCAGCAGACCGATGAGCAGCGCATGCTGGTCGAGACCGTGCGCGGTTTCATCGAGACCGAGCTCTATCCGCATGAGCGGACGGTCGACAAACTGGGCCATGTGCCACCGGAGCTGGGTCAGGCGATCAAGGAGAAGGCAAAGGCGCTCGGGCTCTATTCGGCGAACATGCCGGAAGAGGTCGGCGGCGGCGGGCTCGACGTCATGTCGCAGATGCTGTTCGAGCGAGAGCTCGGCAAGGTCAACTGGGCGGTGCAGAAATTCGTCGGCCGGCCGTCGGCGATCCTGATGGCCTGCAAGGACGAGCAGGTCGAGAAATACCTGCTGCCGACGGTGCGGGGCGACAAGATGGAGGTCTTCGCGCTGACCGAGCCGGGCTCCGGCTCCGACGCGATGTCGATCTCCACCCGCGCCGAGGCCGACGGCGACGACTTCGTCATCAAGGGCCAGAAGCATTTCATCAGCGGCGTCGGCATTCCCGATTTCGCCATCGTCTTCACCGTGACCGGCATCGAGGAAACCAAGCGCGGCCCGCGCAAGCTGGTGACCGCATTTCTGATCGACAAGGACACGCCGGGCTTCAGCATGCGGCGCGGGCCGCGCGCGGTCTCCTATCGCGCTTACGATAACTACGAACTTTTCTTCGACAATGTCCGGGTCAACAAGCGGCAGATCCTGGGCGAGCTGCACAAGGGCTTCGTCCATGCCGAGGAATGGCTGGTCGGCGGGAGAGTCTTCATCGCCGCCAATTGCTGCGGCAAGGCCGAGCGGGCGATGGAGCTGGCGCTGAACTGGGCGGCGACCCGCAAGCAGTTCGGCCAGACCATCGGCAAGTTCCAGGGCGTCTCCTTCAAGCTGGCCGACATGAAGACCGAGCTGGCCGCGGCCGACGCCTTGATCACCCATGTCTGCTGGAAGCTGCAGAACGGCACCATGACCAACGGCGATGCGGCGATGGCCAAGCTTTACGCCAGCGAGATGCTCGGCCGCGTCACCGACCAGGCGATCCAGGTCTTCGGCGGCATGGGGCTGATGGAGGAGCTGCCGCTGGAGATGATGTGGCGCGACGCCCGCATCGAGCGCATCTGGGAAGGGACATCGGAGATCCAGCGCCATATCATCTCCCGTGAGATGTTGCGGCCTTTGGAAGGTTGAGCGGGTATTCTTCACGCGGAGAGGTCAACCCCCTTCCTAGCCTTCCCCATCTTGGGGGAAGGGACTCTTGTGAAGAGGCTGCATTGAGTGAGCGCGATGGCTCGCAGGCATCGCGAAGGCTCTCACCATCTTCCCCCCAAGATGGAGGCGGGTGAGGGACGGGGTTGATCGGAGAGCGACCCTCAGTGGTCACAGGAGCGGTGAGATGTTTCGAAACGACCTGCTGAAGGACAAGCGCATCCTGATCACCGGGGGCGGCACCGGGCTCGGTTTTGCCATGGGCCAGCGCTGCCATGAACTCGGGGCGAGGATCGTGATCTGCGGCCGCCGCGAAGAGGTGTTGCGCGAAGCCGCGGCGAAGCTCGGCGGTGAGTACCATGTCTGCGACATCCGGGACACGGCCCAGGTCGACGCGATGCTGGAAGCGATCTGGGAGAAGGGCCCGCTGGATGCGCTGGTGAACAACGCTGCCGGCAATTTCATCGCCAAGAGCGAGGATCTCTCGCCGCGCGCGGTCGATGCGGTGCTCGGCATCGTGCTGCATGGCACGGCCTATGTGACCCTCGGCTGCGGCAAGCGCTGGCTGGCGCAGAAGCACCCGGCCTCGGTGCTCTCGATCGTCACCACCTATGCCTGGACCGGGTCGGCCTATGTGGTGCCCTCGGCGATGGCGAAGGCAGGCGTGCTGGCGATGACGCGGAGCCTGGCGGTGGAGTGGGGCGGTCGCGGGATCCGGCTCAACGCGATCGCGCCGGGGCCGTTTCCGACACCCGGCGCCTGGGAGCGCCTGGTGCCGCGGCCGGAACTCGCCAAGACCTTCGAGACGCGAAATCCGCTGGGCCGTGCCGGCAGACATGAGGAACTCGCCAACCTCGCCGCCTTCCTGATGGCGGACGAGACCGGCTACGTGAACGGCGAGGTCGTGACCATCGACGGCGGCGAATGGCTGCAGGGCGCCGGCCAGTTCAATTTCCTCGGCCAGGCGATGACCGACGCCGACTGGGCAGCGATGAAACCGAAGAAGAAGTGACGCGCCGAAAGCGCGTCAGTCGCGGTCGCGTTTCAGGCCTTCGAGTGCGAGGTCGCCAGTCTGGATCGCGTGGCGGAGATTCTCCAGCGCGCGCTCGACTTCCTCATACATGAAGCGCGCGCGCTCGAGGTAGCGGACGTCCGATTCCGAGATCGGCCCATGCTCCGCGCTGGTCAGGTCGAGGGCCTGCGCGAAGTAGCGGCCTTTCAGCTTGGCGGCGAGGCGCGCGAGGCGCTGCACCTCGGCCGGCGTCGCGCCGACCACCGTGCCGCTGATCTCGGCGCGGGTGAAGCTGCGGATGTCCGAGGCGAGGTGGACCAGATACTGGCCGACGGTCGGCGGGTTCTCCAGCCGGGCCTTCGCGGACGGGACGGCTGCGCGCAAAGTCGGCCCAGTATTGGCAGGGCCGTTGGCGTTGGCAGGCCGGGCGGCGGCAATCGGCGCCGTTCCCGGCTTCATGGGCTTCGGCTCTTCGCCACGACCGAACATGGACAGCATCGATATACTCCCCGTCTGCAGGCGGAGCGCCTGTGGGGATTCCAGATGCAACTCTCGTGCCGGGGTCGGGCGAGGCTAAGGATATGAAATCGCTGAATACTTGGTCAGCGGGACGGCGGCAGGAATTGCCGGTTCAGGCGAAGGCGAACTGACCTTTGCCGCGTCCCTTCGCTCCAGCCAGCGCCTCGAACGCCTTGCCGATCAGCATGTCGGCATTGTCGGCGCTGGTCGGGAACAGCGAGATCCCGAGATTGACCGGAAATCTGTGCTCGAGATCGCCGAGCGGGAAGGGCTTGGTCAGCTCCTGGACGATCTTCTCGGCGACGATCTGGATGTCTTCGACCCGCGGCATCGATTCCACCAGGATTGCGAGCTGGTGATGCTCGAAGCGCGAGACCGTGTCGCTGGCCCGGAGCACGTGCGAGACCCGCTCGGCCGCGACCTGCATCACGATGTCGCCGATCGCGTCGCCGGCTTCCTGCGGCAGGTCGGCGACCTCGAGCAGGAGCAGGGCGAAGAAATCCTTGTTGCGCTTGGCGCGCCGTGCGGCGAGGCCAAGGATCTCCCAGAACAGGAACTGGCTGGCCAATCCGGTCGAAGGATCGAACAGGCGCGGCAGCCCGCGCTTCTGGCCGGCGGAGCCGGTGGCGATGACGGTGCGGATGGCGCGGCGCAGCGAGCGCGCATTCATCTCTTCGTCGAACAGGCAGTCGGCGGCCCCGGCCCGTTTCAACGACTGTTCGGTGGGGCGGTCGAGGGTGCCGGTCAGCGCGATCAGCGGGCCGCGCGAGGAGACGCTGGCGACGATGCCTTCCGCCTTGCTCATGCCGCCGCCCAGGAGCTGCTGCAGGTCCAAGAGGATCACGTCGAAGGCGGCATCGCCTTCCAGGGCTTCGGAAGAGGTCGCGGCGCGGCGCACGACATAGCGATCCTCGCCGAAGCTCTCGCACAGCCGGTCGATGGCCGCGAACACGGCCGGCGATTCGGAAATCACCAACAGGCGGACGATGCGTGGAAGTTCAGGGCCGGCCATTATTCCTATCCGGGCGCAGGGGTAGGGGATGAAACTGCCATCGGGGGTTTAAGAATATCTTAAACACGGTTACGACGCTGCCATGACAATCGATCCGATCCTGCAAAAGCTTTTGGCCTCCGTGCCCTTGCTGGCGGCGCGGCCGGCCGCCGAGTGGTCTGTCCGACCGCTGGCCGGCATGACCAACCAGAGCTGGCGGGTGACCGCCGGGGATCGGGATTTGGTCCTGCGTGCGCCGGGCGCTTCCTCGCAGCGCTACCTGTCCCGCGCCCAGGAGTTCCATAACGCGGCGATCGCCGCCGAGCTCGGCATCGCGCCGGCGCTGCTTTACGCCGATGCGCAGACCGGGGTCACATTGCAGCCGTTCCTCGCCGATGCCAGGGCACTGGCGCCGGAGGATTTCGCGGCGCCCGAGATCGCCCGCGAGATCGGCGCGCGGCTCGGGTGCCTGCACCGTTCGGGCCGAGCGTTTCAGGGCGTCATGCAGGCCTTTCCGATCATCGATACCTATCTCGGCCTTGCCGCCGATGCACGGCTGCGCCGGTTGCGGGATCGCGCCGAGCTCATCCGCGTCGCGCTGGAGGCGCATCCGGCGGCCCTGGTGCCGAGCCATATCGATCCCAATCCGGCGAACTTCCTGCTGCGTGCCGACGGCACGCTGCTGCTGATCGACTGGGAATATTCGGCGATGTGCGATCCGGCCTGGGATATCGCCGCGATCGTCATGGGCGGCCGGATCGATCAGGCTGCCTTCGCGCGAGGCTATGGCGCGCTACCGGGCGAAAGCCGGCTCTGGCTGATGCGCGCCGCCCTGCATCTGGTGGCGGGCAGCTGGACCTATGCGGAGATCGCCGGCGGCAACGCCGCGCCCGGCCTGGACGCCATGCTGGAGCGATACTTGAGCGACCTGGAGCGGATGCTGGACCATCCGGCGTTGAAGCGGCACCTCGCGGTGCTGGGCTAGGCGCGCAGCAATTCCCGCGCGGCGCCGAGGTCCCATTCCGTGCGCTCGCAATTCGCGAGATGGCGGCCGATCAGGCGGCGGAAGAAATCGCCGTGGCCGACCACGGCAATGCGCTCTTCCGGACGCGCGGCGATCAGCGCGGTGAAGTCGCGGACGCGCTCCTGGAGATGCGCTTCAGTCTCCTGGGGAAAGCCGAGCGAACAGGCGGGGAGGTCGTGCCGCCACCAGCGGTCGTCGAGCGCGCTGAAATCGAGATGCGGGAAATCGGCGCTGAGCGCCGCGACCTCGCGGCCGATATCGCAGCTGCTGATCTGCCATTCGCGGTGAATGGCGCAGATCTCGATCGGAATCTCGCGGTCGCCGAAGATGCCATGCGCGGTCTGGATCGCGCGGGTCAGCGGCGAGGCCAGCACGATGTCGTAGTCGCGGTCCCGGTAGCGATCGCGCGCCGCCATCACCTGCTGCTCGCCCAGCGTCGTCAGCCTTGCGTCGTAGTGCATCGGATCCTGGCCGGTCGCCTCGTAATGGGCGTTGAAGGTGGACTGGCCGTGGCGAATCAGGTCGACGGTGCGGGGCATGGTCTCTCTCGGGTTTTCGCTGGGATGATCTTCTAGACGGTCATAAGGAAAAGTTAAACCCGGCCCGCTGCATGGCTGGGTTCCGCTACCCGCTTGACATTGTCCCGGCTTCGACCGAAGGATGGCGCCACTCAACGGGGTGCCCCTGCTAGGGGGCTGAGAGATGCGACGGATCGCCTCAACCCGATGAACCTGATCCGGTTAGCACCGGCGGAGGGACATGAGTCAGCGATCCGAATCCCACACTCGCTGCTTCCTGTGCCCGCTGTCGGCAGAGGAGGTTTTCGCCATGCGTCTTTCGGCCCGTCTCGCTCTCGTCGCCCTCGCGTCTTTCGCCGGCATCGCCTCCGCCGCGGCGGATACGCCCAAGCTCACGGTCTACACCTACAGCTCTTTCGTCGCGGAATGGGGGCCGGGCCCGAAGATCACGCCGATCTTCGAGCAACAATGCGGCTGCAAGATCGAATGGGTCGGCGTCGGCGACGGCGCGGGCCTGCTCGCCAAGCTGAAGCTCGAGGGCGACAGGACGCCGGCCGACATCGTGCTCGGCATCGATACCAGCCTGACCGCCGAGGCTGCGGCGACCGGGCTGATCGCGCCGCACGGCATCGACGCCGGCGCGGTGAAGCTGCCGGTGGCCTGGGACGACCCGAATTTCGTGCCCTACGACTACGGCTACTTCGCCTTCATGTGGGACACGCAGCAGCTCAAGAATCCGCCGCAGAGCCTTGCCGATCTGGTCACAGCGGGCGCGGAGCCGAAGCTCCTGCTGGAGGACCCGCGCACCAGCACGCCGGGCCTGGGGCTCATGCTCTGGCTGAAGTCGGTCTATGGCGACAAGGCCGCCGATGCCTGGAAGGGGCTCGCGCCGAAGATCCTCACCGTCTCCAAGAGCTGGGACGAGGCCTACGGGCTCTTCACCAAGGGCGAGGCGCCGCTGGTGCTCTCCTACACGACGTCAGAGGCCTATCACGTGATGTCCGAGCAGACCGACCGCTACAAGGCGCTGGTCTTCCCGGAAGGCAATTACATGCAGATCGAGGTCGCCGGTATGCTGAAGAGCTCGAAGCATCCGGAACTCGCCAAGCAGTTCCTGCAGTTCCTGGTCTCGAAGGATTTCCAGACGGTGATCCCGACCACCAATTGGATGCTGCCGGTGATCGACGGCGCGACGCCGTCGGAATTCGCCACCGCCGCGCCAAAGCCGCAGAAGGCGCTGTTGCTGCCGGCCGACGAGGTGGCGAAGCACCGCGCCGCCTGGATCAAGGAATGGTTGGAGGCGTTGGGGCAGTGAATACTTCCTGCGTCGCCTCAAGCGGCTTGAAGCTGCGTGAGGTGGAGCAAGCAAAGCAGCGCTCGTGACTCTCTCACGCCTCGGCCTCATCCT
This sequence comes from Dongia sp., assembly GCF_041905885.1. Taxonomy (NCBI): domain Bacteria; kingdom Pseudomonadati; phylum Pseudomonadota; class Alphaproteobacteria; order Rhodospirillales; family Dongiaceae; genus Dongia; species Dongia sp. Next base: position 105,735 of record NZ_JAYRKD010000013.1, on the reverse strand, counting down.
CGCCGCGCTGATCGCCGCGACGATCCTGGCCGATTATGCCGCGCTGCTTTGGGGCGCGACGGCGATGGACCTCCAGAATCTCGCCGGCGATGTCTATCTCCGGCGGGTGATCGGCTTCACCGTCCTGCAGGCGACATTGTCGGCGCTGCTGGCTTTGGCCGCCGCGATCCCGGCCACCCGTGCGCTGGCCCGGCAGAGCGAATTCCCCGGCCGCGGCCTGATCCTGCAATTCTGCGCGCTGCCGATGGTGATGCCGTCGGTTGCGGCGATCTTCGGCATCGTCGCGATCTACGGGCGATCGGGCGCTATCGTGGAGCTGACGGGCTGGCGGCCGTCGATCTACGGCCTCAGCGGCATCCTGATCGCCCATGTCTTCTTCAACCTGCCGCTGGCGATCCGGCTGCTGCTGCCGGCCTGGAGCACGGTGCCGGCGGAGACTTGGCGCCTGACCGCGCAGCTCGGCATGTCGTCGAGCCAGGTATTCCGGCTGATCGAGCTGCCTTTGCTCCGGCAATACGTGCCGGCCGCGCTCGCCTTCATCTTCATTCTCTGCTTTCTCAGTTTCGCGGTGGTGCTGACGCTCGGCGGCGGCCCGCGCGCGACCACGTTGGAGGTCGCGATCTATCAGGCGTTGCGAGCCGACGTCGACTTGCCGCGCGGCGGCGCGTTGGCGCTGCTGCAGACCGTCGCATGTCTGGTCATGGTGGCGATCGCCTGGGCCATGGGGCGACAGCTCGATTTCGGCCGCGGCACGCGTCTCATTGGCGCACGCTTCGACGGTATGGGCGCCGGCGCAAGGCTTCGCGACTTCGCGGTGATCGCGCTGGCGACGGGCTTCGTTGCGTTGCCGGTCGCGGCGTTGGTGTTCGACGGTTTGCGTGGTCTACTGTTTGCGCAACAGAAGCTGTCGTCGCTGCTGAGTGCCAGCGCGGTCACCCTGGCGCTCGGGCTTCCGGCCGGGATCATCGCGACGGTGCTGGGCTATCCGATTGCCGTGGCCGCGGATCGCCTGCGCGCTTCGACCCCCGCGGTCATTCTCATCGGCATCGCCGGGCTCGCGGGGGTCATCGCCTCGCCGATGGCGATCGGCGCGGGCATCACCCTGGCGCTGACCGGACGGGTCGATCTCTACGCCGTCGCGCCGGCCGGCGTAATCGCGATGAATGCGCTGCTGATGCTGCCCTTCGCGGTGGGCGTGCTGCGGCCGGCGGTGGCGCGCAGCCATGCACAATATGACCGGCTCTGCGCCGGCCTCGGCATCGCCGGCTGGAACCGCTTCCGCGTGGTGGATTGGCCGATGCTGCGTCGCGCCGTGGGCCTCGCGCTCGGGCTCACCACCGCGGCGGCGATGGGCGATCTCGCGGCGATCGCCCTGTTCGGCAACCAGAACCTCACCAATCTCACGCTTCTGCTCTACAACCAGATCTCGGCCTATCGGATGGATTCCGCTGCCGGCACGGCGCTCGTCCTGCTGGCGCTCTGCCTCGCGAGCTTCGCGATCATCGAACGGGGCGTGGGAGGCAGACGTGCCGTTTCTTGAGATCGAAGGCCTCGCCTTCACCTATGAAGACCTGATGATGCGTTTCGATCTCGCGGTCGAAGCGGGGGAATGCATCGGCATCGTTGGCCCATCGGGTGCCGGCAAGTCGACCCTGCTGTCGCTGATCGGCGGCTTCGAGCGACCGCGCGGCGGCGCGATCCGGGTCGGCGGCGTCGATATCACGACGTTGCCGCCGGCGGAGCGACCGGTCACCACCTTGTTCCAGGACTTCAACCTGTTTCCGCATCTGAGCGTCGCGCAGAATGTCGGCCTCGGCCGCAATCCGGGGCTGAGTCTCGACGCCGCCGATCAGGAACAGGTCGCCTGGGCCTTGCGCCAGGTCGGGCTCGAAGGCTTCGAGGCGCGGCTGCCGGGCCAGCTCTCCGGCGGCGAGCGCCAACGGGTGGCGCTCGCGCGCAGCCTGATCCGGCACCGGCCGCTGCTGCTGCTGGATGAACCTTTCGCGGCCTTGGGCCCGGCGCTCAGGGTGGAAATGCTGGAACTCACCGACACTTTGCGCAAGGCTCAGGGGCTGACCGTGCTGCTGGTCACGCATGATCCGAACGAGGCGGCGCGGATCGCCAACCGCACCGCCTTCATCGCCGAGGGCAGAGTGGTTATGGTTGGGCCGACGCGCGACGTGCTGGCGTCTGATCGACCTGAGGTCAGGGACTATCTCGGACGATAGCCCTTTCGCTCTGTCGGGACATCCGGTCACAGCTTGGTGAAGGCGCTTGCGCCGCCCCGCAGTCTCCGCCAGATTTGCCCGATGGTGCTTCGGACACGCCGATTTATCCTCACCGCCTTGCTCGGATGCGCCTTCGCGCTGTCGGTAAGCCTGTCCGTGGCCCAGGCTGCGGCCATGGCTGTGCAGATGCCCGGCATGATGGGCATGAGCGGGCAGGGCGATTGCCGGTCCTGCCCGGACCCGACCGACAAGAGCGGGATGAAGGACGGCAGTTGCGTACAGGTCTGCGTGTTGGCCGCGATGAGCGCGGTGCTTCCTGTTGAGGTGCAGGTCGAAAAGACCAAGGCCCGGCTGCAGATGTCCGTTCGATCCGCTGCCGCGGCCGATTGGATCGCGGCGCCTAATCCCAGTCCTCCCAGATCCTGAAACCGCTTAGTCCGCATCCTGCCGGCGCAACTTCCGCCGGTTGCGGTGCGCGTTCGCAACGCCTTCCGGCGGTGCGATAGATCCAGCGCGGTCTCGAGGGAATCGCAATGTCCACGCATTTTTCGTCTGCGCTCACGCGGCGCAGGCTCCTGCTGGCCGGCGCCGGCCTTGTCGTCGCCGCGCCCGCCAGTATCCACGCCGCGGTGCCGTCCGTCACACGGCTCGTCGCGCGCAAGAGCGACACGGCGCTCGCCGGCGTTGATCGGCCGTCAACCGAGGTCTGGGCGTATGACGGCCGGGTTCCAGGCCCGACTCTGCGTCTGCGCCAGGGCGAGCCGGCAGAGCTCGTTGTCGAGAACCGGCTCGATGAGGAAACGACGGTGCATTGGCACGGCATCCGGTTGCCGATCGCGATGGACGGTGTTCCTGGAATCAGCCAGAGGCCGATCAAGCCGGGCGAGAGCTTCACCTACAGCTTCACACCACCGGATGCCGGGACCTTCTGGTATCACCCGCATGCCAACAGCCTGCAGCAGCTCGGGCGAGGCCTCGCGGGCGCGCTGATCGTCGAAGAAGCGGCACCGATTGCGGTCGATCGCGATCTCAGCTGGATGGTTTCCGACTGGCGTCTGCGCGCCGACGGCGGGATGGCGCCCGGCTTCGGCAATCCGATGGAGGCGGCGATGTCCGGCCGGGTCGGCAACCTGGTCACGGTGAACGGCGTGGCCGGCGCGGATCAACCGGTCCGCGCCGGCGAGCGGATCCGGCTCCGCCTGATCAACGCATCGCTGGCGCGGATCATGGCGCTGCGGATCGAAGGCCATCGGCCGGTCGTGGTCGCCTTCGATGGCCAGCCCTGCGAACCGCATGCGCCGGAGATGGGGCGCTTGCTGCTTGGACCGGCGATGCGCATTGACGTGATCATCGACCTCGATGGCGAGCCCGGCCGACGCTATGCGGTCGTCGACGACTTCTACGATGGCCTTGCCTACGACCTCACCCATCTCGCCTATTCGCAGGCGGCGGCGCTTCCGCGTCGTTCCACCGAGCCTCCCGTACTGCCGCCCAATCCATTGCCGGAGCCGGATCTCGCCGCTGCCGATCAATACGCGCTGAAGCTGCAAGGCGGGATGATGGGAGGTGGGGCGATGAACGGCATGGGCGGCATGTCTGGGATGACACATGCCGCCTGGGCGATCAACGGCATGTCGACGACCGGCGACGGCAGCATGGACATGCCGCCGCTGCTGACCTTGAAGCGCATGCAGACGGTGGTGCTAAGCCTGATCAATGAGACGGCCTGGTGGCATCCGATGCATCTGCACGGCCACAGCTTCCGGATTCTGAGGCGCAACGGCATCGAAGTCCCGCACCGGCAGTGGGGCGACACCGTCCTGCTGGCGCCGAAGGATCGGGTCGATTGCGCCTTCGTCGCCGACAATCCGGGCGAATGGATGTTCCATTGCCACGTCATGGACCATCAGATGACGGGATTGATGACTATTCTGCGTGTTTCCTAACCAACCCCGATGACATAGAAGGAGTCTGCCATGACACTCACCCGACGCGCCGCTCTCGCCGGTTTGCTGCTCGCCTATCCGCTGCGCGCCTTTGCGGCGACAACCTCAGTTCTGCTCTACAAGAATCCGCAGTGCAGCTGCTGCGAAGGCTATGCGGGCTATTTGAAGCAGAACGGCTTCGACGTCACCGTCAAGCCGACCAACGATCTCGCCGAGATCAGCGGGAAGGCCGGCGTGCCGGCGGATCTCCAGGGCTGCCACACGGCCTTCATCGAAGGCTATGTGGTCGACGGCCATGTGCCGGTGGCCGCGATCCAGAAGCTCCTCAGCGAACGCCCCTCCGTTGCCGGTATTGCGCTGCCGGGCATGCCGCTGGGCTCGCCGGGCATGGGCGGTGAGAAAAGCGAGCCGTTCGTGATTTACGCCGTGACCAAGGACGGTGCGGCGCCGACCGTCTTCCTGCAAATCTGATGCGCCGGCGCTGGATCACCCTGACGGCGATCGGCGGGATCGTCGTTCTCGGCATGGCGGCCTTCATCCTGCTGCAGCGAACCGCGCCGCCGGCCGCCGATCCGAACAACGCCGCCCAGGTGGAGGCCGGGCGGGTCGTCTATGTCGAGAACTGTGCGAGCTGCCATGGCGAGAAGCTGGAGGGTCAGCCGAACTGGCGCGAGCGAAAGGCCGACGACAAGCTGCCGGCACCGCCTCACGATGCGACCGGCCATACCTGGCATCATGCCGATTCACAGCTCTTCGACATCATCAAGCGCGGCGTCGCCGCTATCGTGCCCGGCTACCAGACCGACATGATCGGCTTCGGCGACAGGCTCTCGGATCAGGAAATCTGGAGCGTGATCGCCTACATCAAGAGCACCTGGCCGGCGGAGAACCTGGCAAGGCAGATGGAAATATCGCGGCGCGCGAGCGGACAATAGAGAAGGCCGCGGAGAAAACGAAGTCTCCGCGGCCTGCTTGCGTATCGTGACTACTCCGCCGCCCTGGCCGGTTCGTAGCCGATGACCGCCTTCACCTCGAGGAAGTCGTGGATGCCCCAGTCGGCGTATTCGCGGCCGTTGCCCGACTGCTTGTAGCCGCCGAACGGCGCGAAGGTGTCCCAGGCCGGGTAGTTGATCTTCACCTGGCCGGCGCGGATCTGGCGCGCGACCCTTGCGGCATGCTCGATGTCCTTCGATTCCACGTTCGCCGAGAGGCCATAGACCGTGTCGTTGGCGATGGCGATCGCCTCTTCCTCGGTCTTGTAGGGCAGGATGGCGATGACCGGGCCGAAGATCTCTTCGCGCGCGATGGTCATGTCGTTGCGGACATTGCCGAACACCGTCGGGCGCACATAGTAGCCGCGGTTGAGGCCGTCGGGACGGCCGGTTCCGCCAGTAACCAGCGTGGCACCTTCCTTGATGCCGGCTTCGATCAGGCCCTGGATTTTCTTGAACTGGGCCTCGCTGACCACGGGCCCGAGCATGGTCTCTTCCGACTTCGGGTCGCCGACCTTGTGCTTCTCCGCGGCGGCCTTGGCGATGACCAAGGCTTCGTCATGGCGGTCGAGCGGCACCAGCATGCGGGTCGGCGCGTTGCAGGACTGGCCGCTGTTGTTGAAGCAGGCGTAGATGCCCTTCTTCACGGCGGGCTCGAAATCGGCGTCGGGCAGGATCAGGTTGGGCGACTTGCCGCCGAGCTCCTGGCTGACGCGCTTCACCGTGTCGGCCGCCGCTTTCGCGACCAGGATGCCGGCGCGGGTCGAGCCGGTGAAGGACATCATGTCGATGCCGGGATGCGCCGACATCGGCGCGCCGACCGACGGGCCGTCGCCGTTGACCAGGTTGAAGACGCCGGCCGGGACACCGGCTTCATGCATCACCTCTGCGAATATAATGCCGGTGATCGGCGCGATCTCGCTGGGTTTCAGGATCATGGTGCAGCCGGCGGCGATCGCCGGGCCGACCTTGCAGGCGATCTGGTTCAACGGCCAGTTCCAGGGCGTGATCAGCCCGACCACGCCGATGCCTTCGCGCACCACGCGGGTGATGCCGCGCTGCTCCTCGAACTCCATCGCCTCGAGGGCTTTCAGCGTGGATTCGAGATGCACCTTGCCGGCAGCGGCCTGGGAATGCCGCGCCATGGCGATCGGTGCGCCCATCTCGGCGGAGACCGCCTGGGCGATGTCCTCGGCGCGCTTGTCGTAGGCGGCGATGATCTTCTTCAGCAGCACGACGCGCTCGGCCTTGCTGGTGCGCGAGAAGGCGGGGAAGGCGGCGCGGGCCGCGGCGACCGCCTTGTCGAGATCCGCCACGGAACCGGCGGAGATCTTGGTGAAGGTCTCCTCGGTCGCCGGGTTGACGACGTCGATGGTCGCCGGCTTCACCGGATCGACCCATTGGCCGTTGATGTAGAACTTCAGGTGGTTGGACATTTTCGATTCCTTGGCGGAGGAGATTCTAGGGAGCGAACAACTTCTGCAGCTGCGCGTCGGTGAGGGCGAGGCGATAATAGTTGCGATAGAAGCCGCGCACATCGGCAGCAAGGTCGCGCTTCGGCTCCTGGGGATAGAGCAAGGCCGAGAGCCATTCAAGCCCGATCAACCGATTGATACCGGGCGGCGACCCGAGCCACGCCCAAGGCAACTGGGGCGCGGCGAAGACCCGGCCCGCCGCGACCGCCGGCACCGCGCGCCATGCGGGATCCCGCGCGATCATCCGGGCGATCTTCCCGGTCGAAGCGACGACGATGTCGGGATTGAAGTCTGCGACCTGGCCGGGTGTGACGTTTCCGTGACCGCTGGCCGCATGCTCGCCCTGGAAGCCGACCGCGCCGAGCGCATCCAGGATCGCCGGATCGATGCCGACGCGGCCCATCGACGGCGGTGTATCGCGGCTTTGCGCATAGTAAACGCGACCGGGCCGGATCGCTCCGCTCTTCCGCGCGGCGATCTCGTCCAGCATCGAGGTGGTTTGCAGGGTCAGCAAGTCCCCCCGCATCCCGGCGCCCAGCAGCTCGGTCAGTTGCGCGTAGAGCGCGGCCGCCTGCGCGATGCCGCCATCCAGCACGACATAGGGGATGCCGGTCTCGCTCTGGATCTTGTCGGCGAGCGCGCGATACTGCGGCTTCAGGTCGCCGACATCGATGATAAGATCGGGTTTCAGCGCCTTCACCGCGGCGGCATCGAGATCGGCTTCCTTCCCGGTCAGCCGGCCGGCGACCGGCAGGCTGCGATAGGTCTCGCCGATGAATTCCTTCTGCTCATCTTCCAGGGGCTTCACCCAGCCGATCATCTTTTCCGGCGCCAGCGTGTAGATCGCCACCGCTGCCGGCGGGCCGGCCGGGAGGACGCGCGCGACCGTATCCGGCAAGGTGACAGTGCGGCCGAGGGAGTCGGTGAACTCGGCGGCCTGCGCCGGCACCAACCAGGCGGTGACCGTGAGCGCGACAAGCGCTAGAACCGTTACTCGACGCATGGATATTCCGTACGGATTCTTCGATATGTCGCCGGGAATATATCGTGGCGCCGCGATCGACCACAAGACCGGCGCAAGACAGTCTCTATCATGTTGAAAGTCAGACCCGGGCGATACTATATCCAGGGCAGAACCGAAGGAGAGCGCGCATGTCCGTTGCAGATCCCGTCGTGATCGTTTCCGCCGTCCGCACGCCGCTCGGGCGTTTCCAGGGCGAACTCTCGCCGGTCGCCGCTCCCGCGCTCGGCGCGCAGGCGATCAAGGCGGCGCTCGGCCGCGCCGGTCTCTCCGGCGACAAGATCGATGAAGTGCTGATGGGCTGCGTGCTGCCGGCGGGGCAGGGCCAGGCGCCGGCGCGCCAGGCCGCGCGGGCCGCCGGCCTGCCGGATGCGGTCGGCGCCACCACGGTCAACAAGGTCTGCGGCTCCGGCATGAAGGCGACCATGCTGGGCCACGATCTGCTGCGCGCGGGATCGGCCGGCATCGTCCTCTCGGGCGGCATGGAGTCGATGTCCAACGCACCCTATCTCCTGGCCAAGGCGCGCAGCGGTTATCGGGTCGGACATGACCGCATCTTCGATCACATGATGCTGGACGGTCTCGAGGACGCCTATGAGCAGGGCGTGCCGATGGGCGAGTTCGGCGAGCGCGCGGTGCAGGCGTTCCAGTTCAGCCGCGCCGACCAGGATGCCTATGCGGTCGAAACTCTCACGCGTGCGCGCAAGGCGATCACCGAAGGCGCCTTCAAGGCGGAGATCGTGCCGGTCGCCGTTCCGGCGAAGGGCGGCACGCAGACGATCGAGAACGACGAGCATGCGATGAAGATCTTGCCGGAGAAGATCCCGGGCTTGCGACCGGCCTTCCGTGCCGACGGCACGATCACCGCCGCCAGCGCTTCCGCCAATGCTGACGGCGCCGCGGCCCTGGTGCTGACCACGCGCTCGCGCGCCGAAAAGGAGGGGTTGCCGATCCTGGCCGAGATCAAGGGCCATGCGACCCATGCCCAGGAGCCGGCCTGGTTCACGACGGCGCCTATCCCGGCAATCCGCAAGCTTCTGGAGAAGAGCGGCTGGTCGGTCGCCGATGTCGATCTCTTCGAGATCAACGAGGCCTTCGCGGTGGTGGCGATGGCCGCCGCCAAGGATCTCGCCATCCCGCGCGAGAAGCTCAACGTGCATGGCGGCGCCTGCGCGCTCGGCCATCCGATCGGCGCCACCGGTGCACGGATCATCGTCACCCTGCTGCATGCCTTGCAGCGCTACGATTTGAAGCGCGGCGTTGCCTCGCTCTGCATCGGCGGTGGCGAGGCGACGGCGGTGGCGATCGAGCGGGTCTAGCGCAGCCTGCCCGGCCGATTCTTCCGGATGATCGCGATGATGATCGAGGCGAAGCTGACCGCGCGGGCCAGATAGACCAGCGGCTCGGTCTCCTCGGAGAGACGGCCGAGGCCGAGCACCAGGCGAATCGCCGCGTCCACGGCAAAGGCGAAGGCGAAGAACAGGAAGAAGGAATCCTGGGTCTGGCGCCAGAACCGCAGGAAGAACAGCATCGCCACGAAGGAAGCCATAGCGACGGCGCCGCTCAGGACAGGGAGGATGTTGCTCATGAGTCGGAATCCCAGATCAGGCCGAACAGCAGGATGATCATGGAGCCGAGCGCCACCAGGGTGCGCGCGACCGCGAGATCCTGTTCCGGCGGCAGCGCCACCTTGTCGATCACCAGCAGCAGGTTGTTGAGCGTGAGGCCGGCGAAGCAGAGGCCACTCCAGAACAGCAGTCGGTAGCGGCTGCGCCGGTAGCCGCGGAGCAGCAGGATGGCGCATCCCAGGGCGGTCAGGGCACAGAGGCCGTAGATGATCGCGGACATTATTTGTCCCTCTTGATCTTGAAGGCATCGGCGAAGGCGCGGATGCCGCGTGGCTTGCCATGAATGAGATTGGTGATCGGGATGAGTTGGCGGGCATAGGCCTCGGCCAACTGTTCGATGATCGGAGTCTGCGGGCCCGCCCGCTCGTAGCGATACGACCCGTCCTGTGCGACGATAAGGCCATGCGTATCCAGGTGCGCGAATATTGCCGCCGCCTCGGCTTCCTTGACATAGAGCCGCCTGGCCAGCTGCGCGACGTCCCAGCTCTTGTCCGGATCCGCGCGCAGCAGCAGAAGGGCCTCGAGCTGGCCCACCGAATCGATGCTCCCGACAATGAAATCCCGCAGTTCTGCGGGAATTCCGTCGTCTGTCATTTGTCTCGAACTCCCCCGACGGCGTCGACAAAACGCCGATTTTGCACCAATGCGTCAGCGGGACGAGGGTTCCCTGCGACGATGGGAGGGGCGCCCCCGGGTTCAGTGCGTGGACTTTGGTGTGCGGCCGAAGGCCTCGCGCAGCTTGTCCTTGGCGCGTTCGAGGGTCTTGAGGCGCGTGGCGCTCAGGTTCTTGCCGGCGCGGTTGATGTAGAAGTTCAGCATCGACATGGCCGAGCGGAAAGGCGGGGATTTCCGCCGATGGCTGCGCTCCGCCGAGCGCTTCAGCGACTGGGCGATGGCGGTCGGGCTGCGCTGCTTGAAGACGCTGTCCTCGAGGGTCATGGCGTCGCTGCGTTCGGTGACGCGGGCCGACCATTTGCGGGTCCCGGTCGTCTTTCGGGTCGTCTTGCGGGCGGCTTTGCGATGCGCCTTCTTGCGGTGGGCTTTCTTGCTTCTCGAAGCGGCCATGGCGGTCTCCATTTCCGTTCTCCGGAGCCAACGTCCGCGCGGGGGCGGCGTTGCATCACCAATGGCCCTTCCGGCGATTCCAGGCATAGAGGAAGTCGGCGAAGCGATCGTAGGCAAAGCGCGAAAGCTGGATCAGGCCGGGCAGGCCGAAGAGCTGCCCGAGCCAGGCCTGGCCCGGCGTCCGCCGCCAGATCGCGACCGCGCAATCGGCCCCGACATGGAGCCGGCCCTCGGCATCGACGGCGTGCAATCGTCGCCGCACGTCTTCGAGATTGGCGCCGAAGCGGGCGAGGGCATCGGGCTCGAAGTTGATGTCGCGAAACTCGATCGTGCCGGATTGCGCCGCCTGCAGCAGGCGATCGCGCTGCCAGTCGATTCCGGCGTTACAGACCGGGCATTTGGTGTTGTACCAGACGGTGAGCTTCGGGAGGTCGCTCATGGCCTTGCATCACTTCCGGCTGGAGATCTGAAGGGCATTGCCGTCCGGATCCTTCCCATCGCAGAGGTTGAAGCTTCCCGCGGAGACGACCTTGCCCATCTTGGCACCGCGGCGGGTGAGCGTCGCACGCACTGCGGCGACATCGGCGGCATAAAAGGCGAGCTTGGGCGGCCGGCTGCCGGCCTTGGACTCACCCTCATGCAGGGCGATGGCACAGCCCCCGGCGCGATACTCGCGCCATCCCGGCGCGGTATTGGCCAGCTCCAGGCCCAGCACTTCGGCGTAGAAGCGCCCCATCCCGTCCAGGTTCCGGGTGAACAGGATCACCCGCTGCAGCTCCAGACCCATTCATTCACCCTTGTGCTTCGGCTTCGTCAGTCACCTGACCGTAACGGCATCACGGCACTTTTTTATTCGCAAGTCTGTCCGCCTCGCCTTGACTCCGGGGCCGAGCGGAGGGATTAATCTTGCCTCAGCTGTATACAGCTTCGATGGTTCGGTTGCTCCGCGGTCGGGCGGCGGTCTAGTCTGTGAGATGAGAATCGGCTCGTCCGAAGCCGAGGAAATCTGGGGAGGATGGCATGGGTCTGGCGAAACGCGGGAATTGGGCAAGGCGCGGGCTTTGGCTCGCTTTGGTGGCAGCGGTCGCTCTGACGATCGGCGCCTGCGGCGAGAAGAAGGAAGAGCAGAGCGGCAACAGTGCCCCGGCCCCGGCCGAGCAGCAGACGACCGCAACGCCCGCACCGGCGCCGGCCCCTGCGACCACCGAGCCGCAGCCGGCGGCGACCCCTGCGCCTGCGACAACCGAGCAGCAGGCGGCGGCCACCCCGGCCCCCGCACCGGCGCCGAGCGCCGGCGAGAAGGTCCTGAAGCGCGGCATCGGCGCGACGATCGGCACGCTGGATCCCCAGGTCAATTTCCTCGCCTATGAGGGCTGGATTCAGGACGACATGTATGAGGGGTTGATCACGGCGGGGGCCGACGGCGAGCCGACGCCGGGCGCCGCCGAGAAGTGGGACATCTCCGACGACGGTCTCACCTACACCTTCCATCTGCGCGACGGCCTCAAATGGTCCGACGGCTCGCCGCTGGTGGCGCAGGCCTTCGTCGACGCGGTGGCGCGCACGCTGCTGCCGGAAACGGCCTCGGAGAAGAACTACATCTTCTCCTCGACCATCTCGATCACCGGCGCTGCCGCCTACATGGACAGCGAGAACAAGGACGCGCGCGATCCGAAGACTCTCGGCATCAGCGCGCCGGACGACAAGACCGTCGTCATCAAGCTCGATAAGCAGGCGCCCTACATGCTGTATCTGATGAACAGCTTCTACATGGCGCCGCTGCACAAGCCGAGTTTCGAGAAGTTCGGCAAGGATTTCATCAAGCCGGAGAACATTGTCTCCAACGGTCCCTATCACATGACCGAAAACGTGCCGCAGTCGCACGTGACCCTGGTGAAGAATCCGAACTTCTGGAACGCCGCCAACGTCAAGATCGACAAGGTGACCTACATCATCACCGAGAATGACGCGACGGCGATCAAGCTGTTCAAGACCGGCGAGCAGGACATCACCTACGACATCCCGAGCGACCAGCTCGAGCCGCTGAAGCAGGAGCTCGGCGACCAGGTGCACACCACCAACAGTACCGAGACGGTCTATTTCAGCTTCAACCTCACCAAGCCGCCGTTCGACAACATCAAGGTGCGCCAGGCGCTTTCCATGGCGCTCGACCGCGACACCCTGGTCAACAAGGTGGTGAAGGGCGGCTATGTGATGAACTGCGGCTATGTGATCCCGGTCCCGGGCTATGACGCGCCGAAAGTGCCGGAATGCGGCATGGACAAGGCGGCGCGCGAGGAGCAGGCCAAGGCGCTGTTCAAGGAAGGCATGGCCGAGGCCAAGATGGACAGCCTCAGCCTGAAGATCGAGGCCTCCAACAACGCCGCGATGAGCAAGTTCGCCGAGACCGCCGCGGTGATGTGGAAGCAGACCCTCGGCGTCAACGCCACGGTCAACGCCCAGGACCGCGACGCCTGGCTCTCCGCCTTCACGGCGGGCGGCTGGGACGTGTTCATGGATGACCTGGTCGGCGATTTCGCCGGGCCGGAAACCTTCCTCGCCTACATGGATCCCCGCGCCGAGGCCGGCTACAACTGGAAGAGCGAGGAGTTCGAGAAGCTCTACGACCAGGCGGTCGCGATCACCGACCAGGCGGCGCGTTACAAGGTGTTGGCCCAGGCGGAGAAGGTGCTGCTCGATTCCTACCTGACCGCGCCGGTTTCCGCGGCGCCGCAGAGGAACCTGGTCCGATCCAATGTGAAAGGCTGGGTGGACAACCCCACCGGCTGGCACGGCACGCAGTTCATGTCGCTGGAATAATGCCGCCGCGTGAACAGGGAGTGGATGGCGCCACTCCCTGTTTCGTTGCAAGGCCGGCCTGACCATGTGGAGCTATACCTTCCGCCGCGCGATCGGTGCCGTGCCGACGCTGTTCGCGCTCTCCGTCATCACCTTCTTCATGATGCGGATGGCGCCCGGCGGGCCGTTTTCCGGCAACCGCCGGATTTCGCCGGAAGTTCGCAAGGCGGTCGAGGATCACTTCCATCTCAACGACCCGCTCTGGGAGCAGTTCTGGCGCTGGTTCGTCGGCGTGCTGCATTTCGATCTCGGGCCCTCGCTGAAGCTCAAGGACTATAACGTCTCCGAGCTGATCGCGATCGGCTTCCCGACCTCGCTGGAGGTCGGCGCCTGGGCGATGCTGCTCTCGACCGTCGTCGGCATCGCGCTCGGCATTGCCGGCGCGCTCCGCCGCAACGGGCCGATAGACTATTCGGCCGGTGCCATCGCCATGGTCGGCGTCGCGGTGCCGATCTTCGTGATCGGCCCGTTGCTGCAGATCCTGTTCGGCCTGCAGCTCCATTGGCTGCCGGTGGCCCGCTGGGACGACAGCTGGCAATGCCGCGTGCTGCCGGTGCTGACACTCGCGTTGCCCAACATCGCCTATGTCTCGCGGCTGATGCGCAGCTCCATGATCGAGACCGCGCGCACCAACTATGTCCGCACCGCGCGAGCTAAGGGCATCGGCGAAAGGCGCACCATCATCAAGCACGCGCTGCGCGGCGCGATCATGCCGGTCGTCGCCTATCTCGGGCCCGCGACCGCCGTCACCATCACTGGCTCGGTCGTGGTCGAGAACATCTTCAGCATTCCCGGCATCGGCCGCTATTTCGTGCAGGGTGCGGAAGGCCGCGACTATCCGCTGATCATGGGCGTGACCTTGTTCTATGGCGCGATCGTCATCCTGGCCAACCTCGTGACCGACATCGCCCGCGGCCTGCTCGATCCGAAGGTGAGCTATGAATGATCTCACCTTCAATCCCGGCGGGCTGCCGGGCACGCCGCCGTTGAGCCCGGCGGACCAGGCGATGCCGGTCGGGATCAGCCCGTTCAAGGCCTCGGCGCGGCGCTTCGCCAAGAATCACCTAGCGGTGCTGAGCTGCTTCATCCTGCTGGCGATCGTGCTGGCCTGCTATATGGGGCCGTTCTTCTTTCCCTTCACCAGCGAGGAAGCGGATTTCGAGAACATCTCGGCGCCGGTCGATTTCTTCACCGCGCATCCCTTTGGCACCGACGATCTCGGCCGCGACCTGCTGCTGCGCACATTGGACGGCGGTCGGGTCTCGCTGGCGCTGGGCTTCTTCGGCGCCATGGTCTCGGTGCTGATCAGCGTCATCTACGGCGCCACCGCCGGCTATGCTGGTGGCTGGCTGGACGACATCATGATGCGCGCGGTCGATATCCTGCTCTCGCTGCCGTTCATCTTCCTGGCGATCCTGATCAAGGTGGTGCTGCAGGATTCCGGCCTGCATCTAGGGCCCATCCCGCTCGACAGCCCGAACATCGCGCTGTTCATCGCGGTGGCATTCACGCTCTGGCTCACCCCGGCGGTGATCGCCCGCGGCCAGGCGGTCAGCCTAAGGAGCCGCGAGTTCGTCGAGGCGGCCAGGGCCGGGGGCATGAATGCCTGGCAGATCATCACCCAGCATATCGCGCCCAATTCCGTGAACGTCGTCATCGTCTATTCGAGTCTGCTGGTGCTCGAGGCGATCCTGACCGAATCCTTCCTCTCTTATCTCGGCATCGGCGTGGCGCCGCCCTTCGCCAGCTGGGGCTCGCTGATCAACGAGGGCGCCGACAAGATCGAGACCGATATCCGGCTGCTGATGGTGCCGGGCGGCTTCCTGGCGGCGGTGCTGTTCTGCCTCAACTACATCACCGACGGGCTGCGCGATGCCTTCGACCCCAATGAGCGCTGAACGCGCCGCACCGCCCGACGCCGGCCGGCCCGTCCTGTCGGTCGCGGAGATGTCGGTGCAGTTCAAGCTGCCGCAGGGCTGGGTGACCGCGGTCGATCGGGTCAGCTTCGATCTCCGCCAGGGCGAGATCGTCGGCATCGTCGGCGAATCCGGCTCAGGTAAGAGCCAGATCCTGCTGTCGCTGATGGGCTTGCTGGCCAGCAACGGGCGCTGCTCGGGCAGCGCGGCGTTCGAGGGCCAGCAGCTGCTGAACCGGTCGCCGAAGGAGCTCGACGCGATCCGCGGCTCGGCGATGTCGATGATCTTCCAGGACCCGATGACCTCGCTCAACCCCTATATGCGGGTGAGCGACCAATTGACCGAGGTGCTGATTGCGCACCAGGGCAAGTCGAAGTCGGAGGCCGAGGAAGTCGCGATCGAGATGCTGGACCGGGTCCGCATCCCGGAGGCGCGGCGGCGCATCCGCATGTATCCGCACGAATTCTCCGGCGGCATGCGGCAGCGGGTGATGATCGCCATGGCCTTGCTCTGCCGCCCGGAAGTCCTGCTCGCCGACGAGCCGACCACCGCGCTCGACGTGACGGTGCAGGCGCAGATCCTGGAGCTGATGGCCGAGCTTGCCCGCGACATGAAGACCGCGGTCGCGATCGTGACTCACGACCTCGGCGTGATCGCCCGGCTCTGCGACCGCGTCATCGTGCTCTATGGCGGTCGGATCATGGAGCAGGGGAGTGTCGACGAGATCTTCTACAACCCGAAGCATCCTTACACGAAAGGCCTGCTGGCCTCGACGCCGCGCCTGGATGAGAAGGTGCACGGCGCGCTGAAGACCATCGCCGGCCAGCCGCGCGCCGCCATGGGCGACATTCCCGGCTGCCCGTTCGAGCCGCGCTGCACGCTGAAGGTCGAGCGCTGCAGGACCGAGATGCCCGCGCTGCTGGGCGACGGAAGCGGCCGCGCCGTGGCCTGTCGTGAAAGCAAGGCGTGACATGGCAGCCCCTCCGATTCAAAGGGATGCGCTCCTTGCGGTCGAAGACCTCAAAGTTCATTTCCCGATCAAGGGCGGGGTGCTCGGCACCACTTTCGCCCATGTGCGGGCGGTCGACGGTGTCAGCTTCGACCTGAAGCCCGGCGAGACCCTGGGCATCGTCGGTGAGTCCGGCTGCGGCAAGTCCACGCTCGGCCGCGCGGTCCTGCGGCTGATCAAGACCACCGAAGGCCGCGTGGTCTGGGCCGGGCACGACCTGTTCGACCTCGGCGCTCGGGAATTGCGTGCCGAGCGGCGGCAGATGCAGATCATCTTCCAGGACCCGCTGGCTTCGCTCGACCCGCGGATGTCGGTCGAGGCGATCATCAGCAAGCCCTTGCGCATCTTCCACCCGGAGCTCAGCCGTGCCGAGGTCAGGAAGCGCGTGTTCGAGACCATGAACCAGGTCGGCCTCGCCGCCAGCATGGCCAACCGCTATCCGCATGAATTCTCCGGCGGGCAATGCCAACGGATCGGCATCGCGCGGGCGATCATCCTCAAGCCTAAACTGCTCGTCTGCGACGAGCCGGTTTCGGCGCTCGACGTCTCGATCCAGGCGCAGATCATCAACCTGCTGATGGAGCTGCAACGTGAATTGGGCGTCTCGCTGCTGTTCATCTCGCACAATCTTGCCGTGGTGCGGCATATCAGCCACCGGGTGATGGTGCTCTATCTCGGCAAGGTCATGGAGATCGCCGAGCGCGACGATTTCTACGCGCGGCCTTTGCATCCCTATTCCCAGGCGCTGATCTCCGCCGTGCCGATCGCCGATCCCAAAGTGGAGCGCGGCCGACCGCGGGTGCTCTTGCAGGGCGACATCCCGTCACCGATCAACCCACCGAGCGGCTGCCGCTTTCGCACCCGCTGTCCCAAGGCGACGGAGATTTGCACCACGCAGGAGCCGGAAATGCGCGACTACGGCGGCGGGCATTTTGCGGCGTGCCATCACATCGGAGCATAAGGATACATTCGTCATCCCCGGGCTTGACCCGGGGATCTGCGCGACTAGAACTGCTTGCACATGACGCTCGAGTGACCATGCCCCTCGATCTCTCCCAGCACGACTCCTTCCTCGACCGGCTGCTGAAGACGCCGCAGCTCTACAGCGCGCGGATCTCGCCGGACGGGAATTCCGTGGCCTGGATCTGGGCGGGTCTCGCCGAGACGACGCAGCTCTGGGTGACGGCGGCGGACGGCAAGGGCACGCCGCGCTGCCTGGTCGGCGATGAATGGGACTGCGATTCCTTCCGCTGGGCGCCGGACAGCGGCAGCATCGTCTATGCCCGCAGCCAGGACGGCGACGAGCGCGTCGGGCTGCACCAGGTGTTTCTCGACGGGCGGCCGAGCGTCGCGCTGACCGAGGATCGCCCGGACTACTACATCCATGGCGGCCAGCTGGCCAAAGACGGACAGACGTTGTTGTTCTCGGCCAATGTCGATGAGGCCGGCAGCGAGATCGAGCCGACCCTGGTCTATGTGCAGGACGGGCCGAAGGGGAAGCGCCGCGTGCTGGCGCGGCCCAAACGCGCGCATTACGGCTGGCCCTTGCTCTCGCCCGACGATCGCCATGTGCTCTATGACCGCAACGACCCGCATCCCTCGGGCAGCCAGCTTTGGCTGACCGATCTTGCCGGCAGCTTCGACCGCGAGATCGTCAATGTCGGCGCGGAGAAGAAGGCCGACGGCGCCTGGTCGCCCGATGGCCAGTCGATTCTCGTCGTGGCCGAGGCGGAAACGCATCGCAGGATCGGCCTCTGGAACCTGGCGAGCGGAAAGCTGGACTGGCTGGTCGATGATCCGGAGCGCGCGGTCGCCAATGCCGACTGGCCGAAGCGCTCGGCGGAGATCGTGGTCGATGAAACCCTGGAGGCGCGGCCGAAGAGCCTGCTCCTCGATCCGCTGACGAAGCGCGAGCGTCCGTTCGGGCCGTTTGCCGATGGCGCACTGACCCCGGTCGGGCCGCTGGCGGACGGCGCCTGGCTGGCCTGGCATTACAGCGCGCGGGTCCCGGCCAGGCTGGTGCGGGTTGCGCTTGAGGCAAACGGGCCGCGGATCCTGGGCGCAATCTCGACACATCCCAGCGCGTCGATCCCGGCGCCGGATGAACTGGTCGCGGCCGAAGATTTCCGCTGGACCTCGGAAGATGGGCTGCCGATCCAGGGTTGGCTCTACCGCGCCCGTGGAACCGCGATCGGCACGATCCTGGATATCCATGGCGGCCCGACCGCGCATGACGAGGATGCTTTCGCGATCGATCCGCAGTATTTCGCCCGTGCGGGCTTCAACGTGCTGCAGACCAACTACCGCGGCTCGACCGGCTTCAGCTTCGCCTTCCAGGAGTCCATCAAGCTGCAGGGCTGGGGCGGGGCCGAGCAGATCGACATCCGCACCGGCGCCGAGGCGCTGATCCGCGCCGGCATCGCGCAGGCGGGCAAGGTCGGGATCACGGGCACGTCCTATGGCGGCTATTCCTCCTGGTGGGCGATCACCCATTTCCCGACGGAGATCATCGCCGCCGCGGCGCCGATCTGCGGGATGACCGATCTCGTGGTCGATTACGAGACCACGCGGCCCGACATCCGGCCCTATTCCGAGGAGATGATGGGCGGGCCACCCAGCGCCGTGCCGGAGCGCTATTACGAGCGTTCGCCGATCAACTTCATCGACGCTATTCAGGGCGCGTTGCTGATCGTGCAGGGCGCCAACGACCCCAACGTGACGCCGGAGAACGTCGCCGAGGTCAGGAAGCGCCTCGACGCCGCCGGCAAGAAGTATGGCGTCCTGCTGTTCGACGACGAGGGCCATGGCATCAGCCGGCCGGCCAACCGCCGCGTGCTGTTGAAGCGCCTGGCGGAATTCTTTGCCGCGGCCTTCGCATGAAGATCGACGATCTCGCCCGCAGCTGGGCGCGCTATCCGATCCTCTGGTCGCCGCGGGTCTCCGGCGACGGGCAGTGGCTGGCCTGGACCTGGACTGGCATCACCGAGACCGGCGAAGTCTGGATCGCGCCGACCGACGGCTCGCAACCGCCGGAACGGATCACCGAGGGCAAGGATCATTTCTATGTCCGCAGCCTCTCGCAGGACGGCAGCCAACTCATCCTCGCGCAGTCGATCGGCAGCAACGAGCATGACCAGCTGTTCCGCTTGGACCGGGCGAGTGGCGGGCTCGAAGCGCTGACGCCGCTGCAATCGACCAGCTATGTCTTCGGCGGCGCGCTGACCGAGGACGGCGGCGCGGTCGTCTATACGGCGGATCTCGTGAACGGTGAGCCGGTCGAGGGCAGTCGGATTCAACGCCTCGATCTCTCGACCCGCCGCACCCATGTGCTGGCGCATGCCAAGAGCTTCTATGACCTGGAGCCGGAAATATCGCCTGATGGCGATCTGGTGCTCTATGGCAGCTACGACGCCGATCCGAACGGCAACCAGATGTGGGTGGTCGGTATTGACGGCAGCGGCAATCGCGAGGTGCTGAACGCCGGAGCCCGGTTCAAGACCCGGGCGCATTGGCTGGGGAAGGGGAGCCGGCTGCTGGTGCAGGCCGAGACCGAGAGCCATGACCGGGTCGGCCTGCTGGACCTGGAGACCGGTGCGCTGCGCTGGCTGATCGACGACCCGCGCCGCAACATCGACGCCGTCGTTGCCGGCCAGGACGGGCGCAGCGCCATGATCCTCGAATACGCGGATGGCCGGCTGATGGCGAAATGGCTCGATGTCGAGACCGGGGTCGAGCAGCTGTTCATCCTGCCGGAAACCAGCCTGAAGCCGATCGCGCAGCTGCCCGGCGGCGACTGGGTCTGCGAACGCTACAGCGCGGCGCGCGGCCATGACCTGGTGCGGATCGAGCCTGTCACCATGCGCGTGACGAACCTCACCCGCAGTAGCGAGCGCTTCCGGGGCTGCACCCATCCAGCGCGTGACTTTCGTTGGACCTCGAGCGACGGGCTGCCGATTCAGGGCTGGCTCTATGAGCCCGAAGGCGAATCCCGCGGCCTCGTCGTCAATGTGCATGGCGGGCCGACCTGGCACAGCGAGGATTGGGTGACGCCGTTCATCCAGTTCATGGTCGGCGCCGGCTTCACCGTGCTCGACCCGAACTACCGCGGCTCGACCGGCTTCGGCCGCGCCTTCCGCGAGGCGATCAAGAAAGACGGCTGGGGCGGAGCCGAGCAGGACGACATCCGCACCGGCATCGAGGCACTGCTCGCCGCCGGCAAGGCCGAGCGCGGCAAGATCGGCGTCATGGGGCTCTCCTACGGCGGCTACTCGTCGTGGATCGCGATCACGCGCTTCGCCGACCTGGTGGATGCGGCCGTGCCGATCTGCGGCATGTATGCACTGGACATCGACTATCACGCGACCGAGATGCCGCATGGCCGCGCCTTCTCGATCGAAATGATGGGCGGCACGCCGGAACAGCTCCCGGACCGTTATTTCCGCGCCTCGCCGCAGAACTTCATCAAGAACATCAAGGGCCGGCTGTTGATCGTGCACGGGCTCGCCGACAGCAACGTATCGCCGGAGAATACCAAGGTGGCCTGCCGGGATCTCATGGCGGCGAAGATCCCCTTCGACCTCATGACCTTTGATGATGAAGGGCATGGGATCTATAAGGCAGGCAATCGCGAGAAGCTGCTGCTCCGGATCGAGCGCTTCTTCTCCAAGGCATTTGCGTAAGGATCAAGAACATGAATCAGGAAAAGCTGGCGCAGTTCATCGGCGGCATCTGGGACGCAGAGGTCATTCCGCTGCTCTGCGACTACATCAGGATCCCGAACAAGTCGCCGGACTTCGACCATGACTGGGAGAAGCACGGCTACATGGACCAGGCGGTCGACCTGCTGGCCGGCTGGGCGCGGCAGAAAATCGCGGCGATGCCGGGCGCGACGCTGGAGGTGCTGCGCCTGCCGGGCCGCACGCCGCTGATCGTGATCGATATCCCGGGCTCGGGCCGCGACCAGGATCCGGTGCTGATGTACGGCCATCTCGACAAGCAGCCGGAAATGGTCGGCTGGGCCGAGGGTTTCGGCCCCTGGATCCCGGTCTTGAAGGACGACAAGCTCTATGGCCGCGGCGGCGCCGATGACGGCTATGCGATCTTCTCGGCGATCACATCGATCATGGGCCTGCGCGAGCAGGGCATCCCGCATGCCCGCTGCGTGGTGCTGATCGAGGCCTGCGAGGAATCCGGCAGCCCGGACCTGCCCGTCTATATCGACCATATCGCCAAGCGGCTCGGCACGCCGTCGCTGGTGGTGTGTCTCGATTCCGGCTGCGGCAACTACGACCAGCTCTGGCTCACCACTTCCTTGCGCGGGCTGTGGAATGGCACGGTGACGGTGCGGGTGCTGGAGGAGGGGGTGCATTCCGGTGCCGCCTCCGGCATCGTGCCCTCGAGCTTCCGCATCATGCGCCAGCTGCTCTCGCGCATCGAGGACGAGGCGACCGGCGCGGTCCTGCCGCCGGAGCTCTATGCGCAGATCCCGGCCGACCGCATCGCCCAGGCGCGCGATGTAGCCCGGGTGCTGGGCGAGGCGGTCAGGACCACCTATCCCTTCGCCGGCGCGACCAAGCCGGTGACCGACGATTCCGTCGAGCTGATCCTGAACCGCGCCTGGCGCCCGCAGCTCGCGGTCACCGGCATGAAGGGCCTGCCCGAGCCGGAAAATGCCGGCAATGTGATGCTGCCCTTCACCACGGCGACCCTGAGCCTGCGCCTGCCGCCTTCCCTCGACGCGAAGGGCGCCGATGTCCTGCTGCGGAAGCTGCTGACGGAGGCGGTGCCGTATGGCGCCCAGGTCGAGCTCTCCGTCAGGGGCGTCGGCAGCGGCTGGAACGCGCCCAGCCTCTCGCCCTGGCTGGAGAAGTCGGTGGCTGAGGCCTCGCAGGCGACCTTCGGCAAGCCGCCGGCCTATTTCGGCGAAGGCGGCACGATTCCCTTCATGGGCATGCTGGGCGAGAAATTCCCCAAGGCGCAGTTCATGATCACCGGTGCGCTCGGCCCGCATTCGAATGCGCATGGGCCGAACGAGTTCCTGCACATCCCGGCCGCGAAGAAGGTGACCGCGGCGGTCGCGCATGTGCTGGCGGACCATTTCGCCGCTTGATTGAGGGCCTTGGCGCAAAGCGGCCAATTCGCTAGCTTCATGCCCGGGAAAACCATCTCGGGCCTGGCACCGCATGAAGCCTTCAGAGGCTCATACCTGCTATCTCAGCGGGCAGGAGCTGTTCCATCGCAACTCGCGCCGCAACTACGTGCGGGCGAAGGATATGTTTTCGAAAGCGATCGCGCTTGATCCCGGCTATGCGCAGGCTTACGCCGGAATTGCCGATGTCGATGCCTTCCTCTTTATCGATTATTCAATGGAAGGGGCGCTCGACGGTGTTCTGGTGAACAGCGACAAAGCGCTGGCGCTCGATCCCAATCTGGCCGAGGCGCGGGCCACGCGCGGCCTGGCGCTGTCCGGCAAACGGCGCTACGCGGAGGCGGAGGCGGAGTTCGAGCGGGCGATCGCGCTCAATTCAGAGCTCTATGAGGCGCATTATTTCTACGGCCGCTGCTGCTACGTTCAGGGCAAGCTGGAGGAGACGGCGCGCCATTGGACGCGGGCCTCGGAAGTCAACCCGAACGATTTCCAGGCGCAGGTCCTGCTGACCCAGGTGTATTTCTCGCTCAATCAGCGCGACAACGAATTGAACGCGGCACGCCGCGGCCTCGAGCGCGCGGAGCAGGAACTGGCACGAAACCCGGAAAACGTGCGTGCCGCCTATCTGGGGGCCAACGCGCTCTCCGTGCTTGGGCAGGTCGAGCAGGCAAAGGAGTGGTCGACCCGAGCCCTGGCGATCGACCCGACCGATGTCATGACCAGCTACAACATCGCCTGCCAGAGTGTCGCTTTCGGCGAGTTCGATCGGGCCTTCGATCTGCTCGAAAGCCTGTTGCCGCGCGCCAGCCGCGACACCAAGGTGTGGACGCTCCAGGATTCCGATTTCAATGAGCTGCGCGACCTGCCGCGCTGGCAAAAGGTCGTGGAACTGACCAGCGCCTAGCCGAGAAGCTGGCGCGCCTTCATCAGCTCCTCGGCCAAACGATCCACCTCTCCGGCATGGGAGTGCACGGCGAAGGAGGCGCGCACTGTACCTTGGATGCCGAGATGCTCCATCAGCGGCTGGGCGCAGTGGTGGCCAGTGCGAACGCAGATGCCGGCGGAACCCAGCAGCGTGCCGATGTCATGGGGATGGATGCCGTCCAGCACGAAGGAGACGATGCCGGCGCGCTGCTGCGGCATGCCGATCAGCTTCAGCCCCGGGATCTCGCCGAGCCTGCCCATCGCGTAATCCGCAAGCGCCCGGTCATGCGCCCCGATCTTGTCGAAGCCGATGCCCTCGATGAAATAGAGCGCGGTCGCCAAGCCTACGGCGGCGCCGATCGGCGGCGTGCCGGCCTCGAAGCGGCGCGGGGATTCGGCGAACAAGGTGCGTTCGAAGGTGACGGTGCGGATCATGTCGCCGCCGGTCTGCCAGGGTGGCATCCGGTCGAGCAGCTCGGCCTTGCCGTAGAGCACGCCGATCCCGTCCGGGCCATAGACCTTGTGGCCGGTGAAGGCGAGGAAGTCGCAATCGAGCGAAGCGACATCGAGCTGCAGATGCGGCGCCCCTTGCGCGCCATCGACCAGCACCCGCGCGCCGGCCTGGTGGGCCAGGGCGATGATTTCTTGAAGCGGCGTCACCGTTCCCAGCGTGTTGGCGACGGCAGTAACACAGACCAGCTTCGCCCCGTCGAGCTGGCGGCGATAAGCGTCGAGGTCGAGATCGCCGTTGCCGTCGATCGGGATCACCTCGAGCCGGGTGCCGCGGCGGTCGCGCAGCTGCTGCCAGGGCACGATGTTGGCGTGGTGCTCGAGCGCCGAGACCAGCACCTTGTCGCCGGGCTGCAGGAAGTGTTCGCCAAAGCTGTAGGCCACCAGGTTGATCGCCTCCGTGGCGCCGCGGGTGAAGACGATTTCCTCGGTCTTGGCGTGCAGGAACCGGGCGACCCGCTCGCGCGCGCCTTCATAGGCCTCGGTCGCGCGTTCGCTGAGCGGATAGACCCCGCGGTGGATGTTGGCGTAGTCGCGCGTGTAGAAGTCGCGCAGCCGGTCCAGCACGACGGCCGGTTTCTGGGCGCTGGCGGCGCTGTCCAGGTAGGCGACAGGATTTCCCTCCGCTTTGGCGCGGGCGAGCAGGGGAAAGGCGTCGGGATCGACCAGGGGATCGAGATTCATGATGGGCGGCATGACGAAGATCAGATGAGAATATGTCAAGCCTGCGTCCCGATGGCGTGGCGATGCCCCGTCCGCCACATGCTATGCTCGGCTTGACAGGCGGTGCGGCGATAGAGATCATTTGTACACAAACAAATTCACCAAAAGGGCAACTTGGCCGGACAGGCCTGCCCGAACACAGCGGAACCCAGGGAGGGTGAAAAATGACGGAAGTTTCGAAGTTCCGGTCTTTCGGCCGGAGCAACCGCCGGCAGTTTCTGGCCGGTGCCACGGCTCTGGGTGTCGGCGCCACGGTGCTCGGCGCGCCGCGGATCGCCCGCGCCGCCGGCGACGTGAAGGTGCTGAACTGGCAGGGCTACGGTACCGACGAAGCCTGGTCGGTCGACGCCTTCCACAAGGCGACCGGCAACACGGTCACCCACGACTACTACAATTCCGAATCCGAGATGATCACCAAGATGCGGACCAACCCGGGCGGCTACGACGTGGTCGTGACCAACTGCGCCTGGAACAGCATCGCCTCGAAGGAGGGGCTGATCCAGCCGATAGATACCGCGAAGATCCCGCATTGGGCCGACCTCAACCCGGCATTCCGCGATTCCCCGCTGCTGAACGATGGCGGCAAGCCGTTCGGCGTGGCTTGGGTCTGGGGAATCACCGCGATCGCCTATAACTCCGATGTGTTCAAGGAATCGCCGGCGACGCTGGCCAAGCTCTGGGATCCGACGCTGAAGAAGCGCGTGGCCTTGCGCGACGACGGCATCGAGAATGTCGGCTTCGGCGCCATCGCGACCGGCCAGGATATGAATCATCCGGCCGACCTTGAGAAGGTCAAGGCGAAGCTGCTGGAGCTGAAGGAGAACGTGGCGCTGCTCTGGTCTTCGGAAGACGAGTGGAACAAGCAGTTCGCCGCCAAGGCCTTCGACCTCTCTGTCTATTGGAGCGGTTCGGCCCTGCGCAGCAAGACCAACTTCAAGCTGCCGGTCGGCTATTACGTGCCGAGCGAAGGCGGCATCGGCTGGTTCGACGGCCTCGCCGTGGTGAAGGACTCGCCCAATCCCGACGGCGCCCATGCCTTCATCAACTGGATGGTCGATCCAAAATTCTACGTCGAATGGGCCACCAAGGTCGGCGCGCCAGCTTCCGCCAACCCGAAGGCGATGGAAGCCCTGCCCGACAGCGACGCCTCGAAGACCTTCTACAGCGACCAGGAGGCGATCAAGCGCCTGCAATTCATGGCGCCGCTCTCCGACGAGGAGAAGCAGAAGTATTCCGACCTTTGGGCCGAGGTGAAGACCGCGTTCGCGGGGTAAGGACACTGGGCGCTGGATCTTGAGCGCTCAGGCTGCACGTGCCCCCCTCCCGACCTCCCCCCTGAAGGGGGGAGGAGAAGGATCGTGTTTCGGCGAATGTGACAACTCTATCCGACCCCTTCCCCCTTCAGGGGGAAGGCAGGGATGGGGGGCTGTGCAGCCTGAGCGTCCCTGATCCAGCGCCGGGTCTCTCAAGAGCAAGGGGACAGCACATCACCATGTCGCCACGCCAGCGGCAAATGTGGTCGATCTTCGGGCTGACCGGGCCGGCTTATGCCTGGCTGGCGGTGACGATCTTCCTGCCGCTTTCGGCAATGCTCTATTGCAGCGTTCTCGACGTCTCGCCGCTGGTGCCACGGCCGGCCAATTTCACGCTGGCGAACTACGCCGCCTTCTTCCAGAAATCCTTCTATCTGCCGCTGACCTGGTGGTCGATCCTGCTCGGCTTCTGGACCACCCTGTTCTGCTTCCTGGTCGGCTATCCGGCGGCTTACGCGCTGGCCAAGCGAGTCAAGGGACGGTGGCGCGAGGCCTTGTTCCTGCTGATCGTGCTGCCGTTCTGGAGCAACGCGCTGGTTCGCGTCTTCTCCTGGACCATGGTGCTGCGCCAGGGCGGCTTCCTGGACATGGCGCTGCATGCGGTCTTTCCCGATGCGCCGGCCATCAACCTGCTGTTCACCTATCCGGCCGTGGTGATCGGCCTGGTGCATTCCTATCTGCCCTACATGATCCTCACCTGCTACGTCTCGCTGCAGGCGATCGATGACTCGCTGATGGAAGCGGCGCGCAGCCTCGGGGCGGAGAGTTGGACCGTGTTCCGCCGCGTCGTCTTCCCGCTGAGCCTGCCCGGAGTCATCTCCGGTGCGGTGCTGATCTTCGTGCCGGTGATCGGCTCCTTCATGGAGCCGCGCATCCTCGGTGGCGCCAAGGGCGCCACGCTCGGCATGAATATCGAGGAGCAGTTCACCGTGACCGCGAACTGGCCGCTCGGCGCCGCGCTCTCCTTCACCATGCTGGCGATCGTGCTGATGATCTTCGCCGTGCTCTATCCGATCCTGAAGCGGCGCGGGGTCTGGGGATGAACCGCAAGCTCGACATCGGCGGCGGCATCGCCAAGACCTATCTGGCGCTGGTCCTGCTGTTCCTCTACGTGCCGATCCTGGTGATGGCGCTGCTCGCCTTCAACCGCTCGCCCCTCTACCAGATGCCCTTCGAGTTCGACCTGGTCTGGTTCAAGGCGCTGGCGGAGAACGACCGGCTGCTGAATGCCGGGCGCAACAGCGTGGTGATCGCCCTGGTGAACACGGTGGTCGCGACCGCGCTCGGCACCGCGGCGGCGCTCGCCTTCTCGCGCTACCAGTTCCGCGGCCGTAACCTGATGCAGCTCCTGCTGCTGCCGCCGATCACCATTCCCTGGCTGGTGATCGGCACGGCGATGCTGGTGTTCTTCTACTGGACCTTCCCCGCCATCGGCCTGAAGCCGCGCGGGCTGCACGCGATCCTGCTCGGCCATGTCGCCTTGTCGCTGCCTTACGTGATCATCGTCGTGGGCGCGCGGCTGTCGGATTTCCCGAAATCGGTGGAGGAGGCGGCGGCGACCCTGGGCGCCACGCCCTGGCAGACCTTCTGGCGGGTCTCGGCGCCGATCATTGCGCCCGGCGTGGTGGCGGCGGCTCTGTTCGCCTTCGCCACCTCCTTCGACCAGTTCGTGATCTCTTATTTCCTGGCGCCGCCGGGCGTGACCACCCTGCCGGTCGAGATCTACACCTCGATCCGCAAGGGCTTCACACCAGAGATCAACGCCATTTCCACCATCATCATCGTGGTTTCCATGGGCATCATGCTGATCACCGCACGCTTCTACAAATTCGGCGGTGAGCGATGAGCACGGTCGAAGTCGTCGGCTGCACCAAGCGCTACGGCGCGCTCGCCGCGCTGGATGAGGTGTCGCTGAAGTTCAAGGAGGGCGAGCTGTTCGGCCTGCTCGGGCCCTCCGGGAGCGGCAAGACCACCTTGCTGCGCGCGATCGCCGGCTTCATCGATCTCGACCACGGCCAGGTATTGCTGGACGGCGAGGACATCCGCCCGGTGCCGGTGCACAAGCGCGACATCGGCATGGTGTTCCAGAACTACGCCTTGTTCCCGCATATGACGGTGTTCGACAACGTCGCCTTCGGCCTCTCGGTCCGCAAGATGCCGGCGGGCGAGATCAAGGCACGGGTCGATGAGATCCTCGGCCTGGTGCGCCTGGCCGGCCTGCAGGAGCGCAAGCCCAAGCAGCTTTCCGGCGGCCAGCAGCAGCGCGTCGCCTTGGCGCGCGCCCTGGTGACGCGGCCGAAGGTGCTGCTGCTGGACGAGCCGCTGGGCGCGCTCGACAAGCATCTGCGCGAGGAGATGCAGGTGGAGCTCCGGCGGATCCAGCGCGAGGTCGGGATCACCACGATCTTCGTCACCCATGACCAGGAAGAGGCGATGACGCTCTGCGACCGCATCGCCATCATGAACCAGGGCCAGATCGTCCAGCTCGGCCCGCCGTTCGAGGTCTATGAGCATCCGACCAACCGTTTTGCCGCCGGCTTCCTCGGCGTCGCCAATTTCCTGGAGGGCCGGGTCGCTTCCATTTCCGGCAACGAGGCGCGGATCGAGCTCAAGCTCGGCGGCGAGGCGCTGGCGCCGGCCGACGGCTACCGCGCCGGCGATGCGGCGCTGCTGGCGGTGCGGCCGGAGAAGATCGGCCTCGAGCCGGGCAGCGCGGTCGGCGTCAACCGGCTGACGGGCTCCGTGATCGGCGCGGTTTTCTCGGGCAGCAGCACGACCTATCGGGTGCAGGTCGGCGACCAGGTCGTCGCGGTCTTTCAACAGAACAGCGCGCCCCGCCGCTTCCAGCCCGATGACAAGGTGACCCTGCACTGGTCGCCGGAGCATAATGTGCCGGTCGCACCCTGAGTCGAAGCCGAGCGGGTGAGGCAGGATGGGGACGGGGATGCCGGATCTCTCACGCGCCATGCACATCGTCATCGACATGCAGCGGCTGTTTGCCGAGCATCCCGACTGGGCGGTGAAGGATATCGGCCGCATCCGCCCGGAAGTCACCTGGCTCGCCGAGCACAAGCCCGGCCGCACCTTCTGGACCCGCTTCGTGCCGGCACAGAATGCCGCCGCGGCGCCGGGCGCCTGGCGGAAATACTATGAGCAATGGCCGAGCGCGACCCTGGACGGCGGCGGCGCCGACTATGTCGATCTCCTGCTCGAGCACCGCACGCTCGCGGGCAAGGCCGGGATCTTCGACAAGAGCACCTTCTCCGCCTTCGGCAACGCGCAGTTCGGCGCAGCCTTGCAGGCCGCCGGAACCGATACGCTCGTTCTCTCCGGGGTGGAGACCGATGTCTGCGTCTGGGCGACGGCACTGGACGCGGTCGATCTCGGTTATTTCGTGGTCCTCGCACGCGATGCCCTGACCAGCGGCGTGCCGGAGGCGCATCAGGCGATCCTGGACGTCATCGCGCCGCATTTTGCGCCGCAGGTCACCGTCATGAATCATGCGGAGTTGGAAGCGGCGTGGAAATAGCTCCGGCCTTGAACACCGATTGGAATACCTGGGACAGCGTCTACCCCGCGCAGATGACCTATCTGCCGCTGGGTCTCACCGTGACGCCCTGTGCCTATGCGGCCAGCACCGGGACCTTCACTGCCTTTCCCGCGACCGCGCCGGGCTTGCAGCTGTGGGAGCGCGCGATCGATGGTTCATGGGTCAGCCTGCATTTGCAGCACGCTGGTTCCGAACTCGACCTGCGCTACGACAAGCCCTCACCGGACGTGCTGCGCGGCGGATGGCGCGCCGGCAAGTTGGCGGAATGGGGCCTCCGGGTCTGGGTCATCGTGGTGTTCGAGGCGGGCGATACCGAATGGCGCTACGATCCCGAGAGTGGCCGGCTTTCCGCCGAGATCGACGGCAGGCCGATCACGGTGACAGGCCAGGCGCCGCCGCTGATGGCGACCTTCCACGATTCGATCGCCGCGCTGGAGGCGGAGCTGAAGCAGCACGGTTATTTCTATCTCGCCTCGCGCGGAACCCGTGGGCGGGTCGCGGCGCTCCGCTACAATCTCGAGGAGATGCCGCGGTTCAGTTTTTCCGTGACCGTCGGCGGTGCGCCGCTGCCAATCCAGAAGGCTGTGCAGCCTAAGCCGCTGCAGTCGGGCTTCGCTGCGGCGCCGCTCGATGCCTTGCGCGACCTGGTCGGCTGGAACACCGTCTTCGATGCGATCAACCGGCGGCGCTACATGTCGCTGAGCCGCAACTGGGTGGCGCAGAAATTCGGCGGCTTCGGCGTCTGGCTGGACGATCTCTTCTATCACGCGCTGATGAGCGCGCTGTTCGATCCCACCTTGGCGCGCGATTGCATCAAGGCGGTGTTGGCGACCGAGACGCCGGAGGGCAATTTCGCCTGCCTCATCACCGGCAACGACCGCTGGATCGACCGCTCGCAGCCGCCGATCTGCAGCTTCATTCTCTGGAAGATCTGGCAACATACCGGCGACGACAGTCTCGTCGATCTCGCCTATGACCGGCTGCTGGTCAATCACGATTGGTGGTTCAGCCGGCGCGACGGCAACCAGGATGGCTTGATGGCCTGGGGCACCTCGCCGGTGGGCGACGGGCTCTACATGCGCACCAAGCTCGGCGCCAAGAACGAGTCCAGCATGGACAACTCGCCGATCCACGACGAGGCGCAATACGACCCGAAGAGCGGCTGCCTCGACCAGGCCGATGTCGGCTTGAACAGCCTGATCGCCCTCGACGGCGAGATCCTCGCGCGCTTCGCCCGGGGGCGCGGCGATGCCAAGACGGCGGAGCGTCTGGAATCGCGCGCCGCCGCCTTGCGCCGGCGGATCGAGGAACGGCTCTGGGATCCGGCGCGCGGTATCTTCGCCAACCGGCGCTGGAACGGCAATTTCATTCGCAGCCTGGCACCCACCAGCTTTTATCCGATGCTGGCCGGGGCGGCGACGGAAGCGCAGCAGGGGAGCTTGCTGAAATGGCTCGATGATCCGCGTGCCTTCGGCGGCGTGCATCGCCTGCCGTCGGTGACGCGGGATGATCCGGCCTATCATGACAATGTCTATTGGCGCGGCCGGGTCTGGCCGCCGCTCAACTACCTGACCTATGGCGGGCTGAAGCGCTGCGGCCATTTGGCCGAGGCGACGGTGCTGGCCGGGGACAGCGTGAAGCTATTCGCTGCCGCCTGGGCCAAACGGCAGATGCCGGAGAATTTCAGCGCCGAAACCGGCCAGGCCGACGACCAGGTCGATACCGATCTCTTCTACGGCTGGGGCGGGCTGATGCCGCTGATCGGGATCAATGAAATCATCGATGTGACACCCTGGGATGGCTGGGAGATCAACCCCCGTCCGGACCGGGCCGAAGGGGATTGGCGGCTCGGGCCGCTGCTTGCCTTCGGGCGCAAGGCCGAACTGGTTTCGGAAGGCGGCTGGCTGACGCTCACGCTGGATGCACAGCCGGTGCTGCGGACCGATATCGCGACCCGGCTGACTCAGATCGAGATCAGGCCGGATGGGACTGACCTCGACACACGGGGCGGTGGCACAATGGTGCTTTCGGCCCAGGCGACAGGGGAACTCCGGTCGGCTAAGTTCGACGGGCGCGACATCGCCATGACCCGGGGTGAAGTCACCCTGCCGGCGATGCACCAGGCGCGGCGGCTGCAGCTGCGCTGGAAATAGAACAAAGGCCCGGGGAGGGGATCATGATCGTCGTGTTCGGCTCGTTGAATGTGGATCTCCTGATCCCGGTCGACCGCCTGCCGAACCACGGCGAGACGGTGATCGGTCCCGGCTACAGCTTCGCGGCGGGCGGCAAGGGCGCCAACCAGGCGCTGGCGGCAGCACGCGCCGGCGCCCAGGTGCGGATGGTGGGGCGGGTCGGCACCGACGATCTCTCCGCGATCGCGCTCAACGACCTCAACCTGCAGGACGTTGACCTCTCGCTGGTCGCCAAGGACGAGAAGCCGACCGGCCTCGCCGCGATCTGCGTCGAGAAGGGCGGCGAGAACATCATCGTGGTCGCCGCCGGCGCCAACAGCAATGCCCGCGCCGACCAGGTGCCGGAGCATCTGCTGACGCCGGAGACGATGGTGCTGCTGCAGATGGAAGTGCCGCTCGAGGAGAACTGGACCCTGGTGCGCCGCGCCAAGGCGCGCGGTTCCCGCGTGATGCTGAACGTCGCCCCGGCGGCCGCCGTGCCGACCGACATCGTGCGCATGTTGGACTGGCTGATCGTCAATGAGACCGAGGCGATGCTGGTCGCGGATTCGCTCGGCCGCCACCGCGACAATCCCCGCGCCGCCGCAGCCGCTGTGGCAGAGGCCGCACAGACCACGGTGATCGTCACCCTGGGCGGCGAGGGTGCCAGCGGCTTCTCCGGCCATAAGATCTACGACGTGGCCGCGCTGTTGATCACGCCGGTCGATACGGTCGGCGCCGGCGATGCCTTCGTCGGCGCCTTCGCCGCGGCGATCGACAGCGGCGGCGACATCTCGCGCGGCCTCGCTTACGGCTCGGTCGCCGGGGCGCTCGCCTGCCTGATCCCCGGCGCCCAGCCCAGCCTGCCGATGAAGGCCGCGATCGACAGGCGGCTGAAAGACCTGCCGCCGATCAAGGTGCATTGAGCGCTCAGCTCGCCGCCTTCGAAGTCCCCCGCGCGCGTTCCTTCTCGCGCCACTTCTCCAGGAAGGCGGTCGCTTCCGCGGCCGGCAGCGGCTTGCTGTAGACATAGCCCTGCACGAACTCGACACCCATCTCGCGCAAGGTCGCGACCGAGGTCTGGTCTTCGACGCCTTCGGCGACCACGTCGCGCTCCAGCACCTTGGCCATGCTGGCGATGACGCGGACGATCTCGTAGCCCTCGCGGCTGTCCGCCATGCGCACGATGAAGGAGCGGTCGATCTTCAGCGTGTTGAAGGGGAAGCGGTGCAAGTGCGAGAGCGATGAATAGCCGGTGCCGAAATCGTCGATCGAGACCTTGCAGCCGATCGCCATGATCCGCTTCAGGAGATCGACGGTGCGCTCCGGATTGTCCATCACCAGGCTCTCGGTCACCTCGACCTTGAGGCTGCCGGGCGGAATCTCGGTGATCCGGAGCGCGTTCTCGATGTCGTCGAGCAGGCCCTCGGCGGCGAACTGCCGGCCGGAGACGTTGACCGCGACCTGGGGCGGCTTGCCCCCGCCGGGCGGGGTCCAGGCCTGGATCTGGCGCGCGGCTTCCAGGATGCAGCGCCGGCCGATCTCGACGATGAGGCCGGTATCTTCCGCGAGCGGGATGAAATCGATCGGCGAGACCAGGCCGCGGGTCGGGTGGCGCCAGCGCAGCAGCGCCTCGTAGCCGTGCATGCGGTCGTTCTGGATGTCGATGATCGGCTGGTAGAAGAGCTCGAGCTCCCCACCTTTTGCGATGGCGCGGCGGAGATCCGCCTCGAGGTCGAAGCGCTTGACCGCGGTCGCGTGCATCGCCGCCTCGAACGGCTCTGCCTTGTTGCGGCCGGTGGTCTTCGCCTTGTAGAGCGCGAGGTTGGCGTCGCGCAGCAATTCGTCGCCGCTCTCGCCGGCGGACTGTGAGGCGAACACATAGCCGATGCTGGCGGTCATCTCGAAGTCGCGGCCGTCGATCGAGATCGGCTCCGCCATGACCCTGTAGAGCGCCTCCAGCAGCTGCTCCAGCTGCCCGCGGACGTCGCCGGCCGAAAAGCGCAGGATCGCGAACTCGTCCTCGCCGAGATGCGCTAACGTGTCGTCCGGCCGCAAGGCCGGCTCCAGGTTGCGCGCCAATGAGATCAGCACCTGGTCGCCGATCGCCTGGCCCAGGGTCTCGTTGATGTGCCGGAAATGATCGAGGTCGAGGATCAGCACGATCACGTCGCTCTCGCCGCCGGGATGCCAGAGCTGGGTCGCCTGGTTGATGCGGTCGATCAGCAGCGCGCGGTTAGGCAGGCCCGTCAAGCGGCTGTGGAAGGCGTCGAACAGCAGCTGCCGTTCGGCGAGCTTGCGGTCGGTAATGTCGGTCATCGAGCCGGCGAAGCGATAGGGCTTGCCGATCTTGTCTACCACCGCGAGGCCGCGGGCATGCATCCAGCGGTCGCTCTGGTCGGCATGGCGCATGCGGAATTCCTGCTCGAAATGCGCCGACTGGCCGGAGAGATGCGCCTGGATCGCGGCCCGCAAGGTCGTCACGTCCTCGGTGTTGGTGCGGGTGAACCAGTCGTCCGGCGTGCCGCGGGCTTCCTCGGCCGCGATGCCCAGCATCTGGTGCCAGCGCGGCGATGAGTAGAAGCGGCTGGTGACCAGGTCCCAGTCCCAGAGCCCGTCGTTGGCGCCGCGCGCGGCGAGCGCATAGCGTTCCTCGCTGATGCGCAGGCTGCGTTCGGCGGCGCGGCGCTGCTGCTCCTCGCGCACGACCCGGAGCACGGTCATCGCGATGAAGCTCGCCAGCACCGCGAGCGCCGGATAGACGAAGTTCAGCCGGACCCCGCCGGGGAACAGCGCCAGCTGGCCGATGCCCCACCAGACCACGACCAGGACGACGGTGCCGGCGATTCCGCCGCTGGCGGGCATGCGGGCGGTGAAGGCCGCGGTCAGCAACCCCAGCACGGCCAGCGCGCCGAGGTTGACCAGCACCATGTAATCCGGCTCGACCAGCGCCGGTCCTTCCAGGATGCGCTGGGTGATGGTGGCGTGGCGCTCGACGCCCGGGAAATTGAGGCTGAACGACGACTTGAAGAGATCCTGCACCGCGGTCAGCGTCACGCCGACGAACACCACCTTGTCGGTGAAGGTGCCGGGCGCGAACTTGCCCTCGACCACGTCGAGCAGCGAATAGGTGGGAATGGTCTGGTTCGGGCCGTAGTAGTTGACCAGCGTCTTGGCGGCGCTGTTGATCGGCAGCTGCCGGTCGCCGACCGCGACGCTGCCCAGCTCCATCGGCGAGCCCAGCGTGATCTGCAGGTCCAGCGGCGAGACGCCGAGATAGGCGGCGGCGGCCGCCAGCGAGAGGGGCGGATAGGTCTCGCCGTCGAACTGCCAGGCGAAGTTTTCCGAGCGCGGCGCGCTGTCGCGGTCCTTGTCGACATTGACGAAGCCGCCGGCGACCGCGGCCTCGCCCAGCTGCGCCACCGGCGGCAGCACGCCGATCGCTTGCTTGCCGACGTCGTTGCTGCCGTCGGGCCGGGCATTGAGCTTGCCGTAGGCCCAATCCTCGACGAAGGCCGGCGCCTCGACCCCGCGGATCTCGGCATCGCCCATGTCCAGCGTGAAGGGCAGCACCACGTTCCCGGCGGCCGTCATCGACTGGGCCATGGCGTCGTCCGGGCTCGGCGCATCGAGCACCGACTGCAGCGCCTTGCCCTCGGTGGAATCCGGCGGCATGGCGGCGGCCAGCGCGGAGAGCTTCGCCCGGACGTCGTCCGGAAAGGACAATTCGGGGTCGGGAAAGATGATGTCGAAGGCGATGACCTTGGCGCCGTCCGCCTTCAGGCGGTCGATGGCCAGGGCGAAGTAGCGGTGCGAGAACGGCCAGCGGCCGAACACGGCTGCGGTCTTCTCGTCCGCGGCGACCACCACGGTCTCGGGGCCGGGCTTCTCGACCCCGCGGATCCGGAAGCGCAGGTCGTAGTTTTCGGCCTCGACCCGGTCGAGCAGGGCCGGATCCAGCCGGATCATCGTGAAGGCGACCAGCAAGGTGACCAGCACAGCGACCACGACCGCCGCCGAGCGCTTCCCGATTGCACCGCCGATGCTTGCCATTCCGACCGGATCCCCGGAATCGGCCCGCCGATTCCCCATCTTCCCTGGAACTATAGTCGGTTAACGGCCGTTTGTCGTCCCGACGGCGCGGGGTTGCAGCGGCCTGTCCAAGCCCCGCGTCCTCGGCCGGATATCATGCGAGGGATCGGCGCTAACATATTGAAATTTCAAATTCTCTGCTGCGGTGTTTCCGCGAAATCCAACCGCCCGGTGCGATCTTTGGCGGATTAGCAAGCTTTCGCTTAACATTTAATTAGAGTTCTGCGGGCATTTTATGTACATGTTACACATCAAGTTGGGTGCCAAGTGAGGGATGGGTTGATGGACGGGAAACACGAGGTCCCGGCCTTGACCGGGGACACGGATCTGGAGTTCGACCATCAGGACCAGGAATTGGACCTGACCGTCAGACTCGCGCTCTCCGATCTGCTGCCGGACGCAAACGGCGAGATTGTCGTCATGAACGAAGGCGACGATCCGCAGGTGAACATCGAAACCGACCTGAGGGTCCTGGATGCCGGAGTTTCTCCGGCGCACACGACCGCCGGCGGTATCGATGTCGGCGGCATGCAGTTCTGGGTCTTCGAGGACGGCACGCGGCTCTACTACTCGCCGGGCCTGTCGATTTCCGTGAGCCAGGACGCGGTCTGACCGCCCACAGCTAGTGCTGAAACGCTTTGATCCGCGCGCGCTTCCGCGTGCGGTCCGGCGCGACCCGCCTGCGGCCTGTCAGGGCAGCAGGCCGTCGTCGTCCATGGGCACCCCCAGGGCTTCCGTGATCGGACTCAAGGACGAGCGCAAGCGCCTGCGGCGCATGAGCTTTTCCTGGGCTGCCTGGGGGAAGTCGGTGAGCGCCACGATACGCTTGCCGATCAGGATATCGGTCAGATCCTCATAGACTCGGATCATCTCCAGATCGGATTGCAGCAGCGCGCCGCGGCCCTGGTTGCGCCGTTCCCCGAATGGCTCCAGGAATCCCGCGACATCCGGGTGATCCAACGGAAGGTATTGAAGATCCTGGGAATCTTGCTCCCGGTGAAGGGAGGTGACCCGGCCTGCAGCGTCACGTTTCACGAAAGGCATTGTGTTCCCCCGGCCGCTTCAGGCGGCAAAAGTTGTGTGAGTCCGCTGGAGGGTATATTAACCACTTCCACATTGTGCTAAACAGCGTTTTCGCACACGCTTGTGCGCTGGCCGTCAGACACGATCGGAGGGGCCGATCGGGGGTGAGGCTGGTATTCAAGATGGGAGCTGCTCGGCCTTGTCGGACGCGACCGCCCAACGCACGTCTTCGATAAAGCTCGCTTCGATCCCGGACCCGCGATTGATTCATCGCGTCGTCCAGTTCAAGGGGCGTCGCTATTCCTTGAAGCTCGACTACAGCTCTTGGAACGCTCTAGAGCAGGCGGCTGCGCGGCGCAACATGCGCTTGAACCAGCTGGTCGACGAGCTGGCGGTTGCCACCAATCACGAAGGCAACTTCTCGGCGACGGTGCGCGCGCAATGCCTTGCCGAGTTGAAGACCCAGATCGAGGAGCTTGAGAGCAAGGTCCGGCTGACGCAGATGTCGGGCGAGGGCATCTCGGCGGCGCTGATCGCCGATGCATCTCCGGCGCCGTGCTTCGTGGTCGATGGCCGCAACGCGGTGCAGAAGGCCAACGGGCCGGCGCAGAAGTGGCTCGGCCTCGCGGAATCCGCGCTGGTCGGCCGGCCGGTCGATCAGTATTTCCAGGTGAAGTCGACCCTGTCGCTGGGCCAGATCGTCGAGCAGTTCGGCCAGGGCAAGTACCAGGTCTTCCCGGCGCGCATCGTCTGCCTGCGACCCGGCCGGCTGATCATGGCGAAGGCGACCATCTGCCCGGTCTTGCGCCGCTCGGACACGGATCTCATTTACGTCATCATGATTGACGTCGGCTGAGCTGACCGGGCGATCGCACAGAACCGCGACGCCCGTGCTGCCGGCGAAGGCGGGCAGCAACGCCCGTCGTGGTCAAAGGGGAGGGGGAGTGCATGAGCGCCGGAGCCGGCTGGTCGCAGGGCTACGTTACCGACGTCAGCTACACCAACAGTTTCTTTCGTGAGCTGTCGCCGGCCTGGCTCAATCATGTCGCCATGGCCAACGGCGCGCATCCGCGCCTGCTCGATGAAGGCTTCAACCATATCGACCTCGGCTGTGGCCTCGGCCAGTCGGTCAACGTGCTTGCGGCCTGTTTCCCGCGTGGCAATTTCTACGGCGTCGATTTCAATCCCGCCCATATCGACACCGCCCAGCACCTCTCCAGGCAGCTCGGCATCGACAACGCGCATTTCATCGAGCGGGCCTTCGAGGAGCTGCTCGAAGTCGACCTGCCGGATTTCGACTTCGTCACCCTGCACGGGATCTACTCCTGGATCGGCGAGGAGACCCGGGCCGCGGTGCAGCGCTTCATCTACAAGAAGCTGAAGCCCGGCGGCATCGTCTACAACAGCTACAACTGCCTGCCCGGCTGGACCAACGAGGCGCCGATCCGCCGCCTGCTGCTGGAATTCGGCCAGACCCATCACGGCGACAGCGCCGCGCGGGTCGAGAAGGCCGCCAAGGACGCCGAGGAGATGGCGGCGCTGAAGCTCGGCTATTTCCGCGCCAACCCGACCGCCGCCGACCAGGTCGGCAAGCTGACCAAGCGCGCCACCAACTACCTCGCGCACGAATATCTCAACGCCAGCTGGACCACCTTCTATTCGGCCGACGTGGCCGATGAGATGGACCGGGCGAAGCTCACCTATCTCGGCTCGGCGACGCTGATGGAGAACCATCTCGAGCTGATGATGCCGGATCCGGCGGTCGCCTATTGCAAGAAGCAGCCGACCGACCGGCTGCGTCAGCTGGCGCAGGATTTCCTGGTGGGCCAGCGCTTCCGGCGCGACGTCTATGTGCGCGGCCATCCGCGCTTGCCGCGCGGTGAGACCTCGCGGCATCTCAGGAACGCCTGCTTCGCCTTGCCCGGACCGGTCGAGGATTTCACTGACAAGACCAAGGTGCCGCGCGGCGAGATCAGCTTTGACCAGAAATCGGCGCAGATGATCCGCGAGGCGTTGGCCAAGGGCTCCCTGTCGCTGGACCAGATCATCGAGACCACCGGCGCCAAGAAGAACATCCAGGAGCTGGAGCGCACCGTGCTTTTGATGTCAGCGGTCGGTAAGCTCATTCCGGTGGGATCGGCGTTCCAGCCGAGCGGTTTGTCGGCGAAGCCGGAGCGGATCCGTATCGTCGACAACATCAACCGTCGCCTGATCGAGCTCGGACGGCAGACGATCAGCCGCCAGTACCTGATCGCACCGCAGGTCGGCAGCGGTCTTGCGATCGATTCACTCGATGCCGTGGCACTCTCCTTGCTGGAGGAGGGCGTTCCGACCGCCAAGCTCACCGCTGCGGTCGGCGAGGAGTTGAAGAGCCGCGGCGTCCGGGTCAACAAGGATGGCGCGCCGATCACCGACGAGAAGGAGGCGGCGGCCAAGACCGGCGAGATCGTTGGCCGTTTCCTTACGCGCGCCGTTCCCACCTTGATGCGCTACGGCGTGGTGGAGGCGGCTTAGTCGAAATCTCTCGTTCGGAAATCGTCCGTTCCGCCGCCAGGTTCTCGTGCGCGTTCTGTCACGCCGAATAAACGATCTCTGGAGCAGAATGCAGTCGTCTTGATGTGCGCCCGGTCACCAACCGGCTCACATGGACGTGCGACCACCCGACGATCCTAAGGCAAATGCAGCTGTGCCACACCGAAGTGTGTCGGATGTCATTTGTTAATCATTTGCCAAGGGTTTATATGATTAATGCTTTATCCTGCTGCTAGGGATAGGCCGATCGGTTGGGTATCGCCGGTCCGTGGGAAAAGAGACGGGGACTATGGGATTCAAATTCGGCAGCCGCCTCGATCCGAAGGCGGCTTCGGCGAAGGGATCGGACGATCCGGTGGCTGCGGAAGACACGCCGTTGAGCCGGCTGCGTGCCGGATTGGGCCTGCAGCCTGCGGCGCCGGCCATTTCCGCGTCGGCCGCGGTCGAGGCGAAGCGGGTTGAGCCGAAGATTTCTCATCCCGGAGCCGCGCCTGCGCCTGAGCTCCAGCCGCGCGTCAATCCTTCGAATGAAGCAAAGCCGGTCGAAATGCGGGCGCCGGAAGTGAGAGCCCCAGAAATCAGAGCGCCCGAGCCGAAACCGATGCCGGTCGAGGCAAAGCCGGTTCCGGCCGAAGTGAAGCCGGTTGCCGCCGAGGCGAAACCCGTCGAGGTGAAGGCGCCCGAACCGAAAGCTGAGACCAAAGCCGAGCCGAAAGCGGTGGAAGCCAAACCGGTCGAAACCAAAGCGGCGGAGCCCAAAGTAGCGCCGAGCATCTCAACACCACCACGCCAACCGGCACCGCAACCCGCGGCACAACCTCCTCAGGCGTCGCGTCCCGCGGCAGCCGGACCGGTATCGAATTCCACCTATCCACCGACCCCGGAAAAGACTATGGATGCGCCGCGCCCCATGAGCAGCAACGCACCTTCGTCGGAAGCGACCGCCTCCGGTTCGAGCCAACGCGGCACCGGCGAAAGCGCTGCGCCCGTTTCGACCACGGCGGCACCGCGCCCCGCAGCACCCGCTTCAACTTCCGCCCCTTCGACCTCGCCCGCCGGCGCCGCGCGGCCCAATCCTGCGCCGCAAGGTGGCGCCGCGCCGCAAGGGTCAATGCCGCCCGCCGGCATCCCGCCGCGCGCACCCGCCGCCGCAACGCCGCCGTTGCATGCGGCTGAACTGGTGCGCAGTGACGCGCCGCAGGTGCCGATCGAATATTCCGGCCCGACCTCGCGCGAAGACCAGTTGCTCTCCTGCCTCGTCATCATGACCCGCATCTTTGGTTCGCCGAAGTCGCCCGCCGCGCTCTCGAGCGGCTTGCCGGTCGGCGACGACGGCATGACGCCCGATCTCTTCCTGCGCGCCGCCGACCGCTCCGGTCTTTCGGCTTCGCAGATCCGGCGCAAGCTGGACCAGGTCGACAAGATGAGCCTGCCCGCGGTTCTTCTGCTGAAGAACCGCAAGGCCTGCGTTCTGTTGTCGCCCCCGCGCGCCGGCATGGCGGAGATAGCGACTCCCGACAATCTCGACGGCAGCCACTCCTACCCGCTGGCCGAGCTCGAAGCGGTCTACACCGGCGTCCAGATCGTGGTGCGCCCGAAGATCCGGCTCGACACCCGTTCCGCCGATCTCACCGAGGCCCGGCCGCGCAACTGGTTCTGGACCAATGTCGCGAAATTCACGCCGGTCTATGGCGAGGTCGTCGTCGCGGCACTGCTGATCAACATCTTCACCATCGCCACCTCGATCTTCTCGATGCAGGTCTATGACCGCGTCGTGCCGAACAAGGCCGAAGGGACGATGTGGGTGCTGGCGCTTGGCGCCATCACCATCTTCGTCTTCGACTTCCTGTTGCGCACCCTGCGCGCCTATTTCCTCGACAAGGCCGGCAAGTCGCTCGACAGAAAGGTGTCCTCCTCGCTGTTCGAGCATATCCTTTCGATCCGCATGGCCGCCGGGCCGCAATCGGCCGGCGCCTTCGCCTCCAACATCCAATCCTACGAGACGCTGCGCGACTTCTTCACCTCGGCGACTCTCTCTGCGGTGATCGATCTGCCGTTCGTGCTGATCTTCCTGGTCATCATCTTCATCCTGGCCGGTCCGGTTGCCCTGGTGCCGGCGATCCTGGTGCCGGCGGTGATCCTGGTCAGCATTGCGGTCCAGGCGCCGATGCAGAAGGCGGTCGAGCGCTCCTACCGCGAGATGGCGCAGAAGCACGCCATGCTGGTCGAGACCATCAACGGCCTCGACACCATCAAGGCCGCGTCCGCTGAAGGCCAGATGCAGCGCGACTGGGACGGCTACGTCGCCGCGTCCTCGTCCTCGGCGATGGAGTCGCGTTTCTGGTCGACGATCGCCATCAACTTCGTGGTGATGAGTTCGAACCTCGCCTTCGTCGGCGTGCTGATGGTCGGTTGCTACATGATCTTCACCCATGACCCGACCAGCCCCTATCCGGCGCTGACCACCGGCGCCATGGTGGCGGCCTCCATGCTCACCAGCCGCGCGATGGCGCCCTTGGGCCAGATCGCCGGCCTGATCGTGCGCTTCCATCAGTCCTGGACCTCGCTGAAGGGCTTGAACCGCCTGATGGACCTGCCGGTCGAGCGGCCGCAAGGCAAGGTGTTCCTGCGTCGCCCGCGCATCGACGGCGGCATCGAGTTCCGCAACGTCGTCTTCAAGTATCCGAACGCGCAGACCCCGGCCCTGGACGGCGTCTCGTTCCGCATCCAGCCCGGCGAGCGGGTCGGCATCGTCGGCCGCATCGGTTCCGGCAAGACCACGATCGAACGTCTGGTCATGGGCCTGTTCGAGCCCTCCGAAGGCGCGGTGCTGGTCGATGGCACCGACATCCGCCAGCTCGACCCGACGGATCTCCGCCAGTCGATCGGCTGTGTGCTGCAGGATCCGCATCTCTTCTTCGGTTCGGTGAAGGACAACATCACCTTGGGCGCGCCTTACGTGGACGAGGACTCCTTCCTCCGCGCCGCGACCTTGGCCGGCGTCGACCAGTTCGTGCGCCAGCATCCGCTGGGCTACGACATGCCGACCGGCGAGAACGGCCGCTATCTCTCGGGCGGCCAGCGCCAGTCGGTCGCCGTGGCGCGGGCGCTGCTGCTCAACCCGCCGATCCTGGTGCTGGACGAGCCGACCAGCTCGATGGACAACTCGACCGAGAACACGTTC
Organism: Dongia sp.; assembly: GCF_041905885.1. Classification (NCBI taxonomy): domain Bacteria; kingdom Pseudomonadati; phylum Pseudomonadota; class Alphaproteobacteria; order Rhodospirillales; family Dongiaceae; genus Dongia; species Dongia sp. The sequence goes on along the minus strand of NZ_JAYRKD010000013.1, from coordinate 63,426 downwards.
AAGACGCGCCTCGGCGAAATCGTGCCGGGCAAGACCTTGCTCCTGGTCACCCACCGCAACTCGATGCTCTCCCTGGTCGATCGCCTGATCGTGCTCGACCGCGGCAAGGTGGTCGCCGACGGGCCGAAGGCGGGCGTGCTCGATGCGCTGATGAAGGGCCGTATCCGGGCCAACGAAGGTTGAGGCCAGAGGTTTAAAAGGATTCCATCATGTCGCTGACCAACCGTGACCTCTGGATCGATCCCGCCGAAACCGAGCGCGAAGGCATCCAGCGCTTCGGCCACATCCTCCTCGGCGCGATCCTGTTCGTCGTCTTCAGCTTCCTGGTCTGGTCCTATTTCGCCAGCCTCGACCAGATCACGCGCGGCGAGGGCAAGGTCATTCCCTCGAGCCAGACCCAGATCATGCAGAGCCTCGACGGCGGCACGCTCCAGGAGATGCGGGTGCGGGAAGGCGACGTGGTCGAGAAGGACCAGGTCCTGCTGGTCATCGACAACAGCACCGCGATCCACAGCCTGGCCGAATTGAAGCAGCGCTACTACATCGCTTCCGCCGCGATCGCCCGGCTCCAGGCCGAGATCGCCGGCAAGAGCGAGCCCGCCGAGATCGACTTCCCGGACGACGTCGAGAAAGACGCACCGGACAAGATCGCGCAGGAGCAGAGCCAGTTCGTCATCCGCCAGAACCAGCTCTCGGCCCAGCTCACGACGCTCCGCGACCAGATCGAGCAGCGCAAACAGGACATTAACGCGATCAACACCAAGATCTCTTCCGCCGCCGCCGGCCTCGACGTGGCCGAGCAGCAGGTCGCCATTCTCGGTCCCGCGGTTGCCGCCGGCGCCGCCTCCAAGGTCGATCTCCTGAAGGCAAAGCAGGAAGCGCAGAACTACCGCTCCGAACTCAACAATGCGCGCGCCTCGCTGCCCAGCGCCAAGTCGGCGCTGCAGGAATCGCAGAGCAAGCTCAGCGAGGCCGTGGCCACCTTCAAGGCCGAGTCGGCCGGCGAGCTCGCCAAGCAGCAGAGCGATCTCGCCAGCGTCCGCGAATCGATGAAGGAAGCCAGCGCCAAGGTCGGTCGGACCGAGCTCCGCTCTCCGGTCAAGGGGACGGTCAAGGAGATCAAGGCCCGGACCTTGGGCGGCGTCATTCAGCCGGCCCAGGACATCATGGAAATCGTTCCTATCGAGGACAATCTGCTGATCGAGGCGCAGATCCGGCCGCAGGACCGCGGCTTCATCGCCCCCAACCAAAAGGCGAAGGTTAAGATCACCGCCTACGATTACAGCATCTATGGCGGCCTCGATGCCACGCTGGAGCAGATCAGCGCCGACGCGATCGAAAATGAGAAGAAAGAGCTGTTCTTCCGGGTGCGTCTGCGAACAGATAAGAACTTCCTGGTCGGCAAGCAGGGGGAGCAGCTGCCGATTATCCCAGGCATGACCGCCACCGTGGACATCCTGACTGGAAACAAAACCGTCCTCGAATACCTCCTGAAGCCGATCTTGAAGGCCCGGGACACGGCTCTTACCGAACGCTAGAAACTTGTTAATAAGTGTGCGGAAGGGTTGGAAAAAGGTGGTGCGTGTCATTTCGGAAACTGGTAAAAAGCTACCGGGTGGAATCGAAGCGACTTTCGGTTAAACAGTTGATTTCCTAGGACTAGCAGGAGCGTTTGGATGGATGCTCGGGGCTGGTCCTGTCAGGTGTGGGGAGTTTTTTAGATGAAGACTGTGGTCTTTAAGCAACACTCGCGGAGTGCGTTGTTGCTTGGTGCTGCGCTCGGATTGGTCCTGAGCGCCAGCAGCGGTGCGCAGGCGATGTCGTTGAAGGACGCCATCCAGCTCGTGCTCACCACCAACCCGGAAGTGGGCGTCGTCGCCAAGGACCGGCGCGCGATTGACCAGGAGCTGCGGCAGGCCTGGGGGCTCTACTATCCGCAGATCGACGTGAAGATCGACGGCGGTCCGGAATTCACCGAGAGCGGCAGCGTGGATACCCCGCCGGCCGAACTCGACCAGGGCCCGCATGACAACGGCCGCTGGCTGGTGCGCACCGACGCCCAGATCACCCTGCAGCAGCGCTTGTTCGACGGCTTCGAAGCCGCCAGCGAAGTGCAACGCCAGAAGGCCCGGGTGAACTCCGCGGCTGAACGCGTGCAGGACCAGTCGGAAGTCTCGGCGCTCGATGCCACCGAGCAGTACCTGAACGTGCTGCGCGACCAGATGCGCCTCAAGAACGCCGAAGAGAACATCAAGAAGCACGAAGAGACCCTCGGTCTCGTGCAGAAGCGCGCCGATCTCGGTGGCGGCAACGTGGCCGACGTGAGCCAGGCGGAAGCCCGCTTGCAGACCGCGCGCTCGACCTACACCGATATCCAAGGCCAGCTGCGCGAGACGCAGACCCTGTTCCTGCAGGTCGTCGGCGTTCCGGCGACCGACCTCCAGGACATCACGGATGCCGACTGGTCCCGCCTCGCCGAGAACGTCGATCTCTCGGTGCAGAAGGGCCTGGAGAACAACCCGAAAGTCCGCCTCGCCAAGCATGACGTGGAGCGTGCCGAAGCTGAAGTTCGCCAGCAGAACTCGGCGCTCTATCCGAAGCTGAACTTCGAGGCCGTGGGCTCGGTCAACCGCTATAACAGCGGTCTCGAGGAGAAGGATCACAACGCGCAGTTCCTGCTCGTTCTGCGCTACAACATCTATCGCGGCGGCGCCGACATCGCCCGCATCAAGGAATTCAAGGAGCGCCGCTCCGAGAGCCTTGAGGAATTGCGCGTCCGCGAGCGCGAGGTCGAGCAGGATGTCCGCAGCTCCTGGGCTGCCCGCCAGACCCAGCAGGATCGCATCGCGCTCCTGGAGAAGCAGGTCGCGGCCAACCAGCAGACCTACGACGGCTACGTGCAGCAGTTCGACATCGGCCAGCGCGGCCTGCTCGACGTGCTCGACGCCGCCAACGAACTGTTCATCTCGAACGATCAGCTGATCGCGGCGCAGACCGAGGAGAACTTTGCGAACTACCGCATCCTCGCCTCGCAGGGCCAACTGGTCGAATCCGTGGCGCTCACCTACCCGGTGGAAGGCACGGTCGGCGAGATCGACGACGCCAAGAAAAATCCCTGATCTTTCCGGATCGGGTTCGAGCCAAGGCCGTCGCCCGCAAGGGCGGCGGCCTTTCGCTTTTGAGGTGGGAGACCTCGTCCCCAAGCATTGTGCCTGCGGCGCCCCCACCCAACCCTCCCCCTAAAGGAGGGAGGGTGCTGCAGCGTGCGACGGCACGACCGCACTCCTTCCCCCTTCAGGGGGAAGGTAGGGATGGGGGTGCGTGCAGCCTGAGCGCTCAAGATCCAGCCTGCCCTCCGAAGCGCATCGCGCGTAGGAGGGCGCTCGGTCTCACGTCACGGATTGTCGGAGAGAAGATTTGGAGGCCCGGGCCGGAATCGAACCGACATCAAAGGATTTGCAGTCCTCTGCATAACCACTCTGCCACCGGGCCGGTGGGAGCGGCACGTATAAGGCCCCGAACCGCCCAAATCAAGCCAAGTTGCAGGGGGTTGGCGGATCGGGCCGGGGCCCGCGCCTGCGTGTTGTCTGGCGTCGGGGCAGCGATTATAAACACTTGAATCGATTTAGCGTCCTCGCCCTCCCGGGGACATCTACCCTGAGGATTTCCATGGATTACGCCGCAGCCCGGCAGCACATGATCGACAGCCAGATCAAGACCAACAAGGTCACCGATCCCAGCGTGATCGAGGCCCTGGCGGCCGTGCCGCGTGAGGCCTTCGTCACCGACGCGCAGAAGAAGCTCGCTTATATCGACCGCCCGGTCGCGATCGGCGCCGGTCGGCGCATGACTGAGCCGATGGTGCTGGCGCGCCTGCTCCAGGTGGCGCAGCTGAAGCTCGGTGACAGCGCGCTGGTGGTGGGGGCGGGGACCGGCTACAGCGCCGCCATCGTCGCGCGCCTGGTGAAGAAGGTGGTGGCGCTGGAATCCGCGCCCGAGCTCGCCGAGCGCGCCAAGGCCATCGCGGCCCAGCTCGGCATCGGCAATATCAGCGTCGTCACCGGCGACCTCACCGCAGGGCGGCCGGGTGATGGTCCGTATGACTTCATCCTGGTGGATGGGGCGGCGGAAATCGTTCCGGAAGCGCTGACGGCCCAGCTCGCCGACCGCGGGCGGCTTGCGGTGGTGATCAAGGATCAAGGCGTCGTCGGTCGCGGCACGCTGTTCACGCGTGCCGACGGCGTCGTCTCGCAGCGTGCGATCTTCGATGCCGATGCCGAGGCCCTGCCGGGGTTCACGCGGCCGCAACGCTTCGTGTTCTAGCCTGCACCACTATTACGAACTCCGTGGTCCTTGGAGGGGAGAATCGATGAGACGCGTTGCGCAACTGGCGGCGGTTTCGTTCTTTGTCCTTCTCGCCACCGGCGTCACGGCCGGGGCCGAGGACCTGAACGGCGCGCTCGGCCAGGCCTATCTCGGCAATCCCACGCTCGACGCCGCCCGAGCCCAGCTCCGCTCCACCGACGAGGGCGTGCCGCAGGCCCTGAGCGGCTGGCGCCCGACCGTCACCGGCCAGGTGAATGCCGGCGTGGAATGGAGCCATGACGGCACCAAGCCGGGGCCGAACAATCTCATCGTCGACCGCAACCGGCAGTTCTACCCGCACACCTTTAGCCTCACCCTGAACCAGCCGATCTTCAACGGCTTCGGCACCGTCTCCGGCACCAAGGCGGCGGAGAACAGGGTGAAGGCCGGCCGTGCGCAGCTGCTCGACACCGAGCAGCAGGTGCTGTTCGCGGCGGTGCAGGCCTATATGTCGGTGGTCTCCAACCAGTCGATCCTGGAGCTGAACCAGAACAACGTGAAGGTGCTGCAGGCGCAGCTGCAGGCGACCAACGACCGCTTCCAGGCCGGCGAGGTCACCAAGACCGATGTCAGCCAGGCGCAGGCCTCGCTGCAGGGCGCGGTTGCCGCCGCGACCGCGGCCGAAGGCGATCTCACCGCCTCGATGGCGGTCTATCGCCAGATTGTCGGCCAGGAGCCGGTGCAGCTCTCGATGCCGAACGTGCCGCCCAACCTGCCGCTGCAGCAGGATGACGTGGTCGCGATGTCGCAGCAGGCGCCGATCGTGATCGCCGCGCAATTCGTCGAGGCGGCGACCAAGGACGACATCGACACCCAGTTCTCCGAGCTGCTGCCCTCAGTCAGCCTGCAGGGCTCTGTCTCGCGCGCCGACGAGCAGGCGAGCGATCGCGATTCCACCACCGAAGGCACCATTCTCGGCGTGCTGACGGTGCCGCTCTACCAGGCTGGCGCGCCGGATTCCCGCGTGCGCCAGGCCAAGCAGCTCTACCAGCAGTCGCGTCGCCAGCTCGACGAAGCGCGCCGCTCCGCCGCCCAGCAGGCGGTAGCCGCCTGGCAGTCGCTCGAGACCGCGCAGGCGCAGATCGCTTCCTTCGAAGAGCAGGTGCGCGCCAACACCGTAGCGCTCGAGGGCGTGCGGCAGGAGCAGACGGTGGGAGCCCGCACCGTGCTCGACGTGCTCGATGCCGAGCAGGCGCTGCTGAACTCCAAGGTCAATCTCGTCACCGCGCAGACCAATCTCGTCATCGCGCGCTATCAGGTGCTGCAGGCGATCGGCCAGCTGAACGCAAAGTCGCTCGCTCTCAACGTGCCGCTCTACGATCCCGCGCTGCACTACAACGACGTGCGCAACAAGTGGTGGGGCACCGGACCCGCGGTGCAGTAACGCCGAAGCCGCGAGTCGCACGCGACGCGACTCGGAGTCACGACGCGCAACATGTTGTGGAATCGCGGGTTTCGCTTCCCATTCCTTGAGTAAATTTCGAAGACTCATTAATATGACACCGCTGGAGCAATGGCTTTTGGCGCAACGATTCTGCGCCGTTGCTATGCGACTCGGCGGGGACCCGGAATGACCGAAGGCAAGACCACGCAAGAACCGACCATGGAGGAGATCCTCGCCTCCATCCGACGGATCATTTCCGAAGACGACAAGGAAGCGGCGCCGCCCACCAACGGCAAGGCGAACGGCAACGGCAAGCAAGTGGCGTCGCCACCGCCGCCCGCCGAGGAAGAAGAAGACGATCTGGTGCTCACCGAAATGGTGGTCGGCGACGGCAACACCGTTGCGCTTGATGAGGAAGCCGCCGTCGACGAACCGGAAGCGATTGCGCCCGAGCCGGAGATCGAAGACGAGCCGCTGCCGATCGCGGAACCGGAGCCGGTCGTCGAGCCGGTGCGCGCGGCACCGCCGCCGCCACCTCCGCCTCCGCCTCCGCCGCCCCCACCGCCGCCGCCTCCACCTCCACCCCCACCACCTCCGCCGCCACCTCCACCCCCGCCGCCGCCACCACCGGAGCCGCCGCGGAGTGAACCGGAGCCTGAGCCGATGGAAACCGAACTGGTCTCGCCCTCCGTGGCGGAAGCTGCCGCCGCGACCATGGCGCAGCTCGCCGCCCGCAAGGCCTCGCATGCCGTCGAGCAGAATGGCGGCGACGGCCTGCTGGTCGAGACCCTGGTGCGCCAGGCGGTCGAGCCGATGCTGCGCGACTGGCTGGACGTCCATCTCCAGGGCATCGTCGAACGCCTGGTTCGCCGCGAGGTCGAGCGCATCGCCCGGCGCGCGGAGCTTGGCTGAGCCCCCAGCGGCGCTCTTGCCAGCCGGTTTTCAGCCGCTATAACCAACATCCAGAATCCGGCGGCTCGACGCTGAGCTGTCGTAAATCCTCTATTTTCCGGTGGTTAGCGGATGACGTTGGAGAAGACCTTCACGCCCGACGCGGTGGAGAAGCGGCAATACGAAGCCTGGGAGAAGTCGGGGGCCTTTGCCGGCCAGACCACCTCCAACAAGGTGCCCTATACGATCATGATGCCGCCGCCGAACGTCACCGGCAGCCTGCATATGGGCCATGCCCTCAACATGACCCTGCAAGATGTGCTGATCCGCCACGAGCGGATGAAGGGCCGCGACGCGCTCTGGCAGCCCGGCACCGACCATGCCGGCATCGCCACCCAGATGGTGGTGGAGCGTCAACTCGGCCAGCAAGGCATCAAGCGCACCGACCTGGGGCGCGAGAAGTTCATCGAGAAGGTCTGGGAGTGGAAGGCGGAATCCGGCGGGATGATCACCAGCCAGCTTCGCCGGCTCGGCGCCTCGCCCGACTGGGCGAAGGAACGCTTCACCATGGACGAGGGCCTGAACAAGGCCGTGCGCAAGGCCTTCGTCGATCTCTATCGCCAGGGCCTGATCTACCGCGACAAGCGGCTGGTGAACTGGGACCCGAAGCTCCACACCGCGATCTCCGACCTCGAAGTCGTGCAGAAGCAGGAAAAGGGCAAGCTCTGGCACCTGAAGTACCCGGTTGAGGGGCAGCCCGACCGCTTCCTGATCGTGGCGACCACGCGGCCCGAGACCATGTTGGGCGACACCGGCGTCGCCGTGCATCCGGACGACGAGCGCTACAAGGACCTGGTGGGCAAGAACGTGGTGCTGCCGCTGGTCGGCCGCCATATCCCGGTGGTCGCCGACGAATACGCCGATCCCGAGACCGGATCCGGTGCGGTGAAGATGACGCCGGCGCACGACTTCAACGATTTCGAGGTTGGCAAGCGCCATGGCCTGGAGATGATCAACATCTTCGACCGCGACGCCAAGCTGAACGACAACGTGCCGGCGAAGTATCGGGGCTTGAGCCGCGAGGCCTGCCGCAAGGCGGTGCTGGAGGATCTCGAGGCGCAGAACCTGATCGAGCGCATCGACGATCACCCGATGACCCGGCCCTATGGCGACCGCTCCGACGTGGTGATCGAGCCCTGGCTGACCGACCAGTGGTATTGCGACGCCGCCACCCTCGCCAAGCCCGCGATCAAGGCGGTGGAGGAGGGGCGCACCGTCTTCGTGCCGCGGAACTGGGAGAACACCTATTTCGAATGGATGCGCAACATCCAGCCCTGGTGCATCTCGCGCCAGCTCTGGTGGGGCCACCAGATTCCCGCCTGGTATGCCGAGGACGGCAAGGTCTTCGTCGCCCATACCGAGGAAGAAGCCCAAGCGGAAGCCGACAAGCATTACGGCAAGCCGACCAGGCTGGAGCGCGATCCCGACGTGCTCGACACCTGGTTCTCGTCCGGCCAGTGGCCGTATTCGACGCTCGGCTGGCCGGACAAGACCCCCGAGCTGCAGCGCTATTATCCGGGCGACGTCCTGGTCACCGGCTTCGACATCATCTTCTTCTGGGTCGCCCGCATGATGATGATGGGCCTCCACTTCATGGGCGATGTGCCGTTCAAGACGGTCTACATCCACGCCCTGGTCCGAGACGAGCACGGCCAGAAGATGTCGAAGTCCAAGGGCAACGTCATCGATCCTCTGGACCTCATCGACAAATACGGTGCTGACGCGCTGCGCTTCACCCTGGTGGCGCAGGCGGGTCAGGGCCGCGACATCAAAATGTCGGAGAACCGGGTCGAAGGCTATCGCAACTTCGCGACCAAGCTCTGGAACGCGGCGCGCTTCTGCGAGATGAACGAATGCGTCGCGGATAAGAATTTCGATCCGAAGAAGGTCACGCAGAACCTCAACCGCTGGATCATCGGCCGCCTGGTGAAGGCGCGGCAAGCCGTCGATCTGGCCCTTGAAGGCTATCGCTTCGACACCGCGGCGGGCGCGCTCTACCAGTTCGCCTGGGGCGAGTTCTGCGACTGGCACCTGGAATTCGCCAAGCCGGTGTTCATGGGCGAGGACGCAGCGGCCAAGGCCGAGACCCGCGCCGTGACCGCCTGGGTGCTCGGCCAGCTCCTGCATCTCATGCACCCGCTGATGCCTTTCATCACCGAGGAACTCTGGGAGCAGGTACGGCCGAAGGACTCTTCCAGCACCCTGATGACCGCGCATTGGCCCGACCTCGCGCCGGAGCTGATCGACGCCAAGGCCGACGCCGATCTCGACTGGGTCATTCGCTTGATCGGCGAGGTACGCGCGCTCCGCACCGAGATGAACGTGGCGCCCGGCGCCCAGGTCAATCTGGTGATCAAGGATGCGGGTGCCGAGACCCAGGACCGGGTCGCGCAATACGGCGACCTGATCAAGCGCCTGGCGCGGGCCGAGCAGATCGACATCGTGAGCGGCGAGCCGCCGAAGGGTGCGGCGCAAATCGTCATGGACGAAGCGACGGTGTTCCTGCCGCTGGCAGGCATCATCGACATCGCCAAGGAGCGCGCGCGCCTCTCCAAGGAGCTCGACAAGGCGAAGGCGGAAGCCGAGCGGATCGAGAAGAAGCTCGCCAACCCGCAATTCGTCTCGCGCGCGGACCCGGCGGTGATCGAGGAGCAGCGCGCCAAGCTGGCCGAGTTCGATCAGGCCAAGGCGAAATTCACCCAGGCGCTGGAGCGGCTGGCGGGCGTGTAACGCCGGAAACAGATCGCCGGGTCAAGCCCGGCGATGACAATCTGTTTTTGGCGTCATGCGCGGGCTTGACCCGCGCATCTCGTGCCGCGGAAGGCTCCTTCAGCACTCCGCCGCGCGCTTCAAGAGCAGCGCCCGTTCGCGCGCGTTCCGGGTCATCGCCGCCGCGCGCTCGAACTCGGCTTTCGCCTCCGGCTTGCGGTCGAGCTTGAACAGCAAGTCACCGCGCACGCCGGGGAGAAGGTGATAGTTCTTCAAGGCCGGCTCTTCCAGCAGTGCATCGACCAGCGCCAAACCGGCCGCCGGCCCCTCCGCCATGGAGACCGCGACCGCGCGGTTCAATTCCACCACCGGTGAGGGCGCGATCCGGCCGAGCGCATCGTAGATCGCCGCGATCCGCGCCCAGTCGGTCTCCGATGCAACATGCGCGCGCGCATGGCAGGCAGCGATCTCCGCCTGCAAGGCATAGGGCCCGAGGCCGATGGCTTGCGCCGCCGCCACGCGCTCCGCGCGATCCAGGGCGGCCAGGCCGCGGCGGATCAGCATGTGGTCCCAGCGGCTGCGGTCCTGCTCCAGCAACAGAATCGGATCGCCGTTCGGCGCGACGCGCGCATGCAGCCGCGAGGCCTGGATCTCCATCAGTGCCACCAGCCCATGCACCTCCGGTTCATGCACCGCCAGCTCGGCCAGGATCCGGCCGAGGCGCAGCGCCTCGTCGCACAAGCCCGGTCGCACCCAATCTTCGCCGGAGGTCGCGGTATAGCCCTCGTTGAAGATGAGATAGATCACCTCCAGCACCGAGCCGAGGCGCAGTTCCATCTCCTCGCCGCGCGGGACTTCGAACGGCACCTTGGCCTCGGAGAGCGTGCGCTTGGCGCGCACGATGCGTTGCGCCATGGTCGGCTCGGCGACCAGGAAGGCGCGGGCGATTTCGTCGGTCTGGAGGCCGCCCACCATGCGCAGGGTGAGCGCGGCGCGCGCCTCGGTCGAGAGCACGGGATGGCAGGCGGTGAAGATCAGCCGCAGGACGTCGTCGCCGACCGGATCGTCAAGTGCCGCGTCCCAGTCGGGCATTTCTTGCTCCTGGGATTCCAGCTCGCGGCCGATCTCGACATGTTTCTTGGCCTGCATGACGCGGCGACGGATGCCGTCGATGGCGCGGTTCTTGGCGCTCTGCATCAGCCAGGCGCCGGGCTTCTCCGGGATGCCGGATTCCGGCCATTGCCGCAGCGCCGCCTCCAGCGCGTCCTGCGCCAACTCCTCGGCCTGGCCGACGTCGCGGGTGATGCGGGTCAGCCCGGCGATCAGCTTCGCCGCCTCGATCCGCCAGACCGCATCGATCGTGCGGTGGATGTCGGGAGTCTCGGTCGCCACCATGGCGCCTGGGTAGCGCAGAACTTGCAAGCAGCGCAAGTTTGCCAAAGATGAATCCCCTCCCCCAAGATTGGGGGAGGGTGGGGGAGGGGGTTGATGCAGCCTGAGCGCTCAAGATCCAGCGCCGGGTCTCTCGAGACTGTGGCGGTGTCGCGCTGGATCTATTGCTCTCGTCAATGCCGGGGAACATCACGGCTGCATCACCCCCCTAACCCTCCCCCGATCTTGGGGGAGGGGACTCTATTGCTGGCTTCACTACTTCTTCCTTTTCTTCGCCGCTTTCTTCGCTTTCTTCTTCGCCGCCTTGCGCTTCTTCTCCAGCGCCTTGCGGATCTTCGGTTCGTGCTTGGCCGCTTTCTGGACTTCGGGCGTGAAGTCCTCCCATTCCTGGATCTGGCGAATCTCGATGGTCATGTCGTCGCCGCCGGGGCATTTCTTCGCCCATTGGATCGCCTCGGCCTTGGACTTCACGTCGATCATCCAGAAGCCGCCGACCACTTCCTTCGCCTCCGGGAACGGCCCGTCCTTCACCTGCGCTTTGCCGCCGGGGAAGGTGACGCGGACGCCGGTCGCGGGCGGGTGCAGCCCCTCCATCGCCAGCACCACGCCGGCCTCGAGCAGCGCGTTGTTGTACTTGTCCATCGCGCCGACAGTCTCGGCATCCGGCATCGCGTCCGCCGGGGCGGTGTCGTAACCCTTGGGGATCACGATCATCATGAAACGCATGGCACCTGCTCCTACATGGCCTGCGGGACGATGACCATCCAGCCGAGGCCGAACTTGTCGGCCAGCATGCCGAAGGCCGGCGAGAAGAAGGTCTTGCCGAGCGGCATCTTGACCTGACCGCCGTCGCTCAGCGCCTTGAAGACCTTCTGCGCCTCGGCCTCGTCCTTGCAGTTATAGGTCAGCGAGAAGCCTTCGAATTTCGGCGCCCCGCCGCAGAAGCCGTCGGATCCCATGATGGTCGAGCCGCCGACCTCGAAGTTCATATGCATGACCTTGTTCTCGCCGCCCGGCGGAATGCTGCCGGGCTGCGGGTCCGGCATGTCCTTGTACTTCATGACCATCTCGTTCTTGGCGCCGAGCGTCTTCTTGTAGAAAGCCAAAGCTTCCTCGGCGCGACCTTCGAAGAACAGATAGGGTTGGATCGTCATCTCTCTCTCCTGTCTTGCTGTCTGTTGGGGGCAATTTCGCCAGGGGCTATTTCGTCTGCCCGTGCTTTTCCATCTCACGGAACTTGTCGATCGAATCCTTGGCCGCTTCGAGCGTGGCGAAATCGTCGAGCTCGTAGAGCTGCCGCACCTCGATCTCGCATTCATGATCGAAATGCGGCTTGGGGAAGCGGCGGGTCCATTCCAGGGCTTCCTCGCGGGTCTTGGTCTGGATCAGCGTGTAGCCGGCGACCATCTCCTTCGCCTCGGTGAACGGGCCGTCGACCACGCTCCGCTTGTCGCCGGCATATTTGATCTTCCACCCGGCCGATGAAGGCTGCAGGCCGGCGGCGTCGAGCAGTACGCCGGCCTTCACCAACTCGTCGTGATAGGCGGCCATGGCGTCGAACAACTTCTCGGCATGGTCCGGAAACTTGCCCGCTTCGGTGTCTTTGGTCGCTTTCACCATGATCATGAAACGCATCTCGCTCTCCCTTTTCGTCGGTTCCCCACTGGGCTCCTGTAAGAGACGTCGAAGCAACGGGCGCCGGATCGACAAGATCGACTGGAAATCGACGATTTTTTCGCCGGCGCCACCCTGTCATTTTCGGCTATTCCCTAAGTCGTTGAAAATATTGCATGGTATGGGGAAGCCGTGCGCTGACGCGGCAAGTCAGGGGGCGTTTCATGACGGTTCTGCGTCTCTTCCTGGGCGTGTTGCTGCTGCGAGCGGCGCTCGGCGGCGCCGTTGCCGATCCGGTGACGGTCGAAGGCGTCACCTTTTCCGACGAGCTGGGCAATTTCAAACTGGTCTCGGTGACCGGCAAGGGCAGCATCGAGGATCCCTTCGTGGTGAAGGAGGAGGTCACCGGCCCCAACGATCCGGTCCTGGTGATCAAGGGCTTCACCCGCGATTTCGGCAACCGGGTGGCGACCCAGCACACCGCGGCCTTTGCCATGGTCAAGATCGTGGTCAATAAGACCGGCCGCGCCTGGCAGGGCTATCAGCTCGAGCTGCGCGAGATCGAGAACCGGCCGAGCACCTATGAGGACGGCTTGAGCTTCGGCCAAGCCTCGACCGTCGCCGACCAATACGTCAACAGCAGCCTGCCGCATTCCCAGCGCCTGGACGAACCGGAAGACTCGCTCGGCTTCGGCGGCGATTCCATCCTGCCGGGCGCCGAGGCGACCTTCCGCTTCATCATCTCCGACATGTCGCCGCTTTACCGCTTCTATCTGGTGCAGCGGCCGCAGCAGCCGCTGTCATGACCGTGATCCCGTTTTCCGTCCTGCGGCTGGCCGCCTTGGCGGTCGCGGCCGCCACTCTGGTGACGGTTGCTTTGGCCTTCACGACGCCGGAACGGACCGGCTTCGTGACAGACGCGGCCGGCATCCTCGGCCCCGACACCGAGATCGGCCTCGCCGCCCGGCTCAGCGATCTCCAGCGCCGGACCGGGACAGAGGTCGTGGTCGTCACGCTCGACAGTTTGCAAGGCGCGTCGATCGAGACCTGGGGAAATCTGCTCGGCGAGAGCTGGGGGATCGGACGCGCCGGCGGCAATGATCGCGGCGCCCTGCTGATCGTGGCGCCCAACGACCGGAAAGTGCGGATCGCGGTCGGCTACGGGCTCGGCAATCGGCTCTCGGATTCCATCGCCGAGATGATCGTCGCCGATCACATCCTGCCATACTTTCGCCAAGGCAACTTCGTGCGCGGCATCGAATCCGGCGTCGCCAGCATCGAACTGCAGCTCGACCCGGCCGGCAGTGCTTCGACGACGGCAAGCGGTACCGATGTCGAGCGCACCGCCTATCCGATCGCGGCGCGGCCACCGTCTTTATGGCAACGGCTGCGCGCCAAGCTGACGCCGGGCGGCGATGCCAAGGCGATTGCCGTCTGGGTGCTGGTCTTTGTCGTGATGTTCATCTGGATGGTGATCAACGTCGGCAATGTCGGCGACGGCGGTGGCGGGCGGCGCGGCTGGGGCGGTTACAACTGCTACGGCGGCGGCGGCATCTCGATCGGCGGCGGATCGTCGGGCGGCGGCGGCGGTTCGTCGCCGCGCGGGTCCTTCGGTGGCGGCGCGACCGGCTCATGGTGAGCGGCCGGCGCGCGCTATCGCGAAACGGGTCTCGCGCTCGGTCGCGCTCACCTGTATGTTGAACCCAGACATCTGAGGAGATCCGCTGCAATGCGTTACGTCGGCTTCGCCGTGTTGGCTCTGGTTGTGATCGTGATCGGCTGGGCGCTGATGAGCGTCAACGCGATCCCGAGGGACGAGGAGAGCGCCCAGGCCGCCTGGGCGCAGGTTCTCAACCAGTATCAGCGCCGCGCGGATCTCGTTCCCAACCTGGTCGAGACGGTGAAGGGCGCCGCCAAGTTCGAGCAAGATACCTTGACCGCCGTCACCGAGGCGCGGGCCAAGGTCGGCACGGTGCAGCTTTCGCCGGCCGATCTCAGCAATCCCGAAAAGATGAACGAGTTCGAATCGAGCCAGGGCGCGCTCACTTCCGCCTTGTCGCGGCTGATGGTGGTGGTCGAGAAATATCCGGAGCTGAAGGCGACCGAGAACTTCGCCAACCTCCAGGCCCAGCTCGAAGGCACCGAGAACCGCATCGCCGTGGCGCGTATGGATTTCATCAACGCGGTCCGGATCTACAACACCGATTTGAAGACCTTCCCCGGCGTGATTTGGCATTCGATCCTCTACGGCGATCGCGCGCCGATGCAGCAGCTCCAGGTCGAGCCCGCCAAGCTCGACGTGCCGAAGGTCGACTTCGGCACCAGCGGCAACTGATTCCCGGCCATCGGCATGGCTTGGCAGCAGATCGCCGGCCTCGTCCTGCTGACGCTGATCGTGGTGGTCTGTCTCTGGCCGCGCGGGCGCAAGAGTGGAGACAATGAACCCGGGAGTATGACGGCGAGAGCGGCGGCGGCCACGGCCGCGGCGGTTTCCACGGCGCCGGCGGCGCGGTGGGCGGTGCCGGCGCTTCAGCGCATTGGGGCGACTCGCATGGCGGGGCGGATGCGGGCGGACATGATTGAGAAGCCCGCAGCGCTGCGCGCTCTGCGACAGGGGATTCTGGCCGGTCTGGTGCTCGCCGTGGCGCTTATCGGCACGGCGCAGGCGCTGTCAACGCCGGAGCGCAGCGGCTGGGTGACCGACCAGGCCGGCATCCTCGACCCCCAGCTGGAGAGTGACCTGGCGCGCCGCCTGATGGAGCTGAAGCGGCGGACCGGCGCCGAGGTCATCGTGGTGACCTTGCAGAGCCTGCAGGGGGCTTCGATCGAAACCTGGGGCGACATGCTCGGCGAGAGCTGGAATGTCGGCCGTGCCGAGGGCAAGGATTACGGCGCGCTGCTGATCGTGGCGCCCAACGACCGGAAAGTGCGGATCGCCGTCGGCTACGGCCTCGGCTATCGCCTGTCGGATTCGGACGCGGTATCGATCATTCAGGATCGCATCCTGCCTTACTTCCGGCGCGGGGATTTCGCCGGCGGCGTCGACGACGGCGTGACCGCGATCTTCGAGCGGGTCGACCGCCGGGCTGCAATCGAGCCACCGGCCCTTGATAACCCGGCGGTCGAGCGCAGCACGGCCTCGGATCTGCCGGAGATCGAGCAGAGCAGCCCCGCCGCGCCGCCGCCGGCGAAACTTCGCCGGGAGTCCGACACGACGTTGTCCACGATCTCGACGGGGGCCGTCGTGGTCCTGATCGGCTGTGGCTTCATCCTGCTGTTCCTCCACCGCACGAGCCGCATCGACGTCGCCGTCAGTTCCCCGCCCCGCCAAAGGGACGAGGCCGGCAGCGCTGCCGCGGCAGACACCGCCGTCGACAAACTGGTCGCTGCAACACAAGCGGCTACGCCCCCGACCAACACCGACGACGAAACACTCGGCGACATCATCTTTCGGATTCTGACCTCGAACGCCGGGAATGGTTCCAGTTGGGGCAACAGGAGGAGTGGCTGGGAACCAACCAGCTGGACTTCGAGCTCTTCCCGCGGCAGCAGCTGGGTCCGTCCTTCCTCGAGCTCCTCCTCATTCGGAGGCTTCTCGTCCTCGAGCCATTCCTCATCGAGCTCATCCAGCCGCTCTTTCGGCGGTTCCTCCTCGGGCGGATCGCGTCGCTCCTTCGGCGGCGGGGCGAGCGGGTCATGGTGAGGATTCTCGGCTTCCTGGTCCTGCTGGTCGGCTTCGCCGCGCCGGTCCTCGCTGGGCCGCCGATCCCGACCCTGACCGGCCGTGTCATGGACCTTGCCGGCATCCTCGATCGCGCCACCATCGATGCCGTCACCCAACAGAGTGCGGCCTATGAGGCATCGACCGGAGGCCAGCTCGTGGTGGTGACACTGCCGAGCCTGCAAGGCTATCCGATCGAGGATTGGGGCTTGGCGCTCGGCCGCGGCTGGGGCATCGGCCGGAAGGGGAAGAATGACGGCGTGCTGCTGATCGTGGCGCCGAAAGACCGCGCGCTGCGGATCGAGGTCGGCTACGGCCTCGAAGGCCAGATCCCCGACGCCACCGCCAACACCATCATCCAGTCGGAGATCATCCCGCATTTCAAACGCGACGATCTGAAGGGCGGTGTTCGCGCCGGCGTCACCGCTATACTGCGCGCGCTCGGCGGCAGCTATCGTCCGACCCAGCTCGTCGCATCGGGTGCGCCCAACGCTTTCCTCGGCATTTCTGCAGCTGTATTCGCGCTGGTCGCCTTTGCCTTCATCGTGATCATCATGAGCTGGAATTCGCAGCCCACCCGAAATCGCCGGCGACGCGACGACAATGATGACTCCGATTGGAGTTCCTCCAGCAGCGGGTCGAGCGGCAGCTCCAGTGGCGGCTTTTCCGGCGGCGGCGGATCATTCGGCGGCGGCGGGGCGAGCGGGCGATGGTGAGAATTCTCGGGCTGCTGATCCTGCTGACCGGCTTCGTTGCGCCGGCCTTGGCCGATCCGCCGATCCCGAGCCTGACGGGTCGCGTGGTCGATCAAGCCGACATCCTCGATGCCTCGACCGTCGCAACCATCACCGACCGGCTCGCCGGTCTTGAATCCTCGACCGGCATCCAGCTGGTCGTGGTGACGCTGCCGGATCTCAAGGGCTATGTGATCGAGGATTGGGGCCTGGCGCTGGGCCGCGGCTGGGGCATCGGCCAGGCCGGCAAGAACAACGGGCTGCTGCTGATCGTGGCGCCCAACGACCGCGAGCTCAGGATCGAGGTCGGCTACGGCCTCGAGGGCCAGATCCCCGACGCCACCGCCAACAGCATCATCCAGCGCGAGATCATTCCCTATTTCAAGCAGGGCGACATGAACGGCGGCGTGCGCGCCGGGGTCGAAGCGATCCTGGCGGCGCTCGGCGGCGGCTACGTACCAACGCAGCCCTTGACCGTGCAGAACTCCGGGGAGTCGTCGTCGTTCACGGACGTGCTCGAGCCGCTCGGAATTTTTGCAATTGCCTTCCTGGCGACGGTGGTGATGAGCCTGCGCCGCCGCTACGACCCGAAGCGGCGCCGCAATGTCTGGTACCTGGCCCGTTCGAGCGGCGGCTCTTCCAGCAGCCGGTCCTCCGGCAGCAGCTTTCGCGGGGGCGGCGGGTCATTCGGCGGCGGCGGGGCCAGTGGGCGATGGTGAGGGGAAAACCATGATCGATGACGGAATGCGGGATCGGATCGCCGCGGCGATCCAGCGCGCGGAGCAGGGGACCCGGGCGGAACTGGTGGCGGCGATCGCCCAGCGCGCCGACAGCTATCGCAGCAACGCGCTCGCGGCCGCGCTGGCTGCGGCGTTGATCGCCGGGCTTGCGGTCTGGGCCTTGCTGCCCTGGCCGGGGCCGGTCGAGATGCTGGCGGCCGAGCTTGTCGCCTTCCTCCTCGTCTATGTGCTGATCGCCTTCACGCCGTTCGGGGTCCGGGTGGTTCCCGCCGCGCGCAAGCGGCGCATGGCCTCGCGGCTGGCCAGGCTGGTGTTCCTGGAGCGCGGCCTCGCCTCGACCGAGGAGCATTGCGGCGTGCTGTTCTTCGTCTCGGCGGCCGAGCATTATGTCGAGATCATCGCCGATCGCGGCATCGACCGCGCCGTCGAGCCCGGCGCCTGGGAGAAGATCGTCGCGGCCTTCACTGCCGCGGTGAAGAAGGGCGAAGTGGAGCAGGGCTTCATCGCCGCGATCGACACCTTGGGCGCTTTGCTGGCCAAGCACTACCCGGCGGATGGCAGCAATCCCAACCGTATCCCCGACCGCCTGATCGAGCTCTAGCCTGATCTAAGCGGCTTCTGCGATCACCCGGTTGCGGCCGGCGCCCTTGGCTTCATAGAGCGCGGCGTCGGCGCGGCCGACGAAGGTCTCGACATTGTCGGTCATGCGGTACTTGGCGACGCCGATCGAGACGGTGACCTGGCCGTAGAGGTCGCCGGTCGCCTTGTTGCGCAGATAATTGTTGGCCAGGGCCTCTCGGAGCTGGTCGGCGCGGCGCATCGCGATCTCCATGGGGGCGCCCACCAGCAGCAGGGCGAATTCCTCGCCGCCGTAGCGCGCGGCGATATCGCTGCCGCGCGACATCTGCTTCATCTGGCCGCCAACCACCTTCAGCACCTGGTCGCCGATCCGATGGCCGTAGTTGTCGTTGAACCGCTTGAAGTGATCGATATCGATCAGCAGCAGGCAGAGCTCCAGCTCGCCGGCGGCGGCGCGCTCGCTGTGCTCGATCAGCGCCAGATCGAAGCAGCGCCGGTTGCCGATCCCCGTCAGCGCATCGGTGAAAGCCTCGCGCCTGGCCTGCTCCAGCCGGTCCTGCAGCGAATTGATCTCAGTGGTCGACTTCCTGAGCTCGGTCTCGAGGTCGCGGTTGCGCTTCACCATGTCGTTGGTGGCCCCGGAGAGGCGATGCACCACCGCCTGGACCCGCGAGCCCTCCACCACCGGCACCGCTTTCAGCGAGCCATGCACCTGCACCAGGGTCTCTCCGAAGGCCGCCGCATCCTGCCCGGCGGCGTCGAGCCGCAACAGCACCTTGCCGACGGTCTGGTTGAGCTCGCTGCCGGTCTTGCGGATCGCGGCGGTCTCGACGTCGGTGCCGAAATAGCGCTCGAACAGCTCCTGGTTCGCCTGCCAGCCGAAGCCCTTCTGCAGCGCGATCCGCTCATCGATATCGCGGGTCAGGGCGGCGATCGCCTTGGCGACGTAATTGTACCAGACGCAGTAATTCGGCGGCGTCGGCGGGACACCGTATTTGACCATCTCGGCCAGAGCCGCATCCGCCAGTGACTTGGCGGATTGCAGATCTACATTGAATGTCGACTGCGTCCCCACGCATCTTCCTCAGAGAAGGCCATCCCCATGGCCGGCTTCGCTTATACAGGAGTCGACGATTCCCGCCTAGGTGGTTGTCGTAGAACCATACTTAATTGTGGTTGTGGCTTCGCCTGCTTGCCCCTTTTGTTTCATCCTGCGAAATTCAGCCGGCAGTTTGAATCGACCGTTCAGGAGTGAATCGTGGCGCGCATTGCGATCGGCGGCTTCCAGCACGAGACCAACACCTTCGCGCCGCTGAAGGCGACCTACCGCGATTTCGAGCAGGCGGATGGCTGGCCCGGACTGACCGAAGGGGCAGCGATCCTCGGCACTTTCGACGGCATCAACCTGCCGATCGCGGGCTTCCTCGAGAGCACGCGCGCGAAGCATGACATCGTGCCGCTGCTCTGGTGCTCGGCCTCGCCCTCCGCGCATGTGGAGCGCGACGCCTATGAGCGCATCGCGAGCCGGCTCTTGAGCTTGATCAAGGCCGCGGGCTCTATCGATGGGATTTATCTCGATCTCCACGGTGCGATGGTGACCGAGCATCTGGAGGACGGCGAGGGCGAGCTTCTGGAGCGGATCCGCGCGATCACCGGCCCGGATCTGCCGATCGTGGTCAGCCTCGACCTGCACGCCAATGTCACCAGGCGCATGGTTCGGCATGCCTCGGCGCTGGTGGTTTGCCGGACCTATCCGCATGTCGATCTCGCGGAATCCGGCCAGTGGTCGGCCGAGGTGCTGGAGCGCTTGATCAAGCACGGGCCGCTGAAGAAGGCGATGCGCCGCGCCGAATTCCTGGTGCCGCTCACCTGGCAATGCACCCTAATCGAGCCGGCGCAAGGCATCTACCGCGCGGTCGCCCAGCTTCAATCGATGGGGGGCAACACCGCCAGCGCCTCCTTCGCCTTTGGATTTCCGCCGGCCGACATTGCCGAATGCGGGTCGGTGGCGCTGGCCTATGCCGAAAGTCAGGATGCCGCCGATGCCGCCGCCGATCGCCTGATCGGCATGGTCACCGGCGCCGAGCGCGACTTCGCCGGCAAGGTCTGGGATCCGGACGAAGCGGTCGCCTATGCCAAACAGCGCGCGCTGGAACTCAAGCGGCCGATCATCCTCGCGGATACCCAGGACAATCCCGGCGCCGGCGGCAACTCGGATTCCGTGGGCCTGCTCGAAGCCCTGGTGCGCAACCGCGCCGAGGACGCGGTCTTCGCCAATCTCTACGACCCGAAGACCGCGGAGATTGCGCATCGGGCGGGCGAGGGCGCGGAGATCAGTCTCGGCATCGGCGCCTGGAGCGGCATCCCCGGTCATGTTCCCTTCAAGGCGACCTTCACCGTCGAGCGTCTCGGCGACGGCAGCTTCACCGCGACCGGTCCCTTCTACCGCGGCAACAAGATGCAATTGGGGCCGATGGCTTTGCTGCGGATCGGCGGTACCCGCATCGTCGTCGCCAGCCGCAAGCAGCAGGCGGCCGACCAGGCGATGCTGCGGCATCTCGGGATCGAGCCCTCGGCGCAGAAGCTCCTGGCGCTGAAAAGCTCGGTGCATTTCCGCGCCGATTTCCAGCCGATCGCCGGCGAGATCCTGATCGTGGCGGCGCCTGGTGCCAACCCGGTCGATCACCGGTCCTTCGCCTATCAACACCTCCGAAAGGGTGTTCGCCTAATGCCGCTGAGCACGGAAGTTTCGGGCTAGCCCCGGAAGCTTTTTCAGAACTATTTCCGCGGCTCGCCGCGGAAAAACATACTTTTGTGTGGCAACCCAAGCGGGCTTTTTGCCTTTATTCGGCTTGCCACACTGTGTTTTCAGTCTGGGAAATCGAGGCATGAGCGGAAACAAGACCAAGGCCCGCACCGGGGTTCAAGGCCTGGACGATGTGCTGTCCGGCGGCTTGTCGCAGGGCAATGTCTTCCTGCTGGAAGGCGAGCCCGGCGCCGGCAAAACCACCGTCGCCCAGCAATTCCTCATGGAGGGCGCAAGGAACGGCGAGACCGGACTCTATATCGCGCTCTCGGAATCCGAGGCGGAGCTCCGCCACGGGGCCACTTCGCATGGCTGGGATCTGAAAGAGCCGATCCATATCTATGAACTGACGCCGCAGAGCCTGGTCGATCCGGAGAAGGAACAGAGCCTGCTCTATTCCGCCGATCTCGAGCTCGGCGAGGCCACGGCCAGGATCTTCGAGGCCTTCCACAAGGTGAAGCCGCAGCGCGTGGTTCTGGATTCGCTTTCCGAAATCCGGCTGCTGGCGCAGGGCTCGCTGCGTTATCGACGGCAGATTCTCGCCATCAAGCAGTTCTTCGCCCGGCACGATGCCACGGTGCTGCTGCTGGACGACCTCACCTCCGACATCGAGGACAAAACGGTCCACAGCATCGCCCATGGCGTCATCCGCCTGGAGGAACTGGCGCCCAACTACGGCGCCGAGCGTCGCCGCCTGCGGGTGATGAAATACCGCGGCCAGAAATACCGCGGCGGCTTTCACGACTTCATGATCGTGACCGGGGGCTTGCGCGTCTTCCCCCGCCTGGTCGCAGGCGAAGCCCGCAGCAGCCAGGCGCGCAAGCAGATCCCGACCGACTATCCGGCCTTCAATGCCTTGCTCGGCGGCGGCATCGAGTCCGGGTCGAGCACCTTGATCATGGGTCCGGCCGGCACCGGCAAGTCGCTGATCGCCATCACCTTCGCCATTGCCGCCGTCAAGCGCGGCGAGAAGGCGGCGCTGTTCGTCTTCGACGAGGAGCTGGGCCTGCTGTTCGACCGGATGAAGGCGCTTGGCATCGACCTTGCGGCCTTGCAGAAGGAAGGTAAGCTCAGTATCGAGCAGGTCGATGCCGCGGAATTGTCGCCGGGCGAGTTCACCCATCGGGTCCGCTCCACCGTCGACGCCAGAGGCATCAAGACCGTAGTGATCGACAGCCTGAACGGCTATCAGGCGGCGATGCCGGAGGAGCATTCGTTGACCCTCCATATCCATGAGCTGCTGCAGTATCTGAACCGGACCGGCGCCGCGACCTTCATGACGGTGGCGCAGAAGGGCATCACTGGCGACATGAGCTCGCCGGTCGACGTGACCTATCTCGCGGACACCGTCATCCTGCTGCGCTACTTCGAGGCCCTGGGCAGGGTCCGGCGCGCGATCTCGGTCATCAAGAAGCGTTCCGGCGCCCACGAAACCAGCATCCGCGAATATGAGATCAGCGGGCGCGGCCTCACCGTCGGCGAACCGCTGAGCGCCTTCCAGGGTGTCTTGCGCGGCGTGCCGACCTATCTCGGCGAGAAGAACCCGCTGATCGGTGAGCCCAGTTGAGCCGAAGCGGCACCCTCTCGGAGCGTGCGCTGATCCTGGCGCCGCTCGGCCGCGATGCGGCGCTGGCCGCAAAGATCCTGAGCGAGGCCGGCTTTGAATCGCATGCCTGCCCCGACGTCCTCAGTCTCGCCCGCGAGCTGCAGGCGGGCGCAGGCTGCGCGATCATCACCGATCAGGCCCTGCATCGCGTCGATCTCGGCCCGCTCAGCGACTTCCTGAAGGCGCAGCCGTCCTGGTCGGACATTTCCATCATCCTGCTCTCGCCGCGCGGCATCGGCTCGGAGGAGAGTCCCGCCGAAAGCCGACTCGCCGCGGTGCTCGGCAACGTCACGTTTCTGGAGCGTCCGCTGCATCCGACCAGCCTGGTCGGCGCCGTGCGGACGGCCTTGCGCGGCCGTCGTCGCCAGTATGAGGCGCGCGCGCGGCAGAAGGAGCTGCGCGAGGGCGAGGAGCGATTGCACACCGCGCTGAAGGCCGGGCGCCTCGGCGCCTGGACCCTCGACCTGCCGTCGATGAACCTGCGCTGCTCGGAGAGCTGCAAGGCCCAATTCGGCCGCGGCCCGGATGAGAGCTTCCTCCACGCCGATCTCCAAGATTCGATTCACCCGGACGATCGCGCCCGGGTCCAGGCGGCCTTCGACCAGGCGGTGAAGAGCGGCGACGACTACGCGGTCGAATACCGCCTGCACTGGCCCGACGGCAGCGAGCACTGGGTCGATCTGCGCGCGCGCGCGATCCGCGGCCGCGACGGCAGCGTCAGCCAGCTGGTCGGCGTCTCCTCCGACATCACGGAACGCAAGCGGGCCGAGATCGAGCGCGAGCGGCTGCTGAAAGAGCTCGCCGCCGAGCGCGCGGCGCTCTCGAACCTGACCTCGCATCTGGAGCAGCGCGTCGCCGAGCGCACAGCGGAGCTCTTGACCGAGGTCGCCGCCCGCGAGCGGGCGCAGGAACAGCTTTTGCAATCGCAGAAGATGGAGACGATCGGCCAGCTGACCGGCGGCGTCGCGCATGACTTCAACAACCTGCTGATGGCCGTGATGGGAAATCTGCAGCTCCTGAAGAAGCGCTTCCGCGAGGACGACCGCGCCCAGCACCTGATCGCCGGCGCGCTCGAAGGGGCGCGGCGGGGTGCGGCGCTGACCCAGCGCATGCTGACCTTCGCAAGACAGCAGGAGTTGAAGACGACTTCCGCCGACCTCGTTTCGCTGGTCGCCGGCATGCAGGACCTGCTCGACCGCACCCTCGGCCCGCAGATCGAGCTCCGCTTCGAGCTGCCGGAAGGCCTGCCGCCGGCGCAGGTCGATGCCAACCAGATCGAGCTCGCGATCCTCAACCTCGCGATCAACGCCCGCGACGCGATGCAGGCCGGCGGTGTCATCTGCATCGGCCTCGACACCGCGCCGCCGCCGCCGGGCAAGGGCCTGAAGGATCCGGAATACCTCCGCCTCAGCCTCACCGATGACGGCAGCGGCATGGACGATACGACGATGAAGAAGGCGATCGAGCCTTTCTTCTCCACCAAGCCGACCGGCAAGGGCACCGGCCTCGGCCTGTCAATGGTGCACGGCCTCGCCGTGCAGCTGGGCGGCATGCTGGAACTGGAGAGCAAGGTGGGGCAGGGCACCACGGCGACGCTCTGGCTGCCGATCGCCAAGGCGCCGGCACCGGTCGCCGAGACCAAGCTGGTGCCGGCCGATACCGGCAGCCGCGCCATCATCCTCGTGGTCGATGACGATCCGCTGATCGCCATGAGCACGGTGGAGATGCTGGAAGACCTCGGCCACCGCGCGATCGAGGCCAATTCCGCCGCCCAGGCGCTGGCGATCCTGAAGGACGGTCAGGCCGTCGACCTGATGCTGACCGACCAGGCGATGCCCGGCATGACCGGAATCGAGCTCGCCGAGATCGCCCACCGGGAACGCCCGAAGATGCCGATCCTGCTGGCGACCGGCTATGCCGATCTGCCCGCCAGCAAGATCAAGCTGCCCCGGCTTTCGAAGCCCTACCTGCAATCCGAGTTGCAGGAGGAGATCAACCGGCTCCTTGCCGGCGCGGCATAGCGGCGAATTGGGGCTAGGAAGCCCCGGGTCCGCCGATTAGATTGGCCTCCTTCGCGAGATGCCCAGGGAGAGCCCCATGTCCGCCGCCGTCGAATCCAGCAAGACCGCATCCGCCGGCTGCCTGCCGGCCGGCGTCGTCACCGGCGAGGACTATCGCTCCCTGGTCTCGGCCTGCAAGGCCGGCGGTTATGCGCTGCCCGCGGTCAACGTCACCGGCACCAATTCGCTGAACGCCGTGCTGGAAGCGGCCGCCGCGGCAAAATCCGACGTCATCATCCAGCTGTCCAACGGCGGCGCCCGCTTCTTCGCCGGCGAGGGGATGAAGGACGAGGCCCAGGCCCGCGTGCTCGGCGCGGTCTCCGCCGCGCGCCATGTGCACCTCCTGGCCCAGCATTACGGGGTATGCGTGGTGCTGCACACCGACCACGCCAACAAGAAGCTGGTCCCCTGGGTTGAAGCGATGCTCGGCCACAGCGAGGAAGAGCACAAGAAGCACGGCCGGCCGCTGTTCAGCTCGCATATGCTCGACCTCTCCGAGGAGCCGATCGACGAGAACCTCGCCATCTGCGCCAAGACCCTGAAGCGTATGGCGCCGATGGGCATGAGCCTGGAGATCGAGCTCGGCGTCACCGGCGGCGAGGAGGACGGCATCGGCTCCGAGCACGAGGACGGCGCCGACAACGCGCATCTCTACACCCAGCCCGAGGACGTGGCGAAGGCCTTCAAGCTGCTTTCGATGCTCGGCCACTTCTCGGTCGCGGCTTCCTTCGGCAACGTGCACGGCGTCTATGCGCCCGGCAACGTGAAGCTCCGCCCAGAGATCCTGAAGGCCTCGCAGGAGCTGGTGCAGCAGCAGTTCAAGACGCCGGCGAAGCCGCTGAACCTGGTGTTCCACGGCGGCTCCGGCTCGGAGAAGGACAAGATCGCGCAGGCCGTCTCCTACGGCGTCTTCAAGATGAACATCGACACCGACACCCAGTTCGCCTTTGCGCAAGGTGTCGGCAAGTTCGTGCTGGAGAACGCCGTCGCCTTCCAGCACCAGATCGACCCCGCTACGGCCAAGCCCACCAAGAAGCTCTACGACCCGCGCAAATGGCTGCGCCTCGGCGAGAAGGCGATGGTCGAGCGGTTGCAGGAAGCGTTCGTGGATCTCGGCTCGAAAGGGAAGTCGCTGGCGGGATAGGGGAGCGATTCTGAACGAGATGCGCGGATCAAGTCCGCGCATGACGCTTCTCTGAACCGTCATCGCCGGGCTTGACCCGGCGATCTGTCGCCGGCGAGAACGCCGTCAAAGATCCAGCGAGCACCAGATCGGCGTGTGATCGCTGGGCTTGTCGCCGTTCCGTGGCGTCTTGTCGATGTCGCATTCGTCGAGTGAATCCGCGGCCTGCGGCGAGAGCAGCAGGTGATCGATCCTGAGGCCTTCGTCGCGCTGCCAGCGCCCGGCCTGATAGTCCCAGAACGTATAGCGATGCGCCTCGGCGCCGTGCAGCGCGCGGAAGGCGTCGACATAGCCGAGATTGAGCAAACGGAAATACCCGGCGCGGCTTTCCGGCCGGCAGAGCGCGTCGTTGGCCCAGGCGGCGGGGTCGTAGACGTCGTCGTCGGTCGGCGCCACGTTGTAGTCGCCGCCCAGCACCAGCGGCTCCTCCAGGTCGAGCAGCTGCTGCGCGTGATCGTTCAGCCGCTCCAGCCATTGGAGCTTGTAGGAGAACTTGTCGGTATCGACCGGATTGCCGTTCGGCAGGTAGATCGAGGCGACGCGCAACGCCTTGTGCCGCTTGCCCTCGGCGACGTCGATCACCGCCTCGATGTAGCGCGCATGGTCGTCGCCCTCACCGCCGGGCAGGCGCCGCTCTTCCACCATGAACGGATGCTTCGAGAGAATGGCGACGCCGTTATAGCTCTTCTGCCCGACCGCCTCGAAGTTATAGCCGAGGTCCTCGATCTCCAGCTTGGGCAGGTCGGTGTCGAGGCACTTGATCTCCTGCAGCAGCGCGACATCCGGCTTGGCGCTGCGCAGCCATGTGAGAACATTCCCAATGCGGGCGCGCAGGGAATTCACGTTGAAGCTGGCGATCTTGATCACGTTGCCGGAGCCCTCAACCGACGCCATCGAACTCGTGTAGTGCTGTTAAGCGACCGCGAACGAACTCCCGCAGCCACAGGACGATGTGGCGTTCGGATTCTTGACCTGGAAGGAGGAGCCGACCAGGTCCTCGACGAAATCCACCTCGGCGCCGGCCAGCAGATCGAGCGAGGTATCGTCGATCACCATTTTCACGCCGTTGCGCTCGAACAGGTGGTCGTCCGCCTGGGTCGCGTTGTCGAAGGAGAAGCCGTACTGGAATCCCGAGCAGCCGCCCCCGGAGACGGTCAGGCGCAGCATGAGCGAAGCATCGCCCTCCAGGGCGATCAGCTCGCCGATGCGCTTGGCGGCGCTCTCGGTCAGGCCCACTTTACGATCGGGGCTCGGGGACATCTCGTTCATCGCGGAATCCGCACGGGTTAACCTTCCTTATTATCTAGGGACGGAGGACGGAAAGTCAAACCGCCACAAGGACTAGCGGGGTTGCGCGGGCTGCGGGCTCAATCCCCGGTCGCCGCCGATTTTCGGGGCAGGCCGTCGGTCAGGTTCACCCAGGAAATCCGCTCATTTTCAAAGACATGGCGCTCCGGGGCGAGATGGGCAGCGTCCTGGTCATCGGCGCTGCCGACCAGCAGGTGGATCTCGCCCGGCCGGTCCAGCGCCTCATAGGTCAGGGGCGTGCCGCAATGGGCGCAGAAGGTCCGGGTGACGCCGGGCGAGCTCTCGTAGCGCGCGGGCTCCCCCTCGAAGGCGAAATTCGTGGTCGGATAGCCGGCATAGGCGGTGACCGGCGACCCTGTCGCCCGTCGGCAACTCTCGCAATGGCAATAGCAGCGGAAGATCGGCTCCCCGGTCGCGCGATACTTCACGCGCCCGCAGAGGCAATGGCCGGTGGTGTCGGGTGTGCTCATGAGCGCCAGTTTGCACCGGTAGGGACAGCACGCAACCGTCAAAGATTCGCCTCCCCGAGATCGGGGAAGGGGAAAATGGAGTGGGAGAAGGCTATAAGCAGGACATGACTCGCGCCCCCTATGCCTGCGACCCCGCGCAATCGCGCGGCCGGCTGATCCCCGAGCCGCCGAGCGGAACGCGGACGCCGTTCCAGCGCGACCGCGACCGCATCATCCACGCCACCGCCTTTCGCCGGCTGAAGCACAAGACCCAGGTCTTCGTGCAGCATGAAGGCGACCACTACCGGACGCGCCTCACTCACAGCCTGGAAGTGGCGCAGATCGCCCGCTCGATCGCGCGCAGCCTCGGCCTCGACGAGGATCTCGCCGAGGCGCTTTCGCTCGCCCATGATCTCGGCCATCCGCCCTTTGGACACGCGGGAGAAGAGGCGCTCGATCTCTGCATGCAGCCCTTCGGCGGCTTCGATCACAACGAACAGACGTTCCGCGTGCTGACCCGGCTGGAGCGCCGCTACCCCGCCTTCGACGGCCTCAACCTCACCTGGGAAGCGCTGGAAGGCATCGTCAAGCATAACGGGCCGCTCACGGGACCCGCGGCGAGTGCCAAGGCGAAGGCACGGCCCGTTCCGCGCAGCATCGCCGAATTCTCCGCGCGCTGGGACCTGGAGCTCGGCGAGTTCGCCAGCCTGGAAGCCCAGGTCGCCGCGGTCTCCGACGACATCGCCTACAACAACCACGATATCGACGACGGCCTGCGCGCCGGTCTGTTCAGCCTGCAGGATCTCGCCGACGTGCCGCTGGCGGGGCCGATCGTCGCCGCGGTGCGCCGCGACCATCCCGGCCTCGACGAGGACCGCGCGATGCACGAGACCGTGCGCCGCATGATCGGCGAGATGGTCGAAGACGTGATCGCCGAAACCCGCCGCCGCATTGCCGCGGCGAAGGTCAACGCGCCGGAGCAAGTGCGCGCCCTCGGCCATCCGCTCGCCGTCTTCTCGGAAGCGATGCGCCAGAACGACATCGGCCTGAAGCGCTTTCTCTTCGCGCATATGTACCGTCACGCGCGCGTGACGAAGATGACCGAGCAGGCGAAGCTGGTGGTCGCCGATCTCTTCGACCGCCATCTCGCCGATCCGAGCTTGCTGCCGGATGACTGGCAGGCGGAGATCGGCGCGCCGGGCGATGGCAAGACCGCGCGGGTGGTCGCGGACTACATCGCCGGCATGACCGACAACTTCGCCTTCGAAACGGCGGACCGGCTGGCGAACACCGAGTCGGCGGCAAAATAGCGGAGACGGACGCCCGGCCCGGCCCCGCTCGATCCGCCGCATTACTGCCACATTCTTGGACTCTAAAAAGCTAAGGAGAATCCGTCGATTATTCGGCAAAGTTCCGGCATCGGCTTGACCGACTCGAAGCCCAACTGATTCATTATCCACAGGCTGGGGCCCGAGTCGCCCTGGGCATTGCCGGCAGTGGGGACCGCCGAGACGCGTGACGGCGCGCGCCGGTCCGGAGGAACAACCCAAAAGGGGTTAGCCATGAGTGCAGCAGAAGCACCGAAGTCCGAACAGATTCAGGCCAACGTCGCCGCCGCCTTGAGCCGCCTCCGGGGCGAGCTCGGCGCCGCGTCGAGTCCGGTCGCCAGCCCGACCCCGATCCCCTTGCCGAAAGTCGGCGCCGAACCCGTGCCGCCAGAGCCGATGCCGGAACCCGTCGCCCTGGCGCCGCTGCCTGCCGGTCCGGTGCGCACGCCCGAGACTTCCGGTGCAGTCAGGCCGTTCGAGCCGATCCTCAACGCGATGTCGGCCGGCAACAGCAACAGCGCGCCCAGCAACGACGCGGCTCCCGCGCCGGTGGAAGGGGCGAAGCCCGATCTCTTCGGCCGGCTGCGCGCCGACCCCAGCCTCACCACCGATCGCGCCGCCGCGGCGGCGATGTTGAATGCGAGCGAAGCGAAGCCCGACAGCCAGCCCGATCTCCTGACCGGCATGGAAGTGCCGCCGGCCCCGCCGCCGCCGCTGGGCAGCTTCGAGGCCGAGGACGAGGTCAACGGCCGCGGCCGCCGCATGCGCAATCGCCTGATGGTGCTGGCGGCGATCGTGGTGATCGCCGGCGGCGCCGCTTGGGCCTGGGTCTCCAGCCACCGGACGCCGGAAGGCCCGGTGCCGGTGATCGCCGCCGACACCTCACCGGAGAAGGTGAAGCCGGACGACGAAGGCGGCATGCAGGTGCCGAACCAGAATGTCGAGATCCTGAACGGGCAGGCCACCACCGACGAGCAGCCGGCCATCACGCCGCCGCCGGAGCAGCCGGTCTCCCCGCCGATGACCGAAACCACCGACGAGGCCAATGCCGCGTCGCAGGCTCCCGTCATCACCGATGCGCCGAAGCCGGCCGAGCCGACGCCGCCCGCGGCCACCGATGCCGTGCCGAGCGTGGACGCACCGGCGATCCCCAGCGTCTCCGCGCCGGAACCCGGCCAGACCGCCGCCGCGCCGGCCCCGGTCGTCTCCGAGGCCGAGACCCAGCAGGCGGCGCCGGCACCGGCTGAACCGGCACCGGCCCCGGCCACCACCGCCGAGAAACCGGCCGAGCCCACGGCTGCCGCGGCCGCCACCAGCACCGCCAAGGCGCCCGAGCCTGCGCCGGCGCCGAAGGCGGAGCCGACCCAGACCGCCGCTGCGCCGGTGGCGCCGGCCGCGCCGAGCGTCGCCCCGACCGCTGGTGGCGCTGCGCGCATCCAGCTTGCCGCGGTGAAGTCCGAAGCCTTGGCCCAGTCGGAATGGGCCAAGCTGCAAAAGGCGCATCCCGCGCTGCTCGGCGGCCTGACCCTCAATGTCCAGGCGGTCGATAAGAACGGCTCGAAGCTCTACCGCATCCAGGCCGGTCCGCTCACCAAGGCGCAGGCGAAGGACCTCTGCACCCAGCTGAAGGCGCAGAAGCAGGACTGCATTGTTGCGAAGTAACTCTGCCTTCTCCTCCCCCCTTCAGGGGGGAGGTGGGAGGGGGGCATGCAGCCGTAGCGCTCAAGATCCAGCGCCCGGTGCATGCCAATGACATCCGCCGTCATCTTCGGCTGCGCGGGAACCGAGATCACCGCCGATGAGCGCGCCTTCTACCGCGAGGTGGATCCGCTTGGCTTCATCCTGTTCGCGCGCAATTGCGCCGACCCGGACCAGATGCGCCGTCTCACCGGTGATCTTCGCGAGTCCATCGGCCGGGACGACGCGCCGATCCTGATCGATCAGGAAGGCGGGCGCGTGGCCCGGTTGAAGCCACCGCATTGGCGCGCGATGCCCGCCGCGGCGCGCTTCGGCGAGCTGGCGCAGATCGACCGCGCCCGCGCCGCGCAGGCGGTGCGCATCAACCACGAGCTGCTCGCCGCCGAGCTGCGGGCGATCGGCATCAACGTCGATTGCACACCTTGCCTCGATCTCAAGCGCCCCGAGACCACCAACGCGATCGGCGATCGCGCCTTCGCCGCCGATCCGCACCTCGTCGCCGATCTCGGCCGCGCGGCGGCTGAAGGACTGCTGGCGGGCGGCGTCATCCCGGTGATCAAGCATATGCCGGGGCATGGTCGCGCCACGGTCGACAGCCATCTCGATCTCCCGACCATCGAGGCCGATTTCGACGACCTGGTGGACAGCGATTTCGTCCCGTTCCGCAAGTTGAACGACCTGCCCTGGGGGATTACCGCGCATCTCGTCTACAAGGCGATCGACTCGGAGCGGCCGGCGACGCTCTCGCCCCGGGTGATCAACGAGGTGATCCGCGGCGAGATCGGCTTCGGCGGGCTGCTCATCTCCGATGACATGTCCATGAAGGCCCTGAAGGGCAGCCTGGACCGCCTGGCGGCCGATCTGATCGCCGCCGGCTGCGACATCGCCCTGCATTGCAACGGCAATCTGGAGGAGATGCGGCTGGTGGCCTCAGGCTGCGGCCCCTTGTCTTCTGCCGCTGCGCTCCGATATGAACGCGGACGCCAGCGGGTCAACCGGGAACCGGATTTCGACACGGAGGAGCTGGCCGACGAACTGGCCGGATTGATGGCCTAAGGAAGCAAATGGGCGGCGGCGATATCCAACAGACCTTGCTGGCCATTTCGATCCTGGCACTGCCCGTCTTGATCGCCATCACTTTCCATGAGGCCGCGCATGGCTTTGTCGCCAAGCAGTGCGGCGACAACACCGCCTATGCCCAGGGCCGGGTCACCTTCAACCCGCTGAAGCACATCGATCCTTTCGGCACCGTTCTGCTGCCCTTGCTGCTGTTCTACACGACCGGTTTTCTGTTCGGTTACGCCAAGCCGGTGCCGGTCAACGCCCGCTACTTCCGCAACTACCGCCGGGACATGATCCTGGTCGCGGCGGCCGGGCCGGGCAGCAACCTCATCCTGGCCGTCGTCTCGGCCCTGCTGATCCATGTCGCGACGCTGACGCCGGACTGGTTCTCCGAATGGGCGGTCTCGGCGCTCTACTACTCGGTCGCGATCAACGTCGTGCTGGCAATCTTCAACATGCTGCCGCTCCTGCCGCTGGATGGCGGCCGAGTCCTGGCGGCGATCCTGCCGCGCCATCTCGCCATCGCTTATCAGCGGACCGAGCGATATGGCATGTTCATCTTGATCGGATTGATCTTTTTGCTGCCAATGCTGGGCCGGCAAATAGGTGTGGATATCGACATATTCCACTGGATTTTGGGGCCCGCTACCGATTATGTGCGGTCTTTGATCGGTCATCTGACCGGCCTCGGAGACTCGCTGACCTGACCATGACCACTTGGCATCCGGACACCGAAACGGAACCGACTCCGCAGCCCGAGTCGGAGCCGACCGGTGCTGCCGAGACCCCGACTGCCGAAGGGCCAGAGGGCGGCGACGGCTTCGACGACGCACCGCCGAAGGTCGCCAATGACGACGAGCTCCTGCTCGACCTTGACGGATTCGAAGGGCCGATCGACGCGCTGCTGACCCTGGCGCGCGACCAGAAGGTCGACTTGAGGAAGATTTCGATCCTTGAGCTGGCCGACCAGTATCTCGCCTTCATCGCGCGCGCGCGTCGCCTGCGGCTCGAACTCGCCGCCGACTACCTCGTGATGGCGGCCTGGCTCGCCTACCTGAAATCGCGCCTGCTGCTGCCCGAGCCGCCGGCCGACGGCGAGCCTTCGGGTGCGGAACTGGCCGCGGCCCTCGCTTTCCAGCTGCAGCGCCTCGAGGCGATGCAGCAGGCGGGCAAGAAGCTGCTGGCGCTGCCGCAATTCGGCATCGACTTCTTCGCCCGCGGCGAGCCGGAGCCGGCGAAGATCATCGACGTGCCGGTCTGGGGCGTGACCCTGTTCGACCTCTTGAAGGCCTATGGCACGCATCCCGGCCGCCGCAAGGAAGGCATGCTGCGCATCGCGCCGCTCAATCTCTTTTCGATGGACGATGCCCTGCGCCGGATCGGCGACATGCTGGGGCAAGTGCTCGACTGGACCGTGCTGCGCAATTTCCTGCCCGAAGGGCTCGACACGCCGCTGCAGCGTCGCGCGGCGATCGCCGCCACCTTCGCAGCCTCGCTGGAGCTCGCGCGCAACGGCCGCGTGGAGCTGCGCCAGGAAAGCACCTTCGCGCCGATCTACCTGCGGCGCGCCAATCGACAAGACGATATTGCGCCGGCACCGGCACCCGACCTGCAACAGGGTTAAGTCATGAGTGAAGATATCGTCACGGAAGACAATGTCAGCGAAGTGAACGTCGGCGACGATCGCTTCCAGCTGCTGCGCCTGCTCGAGGCCCTACTGTTCGCCACGACCGAGCCGATCAACGAGAAGGTGCTGAAAGCGCGCCTGCCCAAGGGCGCCGATCTGCCGGGCCTGCTGTCGGAACTGGCCGAGAGCTATTCCAACCGTGGCGTCAACCTCACCAAGATCGAGGACCGCTGGGCCTTCCGCACCGCGCCCGATCTGGCGGCGATGCTGTCGATCGAGCGCAAGGTCAACAAGAAGCTCAGCCGCGCCGGCATCGAGACCCTGGCGATCATCGCCTATCACCAGCCGGTGACCCGCGCCGAGATCGAAGAGATCCGCGGCGTCATCATCTCCAAGGGCACCCTCGACCTGCTGCTGGAGATCGGCTGGATCAAGCCGGCCGGCCGCCGCGAGACTCCCGGCCGCCCGGTGACCTGGGCGACCACCAGCGCCTTCCTGGAGCATTTCGGCCTCGAGAACACCGCTGCCTTGCCGGGCGTCGAGGAGCTGCGCGCCGCCGGCCTGCTCGATGCGCGCGCCGGCATCTCGACCCTCGCGACCCAGGCCTCGGCCGATGGCCGCGGCGTGCCGCCTGAGGAAGACGAAGACGAGCGGGCGGCCGCCGAAGAGTTGCACGGCGAACCGGTCGCCGAAGGCGAGGGCGAAGAAGCCGCCGACGACGATTACGAGAGCGCGCTGCTGGAGCGACATGGGGAGCCCGGCGAGCAGGGGCCCCGCGATGCGGTTGCGGCGGTCGAGCGCGAGGAGCCGGTCGATGAATCCGCCGAGGTCGAGCGCGAGCAACCTGAAGCCGACGCCGGCGATGACGAAGACTACGGCGATGACGATGACGACGATGATGACGATGACGACGACGACGACGATGCCCTAGAGGTCGAAGAGTCCGAAGAGACCGACGAAGATTCGTCCAACGACAAGAAAGTCGCCGAGAAAGGCGAGTAGGGCGCTGGCTTGGCCCCGCCGGCGGCCATTTCGATCGAAATAACCTCAACCCGCGTCGGATGCTTGCACGGCGCGATCCCGCCGGATTAGCCTTTCGAAGAAGGCAGATCCGGAGCAATGCCGATGTACACCAAGCAGGCCCTGCGCGAGATCGGGCTCGACGGCTCCGAGCTCTCCGACGCGCAGCGCCGGGCGCTCGACGAGCAGGGCTATTTCCTGGTCGAGGGCGTCTATTCCAAGGCGGAATGCCGCGAGATGGCCGAGGAATTCGACCGCCTGCATGCGGTCGAGCGCGACCAGGGCGGCCATGAGGTCCATGTCGAGCCCGGCGCGCCCCGGGTCTCCAACATCTTCAACAAGACCGCGGCCTACGACCGCTGCCTCGAATGCAAGCCGCTGCTGGCCGCGGCCGCGCATCTGCTCGGCGAGTTCAAGATCCACGGCGCCAACCTGCGCGATCCCCTGAAGGGGCAGGGGCACCAGGACCTGCATTGCGACGTGCCGAAATACTTCCCGGACGACTGGTGGGTGGCGAACGGCATCCTGCTGTTCGACGACATGACGCTGGAGAACGGCCCGACCCGGCTGGTGCCGGGCTCGCATCTGCGCGCGCCGATCAACATCCCCTACGTCAACATCGGCGACTGGACCCCGACGCCGCTTTCAACCGAAGAGCAGAAGCTGGTGCCGCAGGATTTCTCCAAGCCCTATCCCGGCGAGATCTACGTGACCGCGCCGGCGGGCTCGGTCGCGATCCTCAACTCCTCGCTCTGGCATGCCGGCACCACGAACAAGAGCGGCGCCCGCCGCCGGGTGTTGCACCTGACCTACACCCGCCGCGATCTGCCGCAGCAGCTGGTGCAGCGCGATTACTTGACGAAGGAGCTTTACCAGCGCCTTTCGCCCGCCCACCGCTTCCTGATGGACGTCGAGCCCGAGCAGACGATGGCCGCGCCCCGCAAATCCGCCGGCCGCGCCGGCGCGGCAGGCTGGTGGAATTGACCGCGGCGCCTCTTGCCCCTTCCCCCTTCAGGGGGAAGGTAGGGATGGGGGCCGTTGCAGCCGCGCTGCCCTAAATCCAGCGCCGGGTCTCAGAAGCGGTTCGGCATCGACCGCAGTTTCTCAGCGATCACCGCAAGCACACCCTCGATGTTGCTGAGGACTTCATTGTTCCAGAACCGCAGTACCTGATAGCCCTTGCGCTCAAGCCACCGGGTACGCTGGACATCGGCGTTATTGTCAGCGTGCTGCCCGCCATCGACCTCGATCACCAGCCTCTTCTTCAGGCAGCAGAAATCCAGGATGTACGGCTTCTCAGGCACCTGCCTCCGGAAACGGTTTCCCTCCAACTGGTCCGCGCGGATGTGATGCCAAAGCTTCTTCTCGGCCTCGGTCATTTCGCGGCGCAGGTCGCGGGCGCGTTTTAGGGTCGGGGCGTCAGTGCGATACTCTTTCGCCATGACTGATTGTAACTGAAATCAAACGGCGCAACCGGCGCTGGATCCAATGCGCTCCGGCTGCACGTCCCCCCATCCCGGCCTTCCCCCTGAAGGGGGAAGGGGAAGATGCGGCGACTCAGCCTGCGGCTAAGTGCCTGTTTGCAATTCAGAATAGGTCGCAATAGGCTGCGCCGTTGAGAATCCCGAGGTGGGATCTCTGAGGGCAGACAGTCTTGGCCGACGCCGTTCAATCTCCAATCCAGGTGCCGAAGCTGCGGCGCGGGTTTAGCCGCCCGAGCGGCTGGACCATTGCCGCCTGGATCGTCGCCGCCTGCGTCGCGGCGCCGGTGGTCACCGTCTTCTCCCATGTCTTCCTGCCCAAGGGCGAGATCTGGGTGCATCTCTACGAGACGGTGCTCGGGTCCTATGTCGCCAATTCCGCGCTGATGATGCTGCTGGTCGGCATCGGCGTCCTCATCGTCGGCGTGCCCGCCGCCTGGATGGTGACGCTCTGCGTCTTCCCCGGGCGCAAGTTCTTCGAATGGGCCTTGCTGCTGCCGATGGCCATGCCGGCCTATGTCGTCGCCTACACCTATGTCGGCCTGCTGGACTATGCGGGGCCGGTGCAGACCGCGCTCCGGGATCTGCTCGGCATGCCCGACGGCCTGCATTGGATCCCCGAGGTCCGCAACCTGCCCGGCGCCGCGCTGATGCTGGTGCTGGTGCTCTACCCCTATGTCTATCTGCTGGCCCGCGCCGCCTTCCTGGAGCAATCGGCCTGCGTGCTCGAAGTCTCGCGCACGCTGGGCTGCTCGCCGACCAAGGGCTTCTTCCGCGTGGCGCTGCCGCTGGCACGGCCGGCGCTCGCGGCCGGCGCCGCTTTGGCGGTGATGGAGTCCTTGAACGATTTCGGCACGGTGCAGTATTTCGGCGTCGATACCATGGCGACCGGCATCTACCGGGTCTGGCGCGGCATGGGCGACCCCGAGGCCGCGTCGCAGCTCGCCGCCCTGCTGCTGATCTTCGTCTTCGTCGTGTTCGGCTTCGAGCGCTGGTCGCGCGGGCGCAAGAGCTTCGCGCATACCTCTTCGCGCTACCGGCCGCTGCCGCGCTATCACCTGCAGGGCTGGCTGAAGCTCGGCGCGATCGCCGGCTGCTCGCTGCCGCTGCTGCTCGGCTTCGTGGCCCCGGCGGCGGTGCTGCTGGGCTGGGCCCTGAACCATCCCGAATTCTGGTGGCGTCCGTCCTTCCTGCTGCTGATCCGCAACAGCTTCATCATGGCCGGCATCGCCGGCCTGCTGGGTGTCGCGGTCGCGGTCTTCCTGGCCTATGCGCTGCGGCTGCACGCGACGCCGGCGACCAGCCTCGCGGTGCGGATCGCCGGCATGGGTTACGCGATCCCCGGCACGGTGCTGGCGATCGGCGTGCTGCTGCCCTTCGCGGCGCTGGACCATGAGATCAACCGCTGGGCCAAGGCGACGCTCGGCGTCGCGCCGGGGCTGATCTTGAGCGGCACCCTGGTCGCGGTCACCTTCGCCTATCTGGTGCGGTTTCTCACCGGCAGCCTGAACGCGGTCGAGGCCAGCCTCGGCAAGATCACCCGCAGCATGGACCACGCGGCGCGCAGCCTCGGGCGCGGCCCCGGCAGCACGCTCTGGAACGTGCATCTGCCGATCATGCGCGGCAGCCTGCTCACCGCCGGCATCCTGGTCTTCGTCGATGTGTTGAAGGAGCTGCCGGCGACGCTGGTCTTGCGCCCGTTCAATTTCGACACGCTCGCGGTGGTGACCTACAACCTCGCTTCCGACGAGCGGCTGGCGGAAGCCGCGGGGCCGGCTCTGGCGATCGTCGTGGTCGGCGTCCTGCCGGTGATCTTGCTGTCGCGCGCGATCGGCCGCTCGCGGCCCGGAACCGGCGGCGCGGTCGAAGGGGCCGTGCCGTGAGTGAAGGACTGAGCGAGATCATCCTCGGCCTGGAAGGCGTCGGCCATTCCTACGACGGCCAGACCGAAGTCGTCTCCAGCTTCAGCCTCGGCGTCGGCGCGGGTGAGATCGTCTGCCTGCTGGGGCCGTCGGGCTGCGGCAAGTCGACCGTGCTGCGCCTCGCCGCCGGGCTCGAGCCGCTGCAGAAGGGCCGCATCAAGCTGCGCGGCGAGACGATTGCCGAGGGCGAGAGCCGGATCAGCGAGCCGCCGGAGCGGCGCAATGTCGGCCTGGTGTTCCAGGATTTCGCGCTGTTCCCGCACCTCACCGTCGCCCGCAACGTCGCGTTCGGCCTGTCGGGCCTCGCCGACGACCAGCGCAGCCAGCGGGTCCAGGAAGCGCTGAGCCAGGTCGGCATGGGCGCCTATCTCGGCGCCTATCCGCATGCGCTCTCCGGTGGGCAGCAGCAGCGGGTCGCCCTGGCCCGGGCGCTGGCGCCGCGACCCTCGGTCATGCTGCTGGACGAGCCATTCTCCGGTCTCGACGCGCGGCTGCGCGAGCAGATCCGCGACGACACCCTGCGCGTCCTCAAGCGGAGCGGGGCGGCGACCCTGCTGGTCACCCATGACCCGGAGGAGGCCATGTTCATGGCCGACCGGATCTACCTGATGCAGGCAGGAAGGCTCATCCAGTCCGGCCCCCCGGCCGAGGTCTATGCCCGGCCGAACAGCGAGTTCGCGGCCAAGTTCTTTTCCAATATCAACGAGTTGGAAGGCATCGTTCAGGATGGCGCGGTGGCCACGCCGCTGGGGCCGATCCCCGCCTCCGGCTGGACCGCGGGCAGCCGGGTCAAGGTGCTGTTCCGCCCGGAATGCCTGGATTGCGTGCCCGCCAACGGCAACCTGAATGGGGCGGCGGGGCGGGCGATCCTGCCCGCCACCGTGACCGAGGTCCGCTTCATCGGCGTGGCGCGGCTGCTGCGGGTCCTTGCGACCCCGGCAGGCGGCCCGGCCCTGGACCTTCAGGTGCGGACCGGCGGCGCCTTCGCCCCGGAGGTCGGGGCCAAAGTCGGGCTTTCACTGGACCCCGCCCAGGCCTTCGTCTTCGGCCCCGGTTAAAAGCCGGCACTGGGAGACTGGCGGAACCGCGTCCGAACGCCTAAGTATGGCGTAACATAAGAAAATCCCGCGGTCTTTCGGCTCCAGGGATTCATTGCAGGGCGGGGGCGATTTTGCCATAGTCCGCCCGACTTTTTGGTTCGAGGGAGAGGCGCCGTTATGGGCAGCTTTAGTATCTGGCATCTTCTGATCGTGCTGGCCGTCGTGCTGGTGCTGTTCGGTGGGCGCGGCAAGATTTCCAACATCATGGGCGACTTCGCGCAGGGCATTAACGCCTTCAAGAAGGGCCTGAAGAACGACAAGGACGACGTCCCTCCGACGGCCTCCGCCGACCGGAAGCCGACCGAGACGATCGAACGGGGCTGACCCTGATCCTTGCCCCGGGGGGAGACCGCCGGGGCCGTCTGATTAGGGGACGTGAGCGCGTATGTTCGACCTCAGCTGGGGCGAAATGGGGATCATCGCCGTCGTGGCGCTGGTCGTGCTT
Source organism: Dongia sp. (assembly GCF_041905885.1). NCBI lineage: Bacteria > Pseudomonadati > Pseudomonadota > Alphaproteobacteria > Rhodospirillales > Dongiaceae > Dongia > Dongia sp. The sequence continues at coordinate 24,142 of NZ_JAYRKD010000013.1, read as the reverse complement.
GGGCCGAAAGAGCTGCCCAACGCGCTCCGCACCATGAGCGGATTGATGAAGAACGCCCGCAAGCTGGCGGGCGAGTTCCAGAGCGGCGTCAACGAGATCATCCGCGAGGCGGACCTCGAGGATGCGCGCAAGAAGCTCCAGGAAGTCCAGTCGCTCAACAAGAACCAGATCAAGAACGCGATCGAGAAGGCGGTCGACCCGACCGGCGAGGTGAAGACCGCGTTGAGCGAGGTCGACCCGACCGGCCCGGCTCGTACGGAAACCAAGTCGGTCGAGATCGCGCCCGCGGCGACCCCCGCGATAGAATCCGGCGAGGATGACGCGGTGGAGATCGCCGCCGCCCAGCCGGTCGCGCCGGTGAGTTCCGATCCGGATGTGACCCCGGCGCCCGAAGCCCTGGCCCCCGATACGTTGACCAAAGAGAAGACCTGACCCGTGTCCGGCGCCGAAGACGATGTGAAAATGCCGCTGATGGAGCACCTGACGGAGCTCCGCACCCGGCTGCTCTATTCTTTCGCCGGATTCATCATCGCCTTCGTGGTCTGCTTCTACTTCTGGAAGCCGGTGCTCGACGTCATCACCGCGCCGCTGGAACGCGCCTGCATCGCCCAGGGCAAGCCCTGTCCGGTCATCTACACCAGCCTGATCGAGCCCTTCTTCACCCAGGTGAAGATCGGCGCCTTCGCGGCGCTCTGCATTACCTTCCCGTTGATCGCGGCGCAGATCTACAAGTTCCTGGCGCCCGGCCTCTACAAGAACGAGCGGATGGCGCTGGTGCCGTTCCTGATCGCGACGCCGATCATGTTCGCGGTCGGCGCCACCTTCCTCTATTTCGTGCTGCTGCCGATGGCGCTGCACTTCTTCGTCGGCTATCAGCAATACGCCAACATCGAGCTCATGCCGAAGATCGGCGAATACATCGATCTGGTCATGAAGCTGGTCTTCGCCTTCGGCCTCTGCTTCGAGCTGCCGGTGATCCTGACCCTGCTGGCCAAGGTCGGCATCGTCTCCTCGCAGGGCCTGCGCGACAAGCGGCGCTATGCGATCATCATCGTGACCGTGGTGGCGGCGATCTTCACACCGCCCGACGCGATCAGCATGATCTCGCTCGCGGTGCCGATGATCGGCCTCTACGAGATCTCGATCTGGCTGGCCAAGGGTGTCGAGAAGAAACGCGCCGAGGAAGAGGCCGCCGCCGCGACCGAGGGCGGCACCGAGGTCACGCCGGCTTCGTAAGTGCGCGGCCGCGCGGCGCCTTCCTTGACGCAGATCATTCCACGCATCCGAATCGCTGAGCAGTTTTACGTAGTCGATGCCGGTCGGTCGCGGCGAGCGAAGCGCGCGGCCGATGGTGCGCTTCGCTAAGTCGCTTCGGCAGAAAGCGAATCTACAGCGGCGCGGGGTAGATATATCGCTCTGCGATCCGAGCTATGCGCGGCGCACATCCGTGCATGCAAAGTGCATTCTTCAACACCTTCTTAACAAGCCGCGGCTAGCGTCACGCCGCTTCGCAAGCCGGCGTGCAAGCGCGCTGCGGAGCACCGGCCATGAACCTCCTTTTGGGACTTAAAATGTCATTTTTCACCAACCTCAAGATCGGCCGCAAGCTGGCGGCCAGCTTCGCCGTGCTGGTTGTGCTGACCGCCGTGGTCAGCACGATCATCTACAGCCAGGTCGCCTTCGTGCAGAAGAGCATCGGCTGGACCACGCATACCTACGTCGTCCTCGGTGAGATCGACACGATGGTCGGCGCCATGGTGAACCAGGAGACCGGCGTGCGCGGCTATCTCGTTTCCGGCGATACCGGCTTCCTGGAGCCCTACAACAACGGCAAGAAGCAGTTCGACGCGTCGTTCGAGAAGCTGAAGCACGAGACTTCGGACAATGCCGAGCAGCAGGCGCGGCTGGACGCGATCCTGAAGCTCGCCCGCACCTGGCAGACCGACGTCGCGGAGAAGGAAATCGCCCTGATGGGCGTTGCCGATACGCATGACGCAGCGCGCAAGCTCGAGGCGAGCGGCGCCGGCAAGGCCTCGATGGACGGCCTGCGCGCCAAGGCCAACGAGATGAAAGACGCCGAGTCGGGGCTGCTCGTCACCCGCGGCGAAGACCAGGATAATGCGATCGACACGACCTTCCTCGCCACGCTGATCGGCGCCGTCGCGTCGATCCTGATTTCGATCGTCGTGGCCTTCGCGCTGACCCGCGGCATCGCGCGGCCGACCGCGCGGATGACCGCCGCCATGAATACCCTGGCCAAGGGCGACACCGGGGTCGAGATCCCCGCCCGCGGCCGCAAGGACGAAGTCGGCGCCATGGCCGAGGCGGTGCAGTTCTTCAAGGACAACATGATCGAGACCGAGCGCCTGCGCAGCGAGCAGGAAACGGCCAAGGCCCGCAACGAGGCCGAGCGCCGTCAGTCCATGCTGGACCTCGCCGATCGCTTCGAGAGCTCGGTCGGCAGCGTGGTCAACGGCGTGACCGCGGCCGCGACCGAGATGCAGGCGACCGCGAAGTCGATGTCCTCGACCGCCGACGAGACCTCGCGCCAGTCGACCGCGGTGGCGGCGGCTTCGGAGCAGACCACGCAGAACGTGCAGACCGTGGCTTCGGCGACCGAGGAGCTTTCCGCCTCGATCGGCGAGATCACCAGCCAGGTGAACGAGTCCACCAGGATCGTCAGCGAGGCCGTTCACCAGGCCAACGACACCAACAGCAAGGTGAAAGGCCTGTCCGATGCGGCGCAGAAGATCGGCGAAGTGGTGCGCCTGATCAATGACATCGCCGGCCAGACCAACCTGCTGGCCTTGAACGCGACTATCGAAGCCGCGCGCGCCGGCGAGGCCGGCAAGGGCTTTGCGGTGGTTGCTTCGGAAGTGAAGACCTTGGCGACCCAGACCGCCCGGGCCACCGAGGAGATCGCCGCCCAGGTCCGTGCCATCCAGGATGCGACCGCGAGCTCCGCGGATGCGATCGAGAGCATCACCAAGACTATCGGCCGGGTGAGCGAGATCTCGACCACCATTGCTTCCGCCGTCGAGGAGCAGGGTGCCGCCACCCAGGAGATTTCCCGCAACGTCCAGCAGGCGGCGCAGGGGACGCAGGAAGTCTCGTCCAACATCGGTGGCGTGACCAGTGCGGCCCAGCAGACCGGCAGCGCCGCCGGCGAGGTGCTGCAGTCGGCTGGCGAGCTTTCGCGCAACGGCGAGATGCTCAAGGCCCAGGTCGAGGAGTTCCTGCGCACCGTTCGCGCAGCCTAGGCAACCGGAGCGGCGCGTCGGGTTTCGACCCGGCGCGCCCTCTGCGCTACCAGCTCTTCAGCGCCCGCAAAGTGGGCGTCTTCTTGAAGACATGGGTATCCATGCGCTGCAGCAGGCCGTCGAGCAGCTCGACGGCGGTACCGATGGCGGCGCCCTTGTTCAGCATCACGCATTCGGCGCGGGCGGCCATCGCCGCATCGGTCATCTCGCCGCGCGACGGAATGCCGGTCTTCACCAGGTCTTCCAGCACCTGCGTCGCCCAGATCGCCGGCACGCCGGCGGCTTCGCAGATCCAGAGAATCTCTTCCTGCATCTCCGCCAGCCGCTCGAAGCCGATCTCGGCGGCAAGGTCGCCGCGCGCGATCATCACACCGAACGGACGGCTGGAACTGGCGCGAGCGATCAGGTCGGGCAGATTCTTCACCGCTTCCGGTCGCTCGATCTTCGCCACCAGGCCCAGCGGGAATTCCGCCGGGCGGTCGGCGCAATGCTCGACCAGGAAGCCTTCCAGCAGATCGATGTCCTCCGGCTGGCTGACGAAGGAATAGCCGATCATGTCGGCGCATTCCGCCACGGTCGCGAGGTCGTCATGGTCCTTGGCGGTCAGCGGCGAAAGGCCGAGCGCGGTATCCGGCAGGTTGATGCCCTTCTCGGGCTTCAGCTTGACGCCGCTTCCCTTGGCGCGGGTGATCCGGATCACCGCCTCGCGGTCGCCGAGGCTCTCGACCTCGCCTTCGAGCTTGCCGTCGTCATAGCGGAAGCGGTCGCCGACCGAGAGCCGGGTCACCAGTTCCGGCAGCGAGACGGCGGCGGCGTAAGGCACCTCCGCGGTCACCCGCGGCGCCCCACTGGCGACCAGGCGGAGTGCGTCGCCTGCGGCCAGCTTCGCCTTCTTGTCCAGCTGCAGCACCGCTTCGGTGCGGATCTTCGGCCCGGCAATGTCCATCAGGATCGCGATCCGCCGGCCGATGGTTTCGCCGGCCTTGCGGATATGCGCCGTCATGGCGCGCCAGGCCTCGGGATCGTCATGGGCGCAGTTGATGCGGGCGACATCCATGCCGCGCTTCGCGAGGTCCAGGATGAAATCGGGATCGCCCGCGGCGGTCGAGGGCAGGGTCACCATGATCCGCTCGCGGCGGCCTTCGGGCGGCGGGCCGAACAGCCTGTCGGTGGCGGCGCGCAGCCGGGTCTCGCCGTCGAAGAAGTCGTGCTCTTCGGGCGGGATGATCGGGCAAGGGCGCCCGGCCATCGCAGCCAGCGCCACGATCACCGCGTCCAGGGTCGGCAGCACCCGGCTCTCCAGTCGGCCCAGCGACGAGATCCCGCGCCACATCAACTGCCTCTGCAGGCCGCGCCGGTCATGGCGCCGGAAGGCGAGATAATGCGCGAGGTTGGCCAGCGCCGGCTGCGGCGCGCCGGCATCCCGGCCGAAGCGCTGCATCCAGGGCGCGGCGCCGGCGACGACCTCGGCGCGCAGCGCCAGGACTTCGTCAAAAAGGGCGCCGGTTGGTTCGGGCTGGCGCGCGCGGGGTGTGGCATTGACCGGTGAGTTCATGGCCAAAGCTTAGGCCGCCGGCGGTGACGCCGGGATGACACCCGTCAATCCAAAGCCGTGAAGGCCTGCGGCCGGGTGACGCGGGGTCGTTGCTGCATGAGCGGCCCGGCCCTGCTAGACTCGGCGGCCGATTCGGGATGCAGGAAATGCCAGGGCTAAATGTTTGATCTGAAGTGGATTAGGGACAATCCGGCGGCCTTCGACCAGGGTCGCGCGCGGCGTGGACTGGCGCCGCTCTCGGCGCAGGTGCTGGAACTCGACCAGAAGCGCCGGGCTGCGCAGACCCGCTTCCAGGAATCCCAGGCCCGGCGCAACGACCTCTCGCGCCAGATCGGCCAGGTGAAGGCCAAGGGCGGCGACGCCTCCGCGGTGATGGCCGAGGTCGCGGCGCTGAAAGACGGGATCGCCGCCGCCGAGGCCGAGGATCAGGCGCTGGGCGCCGAGCTCGACGCGCTGCTGGCGGCCCAGCCGAACCTGCCGGCGGGCGACGTGCCGGACGGCGCGGATGAGAGTTTCAACCGGGTCGAGCGCACCGTCGGCAATGTGAAGAACTTCGCCTTCAAGCCGAAGCAGCATTTCGAGCTGGGCGAGGAATTGGGGCTGATGGATTTCGAGGGCGCGGCCAAGCTCTCCGGCGCGCGCTTCGTGGTGCTGAAGGGCGCTCTGGCGCGGCTCGAGCGTGCGCTCGCCTTGTTCATGCTCGACCTTCACACCACGGAATCGGGTTACACCGAAATGGCGCCGCCCTTCCTGGTGCGCGACGCGGCGCTCTATGGAACCGGCCAGCTGCCGAAGTTCGAGGAGGACCTGTTCAAGACCGAGCAGGGCCTCTATCTCATCCCGACCTCGGAAGTGCCGCTGACCAATCTCGCCGCCGACGAGATCATCGACGAGGACAAGCTGCCCTGGCGCTTCACCGCGTTGACGCCGTGTTTCCGCTCCGAGGCGGGCGCCGCGGGCAAGGACACCCGGGGCATGATCCGCCAGCACCAGTTCATGAAGGTGGAGCTGGTCTCGATCGCGCATCCCGACCATTCCGAGGCCGAGCACCAGCGCATGACCGGCTCGGCCGAGAAAGTGCTGCAGAAACTGGGTCTCCCCTACCGGGTTATCTGCTTGAGCACCGGCGACATGGGCTTTGCCGCGCAGAAGACCTACGACATCGAGGTCTGGCTGCCGGGGCAGGGTGCCTATCGCGAGATCTCGAGCTGCTCCAATTGCGGCGAGTTCCAGGCGCGGCGGATGAAGGCGCGCTGCCGCAAGCCCGGCGAGAAGGGCACCCGCTTCGTGCACACCCTGAACGGGTCGGGCGTGGCGGTGGGCCGGGCGCTGATCGCGGTCATGGAGAACTACCAGCAGGAGGACGGGTCGATCGCCATTCCCGAAGCCCTCCGCCCCTATATGCAAGGTCGGGAGAAGATCGCCCGTGAGTAAGCCCGCCGAAAAAAGACACATCGCGCTGCGCAACAAGAAGTCCGAGAAGCCGATGTCGGCGCCGACCAGCGCCAAGGTGAAGTCGCCGCCGGCGGATTTGCGGAACGCGCGCATCCTGGTCACCAATGATGACGGCATCCACGCGCCGGGCCTGAAGGTCCTGGAGAAGATCGCGCGGTCTTTGAGCAACGACGTCTGGGTGGTGACGCCGGAAAGCGAGCACAGCGGCGCCAGCCACGCACTGACCCTGCGCCGGCCGTTGCAGATCCACAAGCTCGGGCCGAAGCGCTTTGCGACCTCCGGCACGCCGACCGACTGCGTGCTGCTGGCGGTCAACCATCTGGTCACCGGCGAGCGGCCCGATCTCGTGCTCTCCGGCGTTAACCGCGGCGCCAACTTGGGCGAGGACGTGCTCTATTCCGGCACCGTCGCCGCGGCGATGGAGGCCTCGATGCTGGGCATCCCGGCCATCGCCATGAGCCAGGTGCGGATGGGCGAGACCCTGCACTGGAAGACCGCCGAGAAGTTCGGCGCTGACATCGTGCGCAAGCTCGTCGCGTTGGAATGGCCGGACGATCTCCTCATGAACGTCAACTTCCCGCCGATCCCGCCGGAGCAGGTGACCGGCATCGCGGTCGGCGCGCAAGGGCGGCGCAAGTCCGAGGTGCAGGTGGTGAAGAGCAAGGATCCCTTCGCCCGCGATGTGCTCTGGGTCGGTGACTTCACCAATGACGATCCGGAAGACCCGCACAGCGATCTTGCGGTCATCGCCCGCGGCGGCATCGCCATCACGCCGCTGCATTTCGATTTGACCCAGGGCGCCATGCTGAAGCGGATGGCGGGATTGTTTCCGGGCGCGCGCGCCGCGTCGCAGTCGCGGCCGGCCACGAAGCCGCGTCGCCGCAAGAAGGGCAAATCCGCGTGAGGATGTTCCGGTGAGTCTCGCTGCGCGCAAGATCCGGTTGATCATGGGGCTGCGGCGGGCCGGCGTCACCGACAGCGCCGTGCTGAACGCGCTGGAGCGGATCCCGCGCGAAGCCTTCGTTCTGCCGCATTTCCATGATCAGGCTTACGAGGACCAGGCCCTGCCGATCGCCCAGGGCCAGACCATCAGCCAGCCGCAGATCGTTGCGATGATGACCGAGGCCTTGCGTGTGACCAAATCCCATAAGGTGCTGGAGATCGGCACCGGCTCAGGCTACCAGACCGCGGTGCTCTCCAAGCTCGCCCGGCGGGTCTACACCATCGAGCGCTGGAAGACGCTGCTCGACGAGGCCGAGGGACGGTTCAAGCATCTCAGGATCCACAACGTCACCTCGAAATGCGCCGACGGCTCCAAGGGCTGGAAGGAGCAGGCGCCGTTCGATCGCATCATCGTCACCGCCGCCGCCGCCGAAATGCCGCAGACCCTGGTCGAGCAGCTCGCGGTCGACGGCATCATGGTGCTGCCCTTGGGCGCCGAGCGCGGCGAGCAGGTGCTGGAGCGCGTGACCAAGCTCGCCGACGGCAGCTTGAAGCGCGAGACCCTGGCCGACGTCCGCTTCGTGCCGCTGGTCGCCGGCGCGCTGCCGGAAGAGGAACGCCGCGCCTTGGGCAAGGTGGGCCATGGCTGAATATCGTGCAGCGACACCGCGCTTCTCCTTCCCCCTTCAGGGGGAAGGCCGGGATGGGGGCACGTGCAGCCGCGCTGCCCAAGCTCCAGCGCGACGGCGTTCGATAACGTCGCCACTCCTGATTTCCGCCATCTGCCTGGCGCTCGCGGCCTGCAACGCCAGTGGGCGGCCGAAGAACGCGCCGAAGGTGGCCGAGCCCGCCGTGGCGGCACGGCCGGCGGTCGATCCGAGCAGCTTCGGCAAGGTCAGCGGCAGCGAATATGTGGTGGCGCCGGGCGATACCCTCGCCGTGGTCGCCGCGCGCACCAACACGCCGATCCGCAGCCTGATCGACATGAACGGCCTGCAGCCGCCCTATGGCCTGGCGCCGGGCATGCGGCTCGCGCTGCAGCAGCGCTCGCAATACGTGGTGCAGGCGGAGGACACGCTGCCCGATCTCGCCGCGCGTTATGGGGTGAGCCAGAGCGATCTCGTCTCCATCAACAATCTGACTCCGCCCTACACGCTGAAACCGGGCCAGTCGCTCAACATCCCGAGCCAGAGCGAATCTTCCAATCTGCCGGCGATGACCGCTTCCGCCGTGCCGCCGCCGGCACCGACCGGTTCCGTGACGTCGGCGCCATTGGATGCGCCGCCGCCGACCGCGTCGAAGACCACCGGCTCGAGCGGCGGCAGTGTCGGTTCGACGCCGCTGCCGTCGCCGACGGTTATCGCACCGACCGCAACGCCGCCGAAGCCGGCGGCGCCGCTACCGACGACGACTACAAAGGCCGCGCCGCTGCCGCCGACGCCGACCGCGCCGGTGGAGGAGGCCGTGGAGGCTCCTGTCCCGGCCGCACCGGCGAAGACCCAGACAGCAACCGCGCCCAGCAAGGCGAAGACGCCGGAGCAGATCGAGGCCGAGACCGAAGCAGCCGTTGAAGCGGCCGAGGTGGCGAAGTCGGCAGGCCCCGCGGCCGGCACCGGCAAGGGCCCCTTCGTCTGGCCGGTCCAGGGCAAGGTGATCGGCGCCTTCGGCTCGAGCAAGGACGGGATGAAGAACGACGGCATCAACATCGCCGCGCCCAACGGCGCGCCGGTGGTGGCCGCCGCCGACGGCACCATCGCCTATGCCGGCAACGAACTGCGCGGCTTCGGCAACATGATCCTGATCCGGCACGAGGGCGGCTACGTCACCGCCTATGCGCACAACGCGTCGCTGCTGGTGAAGAAAGGCGACAAGGTGAAGCGCGGCCAGACCATCGCAAGAGTCGGCCAGACCGGCGCCGTGTTCGGCCCGCAGCTCCACTTCGAGATCCGCAAAGGCACCCAGCCGGTCGACCCGCTGAGCTTCCTCGGCGGGTGAGGCTTCTCTAGCGTCAGTCCTTGTTCTCGATCCGCAGCGTGGAGGCATTGCCGTCCGCTGCGCAAGGCAGGTCGGGGTTCCAGTCGGCCAGCGTCGCGCCCTGCATGCAGGCGCCGGAGGTGTTGGCTTCTTCTGCCTCTGCGACCGGTTGCGCCACCGCTTTCGGCGGCTCGGCGCCGATGATGGTTTTGGCGACGATCTTCGGCTTCTCCGCGGTCGGCTGCGATGCCGGCGGCTCGGCGCCGATCACGGTCTTGGCGACGATCTTCGGGTTCTCGAATTTCGGCTCTACGGCTTTCGGTGCCGCGATCTCCGGCTTTGACGGCGTCGCAACGGACGCGACCACGATCGGCGCGGGCTCCAGCGATTTCGGCGGCTCGGCGCCGATGATGATCTTCGGCTTCACCACGATCTTCATCTGCTTGGTCGGCGTGCAGGGCAGGAAGGGGTTCCAGTCGGCGAGGTTGGCCGACTGCATGCAGGCCATGTCGGAATCATCCTCGAAAGTCGCCGAAGCGGAGGCGGGCGAAGCCGCGGGCTCGGCTTCCGCCGGCGCAGCCGAAGCCACCAGGATCGGCTGCGACTGGGTCGCGAAGGTCTCCGGCGTCGCTTCCGCGACCTGCACGTCTTCGATCGGCTGTTGCGCCGCGCCCGGCGAGGTGATCAGCGCCGCGACTTGCGTCGCATCGGCGACGTAGCCCGGCGGCGGGGTCGGGGTCACCAGGTTGTAGATCTGCACACTGTCGGCGTTGACGCCGGCCAGCACCTTGTATTTGCCCAAGCCCGAGAGATCGGCGAGATCGCTGCGGCGGTTGTCGAGAATGAAATATTCGCCCTCGGCGCGGACCCGGAGCACGACATGGCCGCCCTTGAAGCTGTCGGCGAAGCCGGGCAGCTGGGCGACGATCAACTGCAGGTCGCGCTCCTTGAAGCCGAGCCGTTTCAGGGTGAAATACTCGGCCAGCGCGTGGTCGCCGCAATCGCCTTCGCGATCGGCGAGGAAGTCGAGCCGCGTCTTCCAGCAATCGACGCCGCAATCCGGCGCGTGCTCCTTCCACTTCACCGCGTTGAAATAGGCATAGACCGCCTCGACCTGCTCGACCGGCGATAGGTCCTGGAGCTTCTCTTCCAGCAGCAGCGCTTCCTTGGCGGCGCAGGCGAGGCGCGGCTCGCCGGCCTTGCAGTCGTCCGGGTTGGCGCGCGCCATCAATTCCGCTTCGCGCTGTTGCACCGAACGCCAGCGCATCAACGCCGGCGCTTTCGGGAACGGATAATCGTCGATCGCATAGACCGGGAACTGGCTGGTCGGAACGGCGTCGGCCGGCGCGGCGAAAGCCAAGAGGGCGCCGAGAACAAGCCCGAAGCAGGCCGCGATGCGGTTGTATCTGATTGAATTCGCCATAATCTCCCCGAGCCCAGTCCCCGGCTGGAGTATAGGCGGAGCGAAGCGCACTGCAAGGCCGCGCGCCGACATTCCTGTGGAGAAACTCACCCAATGGTGGGCGTCGACCTAGGCGCCGCTGAAGCGAATGGAGATAGCGCCGAAAACCTTCCCATCCATCCGGATATGGAGCTGGCGGTTGCCGGTATTCACATGCAGGAACGGGAGATAAGGCGAGAGCGATTCCAGGCAAGGCCGCCAGGTGAAGCTTGGAAAGACCGCGGTCATGTCCGACCAGAGCGGCACCGGTTCCGGGCTATCGTCGACCAAGACCGAGCCGCGCGCCAGCATCGCATCGAGCTGCGCCCGCGCGCGGGCGGGCGAGGCGGGATGATCGGCATCGACCGGCGAAGATTCGCGATAGCTGCCGTCATACGCATCCAGGGTCAGCAGCAGGGTCGCGCGGCCGTCGCGCCGCATCGGCACGATGTAATAATGGTCGGCCGGGAAGTTGAGCCGCGTGACCAGCATCGGCGCGCCCGGGACCGTGTTCCTGGCCGCTTCCCGCCAGCGTGGATGCCGCGCGAAGCGCTCGCCCGAGACGGCGGCGCTGGCGGCATCGGCGATCTCCGCCGGGTCGATCAGTGCGTGTCGGACGAACGGCGGCTCCGGCTCCGGACGCAGTTCCGGCGCCGCGGCCGCCGCCGCGCCGGTACAGACCACGACACGCCGGGTCCGCCAGATGCCATGCAGCACGCCGGTCTGGTATTGCGCAATCCAGCTCCGCACGTCGATGTGATGGTCGAGCGGTCCATAGGGATTGCGCAGATAGAAGCCGCGCAAACCCCAATTCGCGGCGTCGATCGAAGCGGGCACGGCATCAGCCTCGAAGCCGGTGACCAAGGCCCAGTGCCGGCATTTCCAGATCAGCACCGCCGGCGCAATGCCATCCTTGAGGATCGACCAGGCGCAACGCCGCGTCGCCTGGTCGGCGGTGATGTCGGGATGAAAGGCGAAAGCTTGCCCTGCATGCTGCGTGAGCACCTTGGCCAGCGCGTCCGGCGCCATTTTCCAGCCCGGCTCCTCGGAGCCGAGCTGGTGGGATTTGCGGGTCAGCGCCGCCTGGTCGAGGCCGGCGTCGCCGAGCAGCATCTGCACGCAGGCGCCGCCGCCGAGATCCGGCTTCTCTTGCGCGAAGGCGGGGAGGTCGAGCGTGCAGAGCTCGGCCAAGCGCTCAGCCTTCGATGGTCTTGCCGAGCCGGCCGGCGAGGTCCTGGATGAACTGCCAGGCGACGCGGCCCGACCGCGCGCCGCGGGTCATCTGCCACTCGATCGCCTGGGCGCGCAGCGCCTCCGTCTCGATCGGCAGCTGATAAGTCTTGGCATAGCCTTCGATGATCGCGAAGAAGGTGTCCTGGTCGCAGTTGTGGAATCCGATCCAGAGGCCGAAGCGATCGGAGAGCGAGACCTTCTCCTCGACCGCTTCGGAAGGGTTGATCGCGGTCGAGCGCTCGTTCTCGATCATCTCCCGCGCCATCAGGTGGCGCCGGTTCGAGGTCGCGTAGAAGATCACGTTCGCGGGCCGGCCCTCGATGCCGCCTTCCAGCACCGCCTTCAAGGACTTGTAGCTGGTGTCGGCGGTGTCGAAGGAAAGATCGTCGCAGAAGATGATGCAGCGGTGCTTCGACCCGCGCAGGATCGAGAGCAGCTTCGGCAAGGTGACCAGGTCCTCGCGGTGGATCTCGATCAGCTTCAGCTTGGCCTTGCTCTTCTCGTTGATCTGCGCGTGCGTGGCCTTCACCAGCGAGCTCTTGCCGGTGCCGCGCGCGCCCCAGAGCAGGGCGTTGTTGGCCGGCAGTCCCCTGGCGAAGCGCTCGGTATTCTCGATCAGCATCCCCTTCGCGCGGTCGATGCCCTGCAGCAGGTTGATATGGACCCGCGACACGGTCTTGACCGGCTCGAGCCAGCCTTCGGCCTGCCAGACGAAGGCGTCGGAGGCATTGAGATCGTTGCCCCGCGCCGCCTGCGGCGCCAGCCGCTGCAGGCTCTCGGCGATCGATTGCAGAACAGGAAGCAGGTCTTTCTCGGTCATGCGCGATGGTTCCCCGGATGCGGGGCCAGTATGCCGACCGGAGCTTTCATTTCAAGCGCGCATCATTCGGCCGCAACCGGCACCAGCCGTGCGGTCTGCTTTTCGGGATCGATGGTGAGCCGCCGGTCGTGGTATTGCGCCACCGCCTCGCGGTGGGCGATCGACAGGATCGTCGCGTTCGGCAGGTGCGTCCTCAAGAGCTCATACATCTGTCTCTCATTCTCGGCATCGAGCGCCGCGGTCGCCTCGTCAAGATACAGCCAGTCGGGCTTGAGGAGGAGCGCGCGGGCGATGGCGAGCCGCTGTTGCTCGCCAACGGAAAGAGCCATCGCCCAGTTCTGGTCGTCATCGAGGCGATTCTGCAGATGCGGCAGGTTGACGGCATCCAGCGCGGTCCGAAGGACCTGATCGTCGAACTCTTCCGCCGGTGCCGGATAGGCGATGGCGTGACGCAGGCTTCCAACCGGCAGGTAGGGGCGCTGCGGCAGAAACAGGGCGCGTGCTTGCGCGGGCTGGCGCACCTGGCCCTTGCCGAACGGCCAGAGCCCGGCGAGGGCGCGGAACAGCGTGGTCTTGCCGGAACCCGAAGGGCCGGTCACCAACACCTTGTCGCCGCGGGCGACCTTCGCGTTGAGCCCGGCAAGCAGCGTTCGGCCGTCGGGGAGCTGCAGCGCGAGGTCTTCGGCCGCGAGCTCGTTCGGGCTGGATGCCGAAACCACGATACCGGATTCGATCTGCCGCACCTGATTGAGCGCATCGAAGAAGCCGGTCAAACGGTCGATGGTCGCTTTCCACTCGGCGAGGCTGTTGAAGGCGTTGACGAACCAGGAGAGGGCGCCCTCCACCTGACCGAAGGTGGAGCGGATCTGCATCAAACCCCCGAGCTGGATGGCGCCGGAGAAGTAGCGCGGCGCTGCGACCAGGATCGGAAAGACGATCGCGATCTGGCCGTAGCCGGAGAGGAGCCAGGACAGGCGTTTCTGCTGGCGCATCAACTGCCACCAGATGGTCCAGATATCGCCGAAGCTCAGCAGCAGGCGCTGGCGCTCCGCCTCCTCGCCGCGATAGAAGGCAACGCTCTCCGCATTCTCGCGCAGCCTGGCCATCTCAAATCGAAAGGTTGCGTTGTAGCGCTGCAGCATGAAATTGGTGCGGATCAGCGGTCGGCCGACATAGAACGTCAGCACCGAGCCGACAATTGCATAGATCAGCGCCACCCAGACCATGTAGCCGGGAATGGTGATCTCGGCGCCGAACAGCGGAACGGTCAGCGGCCCGGATATCGTCCACAGAATGGTGATGAACGAGACCAGCGTCACGATTGAGTTCAGCAGGCCGAGCGTGTGCGTCAGCGCAGCATCGGTGAAGAGGTTGATGTCCTGCTCGATGCGCTGCTCGGGATTGTCGGTGCGGTCGGCGCTGAACTGCATCCGGTAATAGCTCTGGTCGGTAAGCCAGCGTTCGAGCAATTCCCGGGTCATCCATCGGCGCCAGCGAATTTGCAGCATCTGCTGCAGGTAATTCGAGTAGACGGCAACGACGATGAAGGCGGTCGCCAAGACGCAGAACTTGCCGAGCTGATACCAGAACGCCGAGATGTTCTTGTCCTGCAACGCGTTGTAGAAGTCGTTGTACCAATAGGTGATCGCCACGTTGATGCCGACGATGGCGAGGCTCAGTGCGATGATCACCGCGAGCAGGCCGCGGGCGATCCACCTCTCCTCGGACCAGTAGTAGGGCCAGGTCAGCGCCCAAAGCTTCTTCAGGAAGCCGCCGCGATGGGGAATGGCGATGTCGATCTGAGCCATGTCTCTAGATTCCGCTGCTGTAGAATGCAGCGGATCATAGGCGACGGCAGGGGGAGGCGTAAGCTTTTGCGGGTAACGCGCTGTGACGCGCGTTACATCAGATCTGGAAATCCAGGTGGATGCCGCACTCGGTCTTGTCCATGCCGGCCCAGCGGCCCGCTCTGGCGTCCTCGCCGGCTTCGACGCGGCGGGTGCAGGGCTGGCAGCCGATCGAGGCGAAGCCTTCGTCGAACAGCGGATGCTGCGGCAGCTTGAAACGCTTGAACGCGTCCTGGACCATGTCGGGCGTCCAGTAGGCCAGCGGATTGACCTTGATCTTGCCTTCGGCCGAGGCCTCGAACAGCGGGATCGCCTTGCGCGAACTCGCCTGGAAGCGCTTGCGGCCGGTGAACCAGGCATCGAAGGGCTGCATCGCGCGGTCGAGCGGCAGCACCTTGCGGATGCGGCAGCAGGCATCCGGGTCCCTGGACCAGAGATCGCCGGCGGGATCCTGCGCGGCGAGGTCGGCGGCATCCGGCTTGATCTCGCGGGCGTCGGTGAAGCCGAAGCGGTCGATCAGGATGTCCCGGTACATCAGGGTTTCCATGAAGTGCTTGCCCGTCTCCAGGAACAACACCGGCACCGACTTATCGACCTGGGCGAGGTAGTGCAGCACCACCGCCGCCTCGGTCCCGAAGGAGGAGAGCAGGGCGATCTTCCCCGGGAACAGCTTCTTGACCGCATCCTCGAGCAGCGCCTCGATCGGCAGGCCTTGATAGGCGGCGTCGAGCTGGCGGGCGATTTCCTTCAGATCCGCCGGCGAATGCGCCGGCGGGGCGGGTTGCAGGTCTTGAAGGGCGGGGGCGAAGGTCATGATTTCACACGAAAATCGTTGCTGGAAGGCGGGGCGCGCTTCAGCAGCTTCTACATATTACGTTTTGAAAATGTAGTTTTCCTTCTTCCATGTGAAATAAACTGGCGATTTCCCATGGAAAGTCAATGTGGCCGCTTCGCCACGCGCAATGATTTCTTGTTTCACACAAGCGGTTGACGCTGCGGTCGGGGCCGAAACATGGCGCCGGCAAGAGCGGCTAGGGTCCGGCTCCAACCGAGGAGGAGCCACGATGATCACCTGCTTCATTCGCTACGAGATCGACCCGTTCAAGAGCGAAGCCTTCGCGGAATACGCCCGCAACTGGGGCCAGGCGATCCCGCGCTGTGGCGCCGACCTCATCGGCTATTACGCGCCGCATGAGGGCTCGGCGACGACCGCCTATGCCGCCTACAACATCGCGGACCTCGCGGCCTACGAACGCTACCGCGCAAGGCTGCGCGCGGACCCGCTCGGACAGGAGAACTACGCCTTCGCCAGACGCGAGCAGTTCATCCGCCGGGAGGACCGCATCTTCCTGCGCCTGGTCTCGGCGCCGCACGCGGCGCTGGTGAAGGCGTAACGCGCCCCCATCCCGGCCTTCCCCCTGAAGGGGGAAGGGGAAGTGGTGCCGCTGCACCGCTCGCACTCCTTCCCCCTTCAGGGGGAAGGTAGGGATGGGGGGAAGTGCAGCCTGAGCGCTTTCGATCCAGCGCGCGCCCTCACCGCAGCGTTTTTAGATAAGCGATCAGATCCGCGCGGTCTTCCGGCTTGGTGACCTTGAAGTTCATCTTCTGCCCGGGCACGAAGGCCTGCGGGTTGGTGAGCCATTTATCCAGGCTGGCCTCGTCCCAGGTGAAGCCGGCGCCTTTGAGCGCTTTCGAATAGCTGTAGTCCGGCAGCGACCCGGCCTTGCGGCCGAAGACGCCGCGATGCATCGGGCCGACCCGGTTCGCATCCGGCGAGTGACAGGCGATGCAGCGGCTTTCGTAGATCTCCTGCCCGTGCATGGCATCGCCTTCGGCATGCGCCGGCGCGGCCGTCAGGGTCATCAAGCCAGCCAGCACCATCGCGCGTTTCATCGCTTCTCTCATCCATCGGTAAAAGGTGGCTCCGCCGCGCCCAACGGATCGGGGTGATCCGCCCCTTGGTTGGGGGACTGTTGGGGAGGAGCGCGGCGGAACCGAGTTTTCGGCGCGCGACCGCTAGGATTGACGCGCCGAATCTCGCGAGGGGTCTAGAACGTGTTAGGCGCCAAACGTGAGCGCCTTCTCCGGCAGCGCCTGCTTCAGCGCCGAGGCGAGCACGGTCCAGTGCATGGTCTCGTCGGCGGCGAGGCGGCCGGCGACCTGGGCAAGGTCCTTGTTCTCGAAGGCGGGGATGACGCCGAGATAGGCATTGGCGGCGCCCTTCTCGAGCTTGGCCGCCAGCATCAGCACATCGGCCTGGGACTTCAGCGTCGCGGCGTTTAGCTCCTTGGCGTAGTCGTCCTTCATCTTCTCGGCGACCGGCATGCCGCCCATGCTCTTGATCGCCGCGATCAGCGCGTCGCGATGCTGCTTGTGGTGGCTCTGGAACGAGACCGCGACGTCGAGAACCGGCTTCTGCAACAGGCCGCTCTCGGCGCCGAGCTGGTAGGCGTTGATCGCCTCATGCTCGAGACCCAGCGCCACGTTCAAGGTGTTGACGTCGCCTTCCGAGGCCATGGTCGTGGCCATGGTGTTCTTGCAGCCGCCGAGGATCGCGATCGCGGCGGCGCTGAGCGTGGTGACGCCCGCGGCGCGGAACATCTGGCGCCGGCCCAAATCGATACCCCCGGCGTTGAGCGCTTGCGCGCGGATGATGGTGGTGTTGGCAGTTTCCAGCTTCGACATGTCTGCACTCCCGTTTTTCATGTCGGCGCGCCGATCGCGTCGCCGTATCGGAACTACGGGAGGTCTCGCTGGGTGGATGTGTGACGGCCGTCACTAAATCCGACCGGCCGGAATCCGCGGCGCTAGTCCCCGGCCAGGTGGAAGACGCCGGTGTAGAGCACCGGGCCGGTCGGGGTGCCGACGGCCGAGCCGCCGCTCGGCTCGAGGCTGACCGCGAGCATGGTGCCGGGCTGGATCAGGGCGGCCCGCATCTGGTCGATCGGCCGCTCGATCCGCTCTGCGGCCTTCAGCACGCCCAGCGAAACCGGGCTCTTGCCGGGCGGCAGCACCCAGAGCTCGTAATCCTTGCCGGCGCCGGCGCCGGCGGTCTGCGCGAACAGCACGACCTGGCGGCGGTCCTTGTCGATCTGGAACACCACCACATCGGCGGTGCCGGTCTCCTGGCGCAGCATCGCATAGCCGCCGAGCTTCGGCGGTTGCGGGGTGAGCATGAAGACCAGGGCCACGGCGACGGCCGCGCCGATCGCCGAGGCCCCGAAGGTCCAGGCCAGCCAGCGGATGATGCTGAACGGCCGCGCCTCGGGCCGGTCGCCGCCGATCCTTGCCAGCACCCGGTCGCGCAAGGCCAGCGGCGGGGCGACGGCGGCGACTGAATCGGCCAGCGGCTGCAGGCGCTCCGACCAGGCGCCGACGGCGCGGCGCAGGGTCTCGTCGCGGGCCAGTTCCGCCTCGAAGCCGGCGCGCTCTTCGCCGGCGAGAGTGCCCAGCACATATTCGGCGATGCGGGCGTCGCGGTCTTCCGGGCTCATGTTCATCGTGTCGGTCATGATTCGAGACAGCCTTTGAGCCGCTGCAGCCCGCGCCGGATCCAGCTCTTCACCGTGCCCAGGGGCGAGGCGATGCGGGCGGCGAGTTCCTCATGGGTGAGGCCGTCGAAATAGGCCAGCAGGATGGCGCGCTTTTGGACCTCTTCCAATTGCTCCAGGCAGGCCGTCAACCGGCGCCCGGCCTCGCCCGAGATGGTGAGATCGAGCGCCGAGGGACTCGGGTCCTCGACCTCCGGCAGGGCATCACCGCTGGGCTCCAGCCGTGCCGTGCTCTCGCGCCGCAGCCGGTCGAGCGCACGGTTGCGCAAAATCACGGTCAGCCAGGCCTTGCCGCTGCCCAGCTCGCGGCGGTATTCGCCGGCATTGCGCCAGGCCGAGATCAGGGCTTCCTGCAACACATCCTCGGCCCAGTCGCGTCTTTTTAGGATACGCAGCGCCAGGCCGAATAGTTGCGGCGCCGCGGCATCGTAGAGCGCGCTGAAAGCGGCCCGGTTACCGGCGGCACTGGCTTCGATCAGGGATTCCAGTTCGGACATGTCTCTGGCATTGGCCCCATTCCCCCGGGGGGATCATTAGCGGCGATTGGTTCGGGTTGCAATCCGGCCGCTTTTCCGCCGGGACGGGAGATCGGCTACCTGTCCGGCGTCGGATGGCGCTCAGCCGATGTCGCCTTTCCGCATGTCGATACAGGCCGCCGCTCAACATGATAGACACGAAACAAGGCGAATCCGGGAGAAGGGCGATGAGTGAAGCGGTCAAGGTGGTGAAGCGCGGGCATGTGCTCGAAGTGACGCTGGACCGGCCGAAGGCGAATGCCATCGACGTGGCGACCAGCCGCGCGCTGGGCGAGGCCTTCGTCCGCCTGCGCGACGACCCGGAACTCCGGGTCGGCATCATGACCGCGGCCGGCGACCGCATCTTCTCGGCGGGCTGGGACCTGAAGGCCGCCGACCGCGACAACCTGGTCGGCCGCTGGTGGGAGACCGATTACGGGCCGGGCAGCTTCGCCGGCCTCACCGAGCTCTGGGACTTGAACAAGCCGGTGATCGCCGCGCTGAACGGCCTTGCCTTCGGCGGCGGCTGGGAGCTGGCGATCGCCTGCGACCTGATCATCGCCGCCGAGCATGTCGAGTTCGCCTTGCCCGAGCTGCCGCTCGGCATCGTTCCGGATTCCGGCGGCGTGCAGCGGGTGCCGAAGCGGCTGCCGCACAACATCGCGATGGAGATCCTGCTGCTCGGCCGGCGCATGTCGGCGCAGGAGGCGCATCACTACGGCATGGTCAACAAGGTGGTGCCCAAGGACAAGCATCTCGAAGCCGCGCGCGAATGGGCCGACATCATCGCGACCGGCGCGCCGCTCACCATCCAGGGCCTGAAGGAATGCCTGCGCGAGATGGACGGAAAGTCGGTGAAGCAGTCCTTCGATCTCATCCGCAGCGGCACCATGAAGGCCTATGAGAAGGCGGTCCAGTCGGAAGACGCGAAGGAGGGTGTGAAGGCCTTCGCCGAGAAGCGGAAGGCGAACTTCCGCGGCGTCTAGAGCCTGGATGCCGGCGGTCTCCGTCATCATCGCCGCGCTCGACGCCCAGGACACCTTGGGCGCGGCGATCGACAGCGTGCTGGCCCAGGATTTCTCCGACTTCGAGATCGTCATCGCGCCGGACGAGCCGGCGGACTACGCGGTCTTCGCCAGAAGCGATCCGCGGGTCCGCGTACTCGCCGGCGTGCCGGCGCCGACCGGCCCGGGGCCGGCGCGCAACCGCGCGCTCGCCGCGGCGCAAGGCGAATGGATCGCGTTGCTCGATGCCGACGATCTCTGGTCGCCGAATTATCTGGGAGCGCTGATGCGCGCCGCCGCGCCGTTGGGTGCGGCGTTCGGTAGAACTTCGGTTCTGGACGAAAACGATCGAGAGTTGCGGTCTATTCCACCGCAAAATTACCGCGGCCCGGCAAATTTTTCGGTCTTCGCGCGGGCCTTCGGATCGTTTCACGGCATCACGCGCCGGAGCCCCGACCGGGCCTGGCGCAATCTCTTCGCCGAGGATGTCCTGTTTGACATGGAGACGCTGTCGCTGGTCGGCGGCGCAGCGCCTTATGTTCCGGAAGCGGTTTACACCCTGCGTTCGCGCGCCCGCTCTGCGACCCGCAGCGCATCCTTCATTGGAAATATTGGAACGCACTACGCGACGATCATCGATAACATCGCGGCGCTGCGAACCATGATTGGTTCGGCGCATCGGGCCGACGCCATCGCCGTCTTCGAGTCCTGGGCGGCAATGAACGAAAGATTCCTGCAAGCCAGCGCCGCCGATTCCGCTTTGAAATATCAAAATTATATTTTCAGCCTCAAGCTGTGAGACGGATTCGGAGTTTTGCAATTTCTTGGCGAATCCCCGGAGATTTTTTTTGCAAGCCCGTCTTGGTCTTGTCATAGTGTAACCGCCGGTTGCCGTTGGATTGAACGTATGACCCTACGGCGTCGACTAACCCGACGCGCCGCGTTCGGCACTTGATCGACTTGAGAGGGATCAAGACACGAGGGATCGACTCGATCGGATGACCGATCGCCCTCCGCGATTAAGCCGAATGTCCGGTTTTGTTCACAGTTCTCGGCACGTGGTGTCGCAGACAAGTCTGAGGGAGAGAAGATCATGGTGCGCAAGCGTAAGTCCTCCGGCCGAATGGCCAGCAAGGGCTTCCCCAACCCGATCGATGTGCACGTCGGCAACCGCATCCGGCTGCGCCGGACCCTGCTGGGGATGAGCCAGGAGCGGCTCGCGGAGCAGATCGGCCTGACCTTCCAGCAGGTCCAGAAGTATGAGCGCGGCACCAATCGCGTGAGCTCGAGCCGCCTGTTCGACCTTTCCCGCGTGCTCGATGTTCCGATTCGCTACTTCTTCGAGGAGATGAGCGCCGGCGTCGAGAGCCAGAGCCCGGGCCAGCTGCATGGCGCAGCGCCCAGCCTGCCCGGCGAGGAGCACGATCCGATGGCCCGCCGCGAGACCCTCGAGCTGGTCCGCGCCTACTACAAGATCCCCGACCAGGCGGTGCGCAAGCGCATCACCGATCTCGCCCGCGCCCTCGCGCGCTCGGCCTGACGACGTTGGCGGCGCGCCGGCTTCCGCCGGCGCGCCCCGCAACCCTCCTGAAAACTAGGCGACCTTCCGCAAGGTCGGCGCGCTGATCAGTTCGGTCAGCGTGGTGAAGAATCGTCCGTAGCCGTCCATGAAGGCGTCGGCGCCGGCCGCGATTTCGGCCGTGCAGTCCGGTCGCCGCGCCAGGTAATCGCGGACGGCGGTGCGGCTGCTCGCGCCATGCCTCGGCTCGACCTGGGTGTGGATCAGGTAGAAGCCGAGCTTCGGATCGTCGGGGCCGGAGAGCCCGTAATACGCCGCATGCGCCTGCAGCCCCTCCAGGCAGAGCGTGAACTCGACATCCGAGGTCAGTTCCGAGGCGAGGTGAAAGCCCAGGCTCTCGCCGACCGGGCGGCGGCGGTAGAACAGGGCGGTCAGCGCCGCCATCTCCCGCGCCGCCTGGGTGATCGCGGCCGGATCTTCCAGTGCCGGCCGCGCCACGCCGAAGGCCGCCGCGGTCTCCAGGAAAAAGGCATGGTGCGAGGCCTGCACGCCGCGCCGCAGCTGATGCAGGCCGAACTCATCGACCGCCGAATAGAGGATCTGCGCGCCTTTCTCGACCGCGCCGAACCTTGCATGCGGCATCCAGTCGTCGGTCAGCCGCAACGCGAGCGCGAGAATCCCGCCCGGCACCTCGCGGAAGAACTCCGCCGTCGAGGCGAACAACAGGCGCAGGCCCGCCGCATCGAGTGGCCGTCTGCGCAATTGCTCCCCGAAACGCCGGAGTGCGAACATGCCGGGGTGAGACTCGATCCGGAGGGCAACCGAGTCCGCCTCCGCCTCGAGAGCGGGACTAGGCGCAAATACCTCAACCGGTTGGCTCGGGACGGTCGAAAGATTGCTGGAAGCGTTCATGGGATAGTGCTCCTGCATGGGTTTCAGAAACATTAAAATTCAACGCGTTACCATGCCTCGCGCGCACAGCGGGGCGATCCATGCTGGACGAAGTTGCAACCTTGGTATATCACGTAACTGGGGTATGCCCGTTTTAGGCGAGACCCGTCGAGGTGTTTAGTCCCAGGAGCGAGCCAGCCGATGTCCGGTGAGCCAGCCACTCTCAACAGCGCGCAGACCATCGCCCAGGCCCTGCGCGAGCAGATTCTTTCCGGCGAGCTTGCGCCGCATACCCGGGTTACCCAGCGCGACCTTGCCGCGAAGTTCGGCTTCTCCCCGATGCCGGCGCGGGACGCCGTGAAGATGCTCCTGGCCGAGGGGCTGGTGGTCCAGGAAGGCAGCAAGACCATCGTCGTCGCGCCGGTGAACGACGAGGATTTCATCGAGATCATGGACATGCGGACCATGCTCGAGCCGCGCGCGCTGCAGCTTTCGATTCCACGGCTGACCGAAGCCGACTTCGCCGTCGCACGGGCGGCGCTGGCGACTTCCGGCACCACCAGCGATCCGCGCCAGGTGGTGGAGAACCATTGGGCGTTTCACCGCGCGCTCTACCCGCGGGCCGGCCGGCCGCGACTGCTCGCCCTGATCGAGCAGCACCACAATCTGCTGGCGCGCTATCTGCTGCCGAGCTGGGCGCAGTTCGGCGTCATGGACGAATGGGCGCCCGACGAAATGGGGTTGATGGAGCTGGTCGAGCGGCGGCAGGTGGACGACGCCGTCCGCTGGCTGCAGCGCGATCTTGGCGATGCCAAGGACCGCGTCATCCACACCACGCGGCAATAGGCGAAGTCGTTCAGCTCTCCAGCGGCCGCAGCAGCGCCCGCGAGATGATGTGGCGCTGGATCTCCGAGGTGCCGTCCCAGATCCGTTCGACCCGCGCGTCGCGCCACAGGCGCTCGACGCCGGTCTCCTCCATCAGCCCCATGCCGCCGAAGATCTGCACCGCGTTGTCGGTGACCCGCGCCAGCATCTCGGTCGCGAACAGCTTGGCCATCGCATAGTCCTGGTCCTGTGCCGTGCCTTGCTCGGTCTTCCAGGCGGTCTGCATGACGATCAGGTTGGCGCATTCGATCTCGGTCGCCATGTCGGAGAGCTTGAACGAGGTGCCCTGGAACTTGCCGATCGCCTGGCCGAACTGCTTGCGCGTGGCGGCCCATTGCGTCGCCATGTCGAGCGCGCGCTGCGCCCGGCCGACGCATTGCGCGGCGACGGTGAGGCGGGTGGCGCCGAGCCAGGTGTTGGCGACGTCGAAGCCCTTGTGCACTTCGCCCAGCACCTGGCGCTTGTGAACGCGGGCCTTGTCGAAAGCGAGCTCGCAGTGATGGAAGCCGCGGTGGCTGACCGAGCGCGAGCCCTTGGTCACGGTCAGGCCCGGCGTGTCCTTGTCGATCAGGAAGCTGGTGATCAGCTTCTTCGGCCCCCGCGGCGTGTCCTCGACGCCGGATGCGGCGAACAGGATGATGTAGTCCGCGACATCGGCATAGGAGATGAAATGCTTGGTGCCGGTGATGACGAAATCGTCGCCTTCCTGCACCGCGCGGGTCGCCATCGACTTCACGTCGGAGCCGGCATTGGGCTCGGTGATGCCGAGGCATTCGACCCGCTCGCCGCGGATGGTGGGAAGCAGGTAGCGTTCCTTCTGCTCTTCGTTGCAGGCGCGCAGGATGTTGCTCGGCCGGTGCACCGCGTATTGCAGGGCGAAGCTGGTGCGGCCGAGCTCGCGCTCCATCAGGGTGAAGGCGACATGGTCGAGCCCGCCGCCACCCAGGTCTTCCGGCATGTTGGCGGCATAGAGCCCGGTCGCCTGGGCCCGCGCGTGGATCTGCTGGATCAGCGCCGGCCGTACTTCGTCGGTCTTCTCGACCTCGTTCTCGTAAGGCACCAGCTCCGCATCCACGAAGGCGCGGACCGTGTCCACCAGCATGCGCTGCTCTTCGGTGAGGCCGAAATCCATGGTCCAACTCCCTCGCTCTTCTCCCTCCCCCTTCAGGGGGAGGCCCCTTTCTTCTCCCTCCCCCTTCAGGGGGAGGGCGGGGGTGGGGGGACGAGTCAACGCGGTGTCACGTGGGGGG
>NZ_JAYRKD010000012.1:0-146025 GCF_041905885.1 Dongia sp. | reverse complement strand
GCTTCTTCAGCCGATCGCTGCTCCGACATGCCTGGCTGGCTACATTGGTACAATCACCACCGACCCCATGCCGGGATCATGGCCGCTCCCCCAGCTCACCGACTGAACAACCTGCTTGGCAACGACAGCTAGCCCGCAGCAGCCTCAGCCGTTCCGCGCCGTCACGATCCACAGGCCCGCGCCGAGCAGGACTTTGCCGTCCTTCTGCAAGGGCGTGAAGGCGGCGCGCAAGGCGGCTTCGGCTTGCGCCTTCACCGCCGGCGCCGCGCCTTGCAGGGCGCGGCTGGCGGGGCCGATTTCCATGGCGTTGACCAGCGCCTCCTCCATACCCTTGCCGTTGCTGATGTCGGACTGGACGTCGACCGGCTCCAGCGCCACCGACTTGAAGCCGGCGGCGCCGAGGATGCGCTTCACCCGCTCCGGGTCCTGGAAGGCGAAGGGGCCGGGATCGTCCGGCTCCGTCTTCGGCATCGGCGGCACGAAGGGCGTCACGCTGTTGAGGATGGTGGTGATGAGGCCGTTCTCCTTCGGCGAGCGGAAGCAGGAGAAGGCCAGGCGGCCGGTTGGTTTCAGCGCGCTGCGCAGGTTGGCGAAGGCGCGCTCGGGCTCGGTGAAGAACATGACGCCATGGCGCGAGAACAGGAGATCGGCCGCACCGCGCTCGAAGGCATAGGTGGTGGCGTCGGCCTCGGCGAAGGAGAGGACCGGGTTGCCGGCGCCGCGCTGCTTGGCGCGGTCGAGCATCGGCTTCGAGACATCGACGCCCAGCACCTTGCCCTTGGGGCCGACCAGCTCGGCCAGCTGCAGCGAGGTCGCGCCGCAGCCGCAGCCGATGTCGATCACACGCTCGCCCGGCGCCACCGCGGCGCGGATCAGGGCGGCGTCGGAGAAGGGCTTCATGGCGGTGTCCCAGGAATGCTGGCGGGCGGTCCAGGCCCGGCCGGCTTCGCTGTTCCAGTATTCGATCTGGTCGGGGCCGGTTAGGCCGGGGCGGCGGTTAGCTTCCTGACTCATGATGACAGGATCCCTGTGCTATGGAGGAGCCGACGGAACGAATCTCAACACGGGGGAGACGGATGTACAAGCTCTACTGGGCACCGGGCAGCGCGGCGATGGCGCCCCAGGCGATCCTGAACGCGCTCAATGTGAAGCATGAGCTGATCAAGGTCGATGACGACAAGAACGAGCAGAAGAGTGCCGAATACATGCGCTTGAACCCGCATGGGCGGGTCCCGACCCTGGTCTATGACGGCGCCCAGGTGATGTACGAGAGCGCCGCGATCTGCCTGTTCCTGACGGAGCGGCATCCGGAAGCGGGCCTCGCCCCGGCGCCGGGGCATCCCGACCGCGGCCTGTTCCTGCAATGGATGGCCTACCAGACCAACACGCTGCAGGAAGCGCTGATGCATTACTGGCACGGCAACTATTTCATCGACGGCGTCGACCAGCAGGCGCAGCTCTCGGCCAAGGCCGAGCAGCGGGTCGATGAGATGTTCGGCTTCCTGGACGGCGTGCTGGCGCGGTCAGGGCCCTGGCTCTGCGGCAAGAACTTCTATGCCTGCGACATCTATCTGGCGATGATGGCGCGCTGGACCCGCAAGATGGAGAAGCCGGCGGTCCACCATCGCGAGATCAAGCGCCTGGTGCAGCACTGCCTGGCGCTGCCGGCCTATGCGAAGATGCTGAAGGACCAGGGGATCGAGCAGACGGCGTAGGCTTGGGCCAACGCAACGAGGGTCGCTCTACCATCAACCCCCTTCCTGGCCTTCCCCCATCTTGGGGGAAGGGACTCTTGTGAAGAGGCTGTTGCGGTTCTACTTACAAGAACCGGACGCCGACCTCTTGCCCCATCGAGCGGACGCGCTCGCAGTTGTAGCGGGTGCCGTCGTGCAGCTCGAGGACGAAGGTCTTGGGGATCGGCACCAGGTCGCCCAGCTTCAGCTTGGCGCCGGTCGGCGAGAGATCGCGCACGAAGCAGTCGATGACACTCTGGTTCTTGTTGAAGACGATCTTGGCGCTCTTCAAGGTTTTCGAGCGGCTGTTCGAACGGCGCGGGCTGGCTCCTGCCCGTTTCGCGCGACGCCGGTCGGATTCCACTGTTGGCACGCATCCCCTCCCTGGCCGCTCCCCAGCGGCATCTTGATCCCCGGAACCTCAGAAACCCTCAAAATCCATCCTTGAGGGCCGATTGCCGCAGGGGACTTCTGATTCCCGTCGGCTGTGGTATCCGGGCCTGATATTCTAGCGCCAAGACCAATGGTAAATGCAATGCGTGAAACGAGTAAAACCCGCCCTATCCACATCGTCGGCGGCGGCCTGGCCGGCGCCGAGGCGGCCTGGCAGGCGGCCGCGCTGGGCGTCCCGGTCATCCTGCACGAGATGCGGCCGGTCCGGCGCACCGACGCCCACAAGACCGAATCCCTGGCCGAGCTGGTCTGCTCCAATTCCTTCCGCTCCGACGACGCGCTGAACAACGCGGTCGGGCTGCTGCATGAGGAAATGCGGCGGATGGGCTCGCTGATCCTCGCCGCCGCCGACCGGCACAAGCTGCCGGCGGGCGGCGCGCTGGCGGTCGACCGCGACGGCTTCGCCGCCGAGATCACCGCGCGCCTCACCCAGCACCCGGCGATCGAGATCCGCCGCGAGGAAGTCGCCGGCATCCCGCCGACCGAGTGGGACAACGTGATCATCGCGACCGGGCCGCTGACCTCCCCCGACCTCGCCCAGGCGATCCTGGATCTCACCGGCGAGACCGCCCTCTCCTTCTTCGACGCGATCGCGCCGATCGTGCATAAGGACAGCATCGACTTCGACAAAGCCTGGTTCCAGTCGCGCTATGACCGCGTGGGACCGGAAGGCGACGGCGCCGATTACATCAACTGCCCCTTGAGCCGCGCCGAGTATGACGCCTTCCATGCCGCGCTGCTGGCGGGCGAGAAGACCGACTTCAAGGAATGGGAAAAGTCGACGCCCTATTTCGAGGGCTGCCTGCCGATCGAGGTGATGGCCGAGCGCGGTCCGCGCACGCTCTGCTTCGGGCCGATGAAGCCGGTGGGCTTGACCGACCCGAAGACCGGGCGGCGGCCGCATGCCGTGGTGCAGCTCCGCCAGGACAACGCGCTGGGCTCGCTCTACAACATGGTCGGCTTCCAGACCAAGCTGAAGCATGGCGAGCAGGCGCGGATCTTCCGCATGATCCCGGGCCTCGAGCGCGCCGAGTTCGCGCGGCTGGGCGGCCTGCACCGCAACACCTTCATCAACAGCCCGCGGCTGCTCGACCGCGATCTCAGATTGAAGCAGCAGCCGCGCCTGCGCTTCGCCGGCCAGGTGACCGGGGTCGAGGGCTATGTCGAGAGCGCCGCCATCGGCCTGCTGGCCGGGCAGTTCGCGGCGCGCCAGCGGCGCGGGATCGCCAGCGAGGCGCCGCCGGCGACCACGGCCTTGGGCGCGCTGCTGGACCACATCACCGGCGCGGCCGACGCCAAGACCTTCCAGCCGATGAACGTCAATTTCGGCCTGTTTCCCGAGCTGCCCGCCCCCGCCGGCCTGACCCGCGCGCAGGAGAAGCAATGGCGTGCCGAACGAAAGCCCGCGCTCGCGCGGCGGGCCCTCGACGATCTCGCCGGCTGGAAGGGGCGGCTCGGCATCACCGACCCCGAGCCGCTGGCCGCCGCCTCGTGATCCGCGGCCTCCTCGCCCTGCTGGTTTGCTTTGCCGCGCTGGCGGGCAGCGCCGCGGCCGACGATCTGGTCCTCTACTTCCACCAGCGCCCGCCCTACTCCGCCAAGCAGGCGGACGGCGGCGTGAAGGGCATCACGGCGGACATCGTCAACCAGGCGATGTCGAAGGCCGGCATCGCCTATCGCTGGGAGGAGCTGCCGAGCGCCCGGCAGATGGAAGTGCTGAAGCGCAACGAAAGCCAGGCCTGCGGCCTCGGCTGGTTCAAGCGCCCGGAGCGCGAGGCTTTTGCGAAATTCACCGCCGCGATCTACCGCGACCTGCCGACCATCGTGGTCGCGCGCGCCAACGACCAACGCTTCGCCGGCACGCCCGGCATCGACGCGCTGTTCGCCGACAAGTCGCTGACCCTGCTGACCAAGACCGGCTATTCCTACGGCGCCGAGATCGACAAGAAGATCGCCGACCAGAAGCCCAAATCCCGCGCCGATGCGAGCGACAACCGCATCATGCTGGGCATGGTCAGCCGCGAGCGGGTCGACTACATGATCATGGCCGAGGAGGAAGCGAAAGACCTGCTCTCACAGAGCGACTTCGCCGATGCCGGGCTCGCGATCTTCCACCTCGCCAACCCGCCGGCCGGCGAGTTCCGCTACCTGATGTGCGCAAAGTCGGTGCCGGACGAGCTGATCGCGCGGATCAACCAGGCGATCCCGCCGCTTCCCTGATCAAGTGTTGATCGCGCCCAGGCGCGCCACGTGATCCTGCATGTACTGCACCATCACGCCCTCGATGAAGCAGATGTAGCGGTCCTTTTCATCGGACTGGTCTTCGCAGCGCCGGGCCAGGGTGTCCGGCAGGTCGAGCTCCTGCTCGAACCAGCTCATGACGCAGCTTTCAAGCTGATCGCCGCCATTGGACAGGCCGCAGTGATCGATGCCCCGGGCGACGATCGTGTTGGTGAGCGCTTCGATCATCGCCTCGTCCTCCCGCCAGAAGGCGGACGGGACCGGGCTGTCGTCGGACAGCCGATGGCGGATCTCGAGCAGCGTGTTGCCGAAGGCGACGCAGCCCATGAACTTCGCCACTTCGCTGTGGTAATCGCATTCGCGCCGGCCCTGCCGGCTGTCGTCGAAGGCCTCGGCAAAATGGCCGCGCAAGCAGGCGTTCAACCGGTCTTCATCCGCGGAGCTCGGGGTACAGGCCCTGATCAGGTCCACCAGAACCTGATCGAGCACGGCGTCGAACTCGGGCTCGAAGAATCGCCGTTCTTCACCCTTGGCGGTGGCCGACTGGATCCCGGTCCCGCCGCCGGGCTGCTGACAGCCGGCCAGCAAGACAGCCGATACGCAGATGATCCAGACCCAGCGCATGCAAGCCCCTACTTCGTGCCGAACAGCCGGTCGCCGGCGTCGCCCAATCCCGGCACGATATAGGCATTCTCGTTGAGATGGGAATCCAGGGCGGCGACATAGACCGGGATGGTCGGATGCGCCTTGGCCAACACCCGCACGCCTTCCGGCGCCGCCACCAGGGCCATGAAGCGGATGTTGTCGTCGGAAACGCCGCGCTTGTTCAGCACATCGACCGCTGCGGAAGCGGAATGGCCGGTCGCCAGCATCGGATCGACCAGGATGAAGATCCGGCCCTCGGGATCGGGCAGTTTCACGAAATACTCGACCGGACGCTTGGTGTCGTGGTCGCGGTAGAGGCCGATATGGCCCATGCGCGCCGCCGGGATCAGATCCAAAAGGCCATCCGCCATGCCAAGGCCGGCGCGCAGGATCGGCACCACCGCGATCTTGCGGCCGGCGATGGTCGGGGCGTGGAAGGTGGTGATCGGGGTCTCGATCTCCTTGGTGGTCATCGGCAGGTTGCGGGTGAGCTCATAGCCCATCAGCAGCGCGATCTCCTTCAGGAGCTGGCGGAAGGACGTGGTCGAGGTGGTCTTGTCGCGCATGATGCTGAGCTTGTGCTGGATCAGCGGGTGGTCGAGCACATAAAGATGGGGGAAGTCCGGATGCGGGCTGGCCATGCGCGTCCCTGTCGTTTCTCGGGGTATTGAGGCGGAGATTAGGGAGATCGACGGGCGGCCGCAACGCCGCTAGCTTGCGGCATGGCCGGCGCACCCGAGATATCCACAGAGATCGCCGTCATCGGCGCCGGCCCGGCCGGGCTGATGGCGGCCGAGCGCCTGTCGGCACGCGGGTTGAAGGTCACGCTGTTCGACGCCATGGCGACGCCGGGGCGGAAATTCCTGATGGCCGGCCGCGGCGGGCTGAACCTGACGCATTCCGAGCCCTTGCCGCAGTTTGTCGCGCGGTATGGCGACCGGGCGGCGCAGGTGGCGCCCTGGCTCGCGCGGTTCTCGCCGGACGACCTGCGAAGCTGGGCGGACGGGTTGGGTGCGGCAACTTTCGTCGGCAGCTCGGGCCGGGTTTTCCCCAAGGCGATGAAGGCGAGCGGGTTGCTGCGGAACTGGCTGCGGCGGCTGAATGAGGCTGGGGTCGAGTTCCGGCTGCGGCACCGCTGGCGTGGCTTCGAGGGCGATCGCCTGCGGTTCGAGGGCGAGGTCAGCACCGTCGCCGCACGGGCAACCGTGCTGGCGCTGGGCGGCGCGAGCTGGCCGAAGCTCGGTTCGGATGCCGGCTGGGCGGCGATACTCGGCGCGCGCGGGGTGGCGATTGCACCGCTGAAGCCGGCCAATTGCGGCTTCGAGGTCGCGTGGTCGGCGCATTTCCGCGACCGCGCGGCGGGGCAGCCTTTGAAGAACATCGCGCTGTCGCTCGACGGCGGCGAACCGGTGCCGGGCGAAATGGTCGTGACCCGCCATGGCATCGAAGGCGGCGCGGTCTATGCGATCAGCGCCGGCCTGCGGGACCGACTGCCCGCGGTGCTGATGCTCGACCTCAAGCCGCAGCTCAATGTCGAGGCGCTGGCGCGGCGATTGGCGGAGCGGCGCCGCGGCCGCTCGCTCTCCGCCTGGCTGACGGCGGAGATCAAGCTCTCGCCCATCGCCTATTCCCTGCTGCGGGAGGTGAAGGAGACCGTGCCGGACGATCCCGGAGCGCTGGCGGCGCTGATCAAGGCGCTGCCGCTGAAGGTTGATGGGACACGCCCGATCGCCGAGGCGATCTCTTCGGCCGGTGGCGTGGCTTTCGATGCCGTGGACAACCACCTGATGCTGCGCGCCGTCCCGGGGGTGTTCGTCGCCGGCGAGATGCTGGACTGGGAGGCGCCGACCGGGGGCTATCTCCTGCAGGCTTGCATGAGCTCGGCGGCCGTTGCGGCGGATGGCGCCGCCGCATGGTGCGCGTTACAGTCCAACAGGGGGAATGCTTGAAAGCCAACTATTCTCTGGCCGGCCTGGCCGCGACGATGCTGATCCTGGCCGCCTGCGCGGACCGACAGGCGTCGCCGCGCGTCCATGCGCCTTTCGCGGACGGCGCTCCCCCGGCGCGGGCCTGCCTGGCCGACGCTGGCCCGGATCGCACCTTCTGCGTGATCGTGATCGGCGCCGAGCGCACGCGGCTCGCGGGATCCAGAGTCTGCTCGCCGGTCGCCTCCGACGATCTCTCCGATACCTATGCGGTGATGGACTGGATCCGCGCCCATCCCGAGGCCCAGGACGAGGAACTCGGCCCGGTCATCGAGAGGGTCCTGTCGGAGATGCATCCGTGTGCTTGAGCTGCTAGCACCAATGCATCGTCATGGTCCGCGAAGGCGGACCATCCACGAGTACTATCGTGCAGCGGATGCAAACTCGTGGATGGTATGCCTTTGCATACCATGACGATTTCATTCGATGAATGAAATCGTCACTGCACCACGAAGCCGTGCTTATACGGGTCGCGGTCGTCGATGAAGATGGTGTTGTACCCGGTGACGCGGGCCCAGCCTTCGATCGAGGGGATGATGGCGGCGTGGTTGCCGACCTTGGCCTCTTTCACCACCCGGCCTTTGAAGAGGCTGCCGATGATGCTCTCGTGCACGAAACTGTCGCCGACCTTGAGCTTGCCCTTGGCCGAAAGCTGGGCCATGCGCGCCGAGGTGCCGGTGCCGCAGGGCGAGCGGTCGATCGCCTTGTCACCGTAGAAGACGGCGTTGCGGGCGTCGGCCTCGGGATGCTTCGGCGCACCGGTCCAGAGGATGTGCGAGAGGCCCTTGATGGTCGGGTTCTCGGGGTGCTGGAAGCTGTATCTCTCGTTCATGCGCTTCCTGAGGATCGGGCTCATGCGCACCAGATCGCCGGCGGTGAAATCCGCCATGTCGCGGTAATTCGCCTGCGGCTCGACGATCGCATAGAAGTTGCCGCCATAGGCGACGTCGACCTTGATCGGCCCCAAGTCCGGGCAGTCGATCTCCAGGCCTTCCGAATGCAGGAAGGCCGGGACGTTGGTAAGCCGCACCGATTCCACATACTCGCCGACCTGGTTGTATTCGGCGATCACCAGGCCCGCGGGCGTTTCGAGCCGCAGCGTGCCGGGGGTCTTCGGCTTCACCAACCCGTTCTCGATCGCGACCGTGACGGTGCCGATGGTGCCGTGGCCGCACATCGGCAGGCAGCCCGAGGTCTCGATGAACAGGATGCCGACGTCGCAGTCCTCGCGGGTCGGCGTGTAGAGGATGCTGCCCGACATCATGTCATGGCCGCGCGGCTCGAACATCAGGCCGGTGCGGATCCAGTCGAACTCTTTGAGGAAATGCTGCCGGCGCTCGCTCATGCTGGCGCCCTGGAGCTGCGGCCCGCCGCCGGAGACGACACGGACCGGGTTGCCGCAGGTATGGGCGTCGATGCAGGAGAAGGTGTGCTTGGCCAATTTGCTCTGTCCTTGCAATTTTTCACTCGTCATCCTCCGCGAAGGCGGAGGATCCACGAGTTTCTTTCGTGCGGCGGATACAAACTCGTGGATGGTACGCCTTCGCGTACCATGACGATCATAAGGTTAGCGGCCTTTCCTCAGTTCGTCGCGGATTTCGGTGAGCAGGGCTTCGGTCGGGGTCGGGCCGGCGGGTGCCGCGGCTTCTTCCTTCTTCTTGAAGCGGTTGATCTGCTTCACCACCATGAACAGCGCGAAGGCGATGATCAGGAAGTTGATGATCGTGTTGATGAAGGCGCCGTAGGCGATGACCGCGTGCTTCGCCTCCTTGGCGGCGGCGAGTGTCAGCGTGGTGCCGGGCTCGGTCAGGTCGATGAAGTGGTTCGAGAAGTCGAGCCCACCCATGATGAAGCCGATCGGCGGCATGATGATGTCGTTGACCAGCGAGGTGACGATGGCGCCGAAGGCGACGCCGATGATCACGCCG
The DNA here is from genome assembly GCF_041905885.1 of Dongia sp. Taxonomy (NCBI): domain Bacteria; kingdom Pseudomonadati; phylum Pseudomonadota; class Alphaproteobacteria; order Rhodospirillales; family Dongiaceae; genus Dongia; species Dongia sp. Next base: position 137,040 of record NZ_JAYRKD010000012.1, on the reverse strand, counting down.
AAGGCGAGGTCGATGACATTGCCCCGCATCGCGAAGTCACGGAATTCCTTCAGCATGGCCGTCCCCCTGGGTTCTTGTTCCTGCCCGAAGGCTATGTCAGGGAATCAAGGCTTGCAAGGCGCCGACCACGCGGTCGACGTCGCCGTCCTGCATGGTCGGGTAGAGGGGAATCGAGAGGACCCGCTCGTAATAAGCGTCGGCGCCGGGCAGTCGGCTGGCGCCATAGCGCTGGCGGTAATAGGGCTGCCGGTTGACCGGGATGTAATGGACCATGCTGCCGATACCGGCGGCTTTCAGGTCCTTCATCACCTGGGCTCGGCTGCGGCCGATCGCGGCGAAATCGATCAGCACGGCATAGAGATGCAGGACCGGGTCGTCGCCGGGCGCGGGCGGGACCGGCCGGATCACCGGGGCGAGCGGCGGCAGCAACCTGTCGTAGCGCGCGGCGAGTTCCTTCCGGCGCTTGGCGTATCCATCGAGGCGCTTCAGCTGGCTCAGGCCCAGCGCGCAGGCGAAGTCGGTGATCCGGTAGTTGTAGCCCAACGCCTGCATCTCGTAATACCAGGGGTTCGCCGCGCCCTCGGCATCGAGGCCGAGATCGGGCTGCAGGAACTCCGCCGGGTCGCGCACCATGCCGTGGGTGCGAAAGGAGAGCATACGCTTATAGGCAGCTTCGTTGTTGGTGGTGGTGACGCCCCCTTCCCCGCTGGTGATGGTCTTCACCGGGTGGAGCGAGAAACAGGCGAGTTCCGAGAGCGCACAGGAACCGACCGGGGCCAGCGAGTTGTTGCCGGCCTGGTGACGCCCGCCGACCGCGTGGCAGGCATCCTCGATGACCGCGATGCCGCGCGACTCGGCGATGGCGCGGATCGCCGGCATGTCGACGCAATGGCCGTTGAGATGGACCGGCAGCACGGCGCGGACCGCGGCGTTGGGATGCCGGTCGAGCGCCGCCTGGAAAGTCTCAGCCGTGAGCCGCCCGGTCTCGGGATCGACATCGGCGAAGACCACCTCGGCGCCGCAGAAGCGCGCGGCATTGGCGGTGGCGAGGAAGGTGATCGCCGGCACGACCACGCTGTCGCCGGGACCGAGATCCAGCGCGATACAAGCGAGATGCAAGGCAGCGGTGCCGCTGTTGCTGATCACGGCATGGCGCGCGCCGACGGTCTCGGCGAAGGCGGTCTCGAAGGCGCCGACCAGCGGGCCGGTGGTCAGGTAGTCGGATTGCAGCGCCGCGGCGACGGCGGCGAGATCACCCGCGTCGATATCCTGCCGTCCGTAGGGCAGGAAGGGCGTGCTCACGCCGGTTCCGTCTGCAGGATCTCGGCAAGGCTCGCGGCCGGCATCCATTCGGAGTTGTTCCGGCTGTCGTAGCGGAAGCCCTCGGTGACCTGCTTCGCATCCGGGATCGCCGGGCGCTTGGCTTCCCAATGGATATGCGAGGGCTCGATCACATAACGGTCGGGCAGCTCGTAGGTGGTCCAGGCGTCCTCTTCGGTGATCATCACCTCGTGGAGCTTCTCGCCCGGGCGGATGCCGATCACCTTGGTCTTGCAGTTCGGGCCGATCGCCATGGCGAGGTCGGTCATTTTCATGCTCGGGATCTTCGGCACGAAGATCTCGCCGCCGCGCATCAGCGACATCGAGGAGAGCACGAAGTTCACGCCCTGCTGCAGGGTGATGAGAAACCGCGTCATCCGCTCGTCGGTGATCGGCAGCTCCTTGGCACCTTCCGCAACGAGGCGGCGGAACAGCGGAATGACGCTGCCGCGCGAGCCGATGACGTTGCCGTAGCGCACCACGCCGAAGCGGCAGCCGTCGGCGCCGGCCAAGTGGTTGGCGGCGATGAAGATCTTGTCCGAGGCGAGCTTGGAGGCGCCGTAGAGATTGATCGGGTTGGCCGCCTTGTCGGTCGAGAGCGCCACCACGCGCTTCACCCCGGCACGGATCGAGGCGTTGACCACGTTCTCCGCGCCATGGACGTTGGTGGCGATGCATTCGAACGGGTTGTATTCGGCGGTCGGCACTTGCTTCAGCGCGGCGGCGTGGATCACCAGATCGACCCCGCGCATCGCCATCTCCAGGCGGCCGGAATCGCGGACGTCGCCGATGAAGTAGCGCAAGGCCGGGTATTTCGCGACCGGCAGCTCCAGGCCCATCTCGTATTGCTTCAGCTCGTCGCGGCTGTAGACGATCAGGCGCGCGGGCTTGTAGCGCTCGACCACGGTCTTGATGAACCGCTTGCCGAAGGAACCGGTGCCGCCGGTGACCAGGATGCTGTGCCCGTCGAGCTGTGCCCGCGGCTCCAGAAAATCGAACAACGCGTTATTCCCCAAATGTCTTTGGCTGCGGTGCTTATCAGCCTTTCCCGCGGGGCGTCAATTCGAGGCGCTGCCGCAACCGATCCCCGCGCCCGACGGGCGAGAATGGGATCGCTCGCAGCCGCCCGAGTCGGCTTGCTACACTTGCAGCCGGCCCGGCGACCGCGTGCAATATTCACTATATTATTTTTTAAATACAGTAACTTACCTGAGACTTTGCGGCATGGCTTTCCGATTGCGACCGGGCGGTTGAGGGGCTATCACTCCCCCTCAAGCGTTAACGATTACAGCGAAGAACCAAGCGCAGTATGAGCAACGACCTGTTTGAGAACGCGCCCAAGAAGGGCGGCGATTATTCGGCCAAGGACATCGAGGTCCTGGAAGGGCTGGAGCCGGTCCGCCGGCGGCCGGGCATGTATATCGGCGGCACCGACGAGCGGGCGCTGCACCACCTGGTGGCCGAGGTGCTCGACAACTCGATGGACGAGGCGGTCGCCGGCCATGCCAGCCGGATCGAGGTCGAGCTCAGCGCGGACATGTACGTGACCATCCGCGACAACGGCCGCGGCATCCCGATCGACCCGCATCCCAAATACAAGAACAAGTCGGCGCTGGAGGTGATCCTCACCACCTTGCATTCCGGCGGCAAGTTCTCCGGCAAGGTCTACCAGACCTCGGGCGGCTTGCACGGCGTCGGTCTCTCGGTGGTCAATGCGCTTTCGGACGATCTCACGGTCGAGATCGCGCGCGACAAGCAGCTCCATGTGCAGCACTACAAGCGCGGCGCACCCCAGGGGAAGCTGAAGAATACCGGCGCGGTCAACCGCCGTGGCACCACGGTGAGGTTCCACGCCGATCCGGAGATCTTCGGCAAGCAGGCGCATTTCAAGGCCGCCCGCCTCTATCGGATGTGCCGGTCCAAGGCCTATCTGTTCCGCGGGGTCGAGATCCGCTGGTCCTGCGATCCCACGCTGATCACCGAAGGCGACGACACGCCGGCGACCGATACGCTGCATTTCCCCGGCGGTCTCGGCGACTATCTCACCTCGACCATCAACGGCCGCAAGATGGTGACGTCGACGCCGTTCTCGGGTCAGGCGGAGTTTCCCGACAGCCAGGGCCGCGCCGAATGGGCGATCGCCTGGCCGGTCGATGGCGACGGGTTCCTCAACTCCTATTGCAACACGGTGCCAACACCGGAAGGCGGCACCCATGAAGCGGGCTTGCGCAGCGCCCTCTCCCGCGGCTTGCGGGCCTATGGCGAGCTGATCGGCAACCGTAAGACCTCGATCATCACCGCCGAGGACGTGACCGGCGGTGCGGCGATGCTGCTCTCGGTCTTCATCCGCGACCCGCAGTTCCAGGGCCAGACCAAGGAGAAGCTGGCGACGGCCGAGGCGACGCGGCTGGTCGATACCACGATCAAGGACCACTTCGACCATTGGCTCTCCGGCGATACCGGCCGGGCCCGCGACCTCCTGGAGCGGGTGATCGAGGTCGCGGAAGAGCGGCTCCGCAAGCGCCAGGACAAGGAGCTCTCGCGCAAGACCGCGACCCGGAAGCTGCGGCTGCCCGGCAAGCTCGCCGACTGCTCGAAGGATTCGCAGGAAGGCACCGAGCTCTTCCTGGTCGAAGGCGATTCCGCCGGCGGATCGGCCAAGCAGGCGCGCGACCGCGAGACCCAGGCGGTGCTGCCGCTGCGCGGCAAGATCCTCAACGTCGCCTCGGCCTCGGCCGACAAACTCTCCGGCAACCAGGAGCTGGTGGATCTCATCCAGGCGCTGGGCTGCGGCACGCGGGACAAGTTCAATCTCGACCGGCTGCGCTACGACAAGGTCGTCATCATGACCGACGCCGATGTCGACGGCGCGCATATCGCCTCGCTGCTGATGACCTTCTTCTATCGCGAGATGCCGGGCCTCATCGAGCACGGCAAGCTCTATCTCGCCCAGCCGCCGCTCTATCGCTTGAGCCAGGGCGGCAAGGTCGCCTATGCCCGGGACGACGCGCATCGCGACGAACTGATGAAGGCCGAGTTCACCGGCAAGGGCAAGGTCGAGGTCAGCCGCTTCAAGGGCCTGGGCGAGATGCCGGCGAGCCAGCTCAAGGAAACCACCATGGATCCCGAGAAGCGCACCCTGCTCCGGGTCCGGATGCCGCATCGCTACAACGAAGAGGAACGCGCCGAGGCGCGGGAGACCGCGGACCTGGTCGAGCGGTTGATGGGACGGAAACCCGAATTGCGCTTCCAGTATATCCAGGAAAATGCGCAGTTCGCCCAGGACCTGGATGTGTAATCCGCTGCGGGTCGACGGGGTGTCGTGACGATCCGCACACCCGAGGCCTCAGGGGGCATCTGAACGCCCCTGGCGCCCGTAGCGTCTGACGGAATAGACTGAAAGCGCTGGAGGGTCGGGGCTTCAGATGAGTCGTCAGCACAACCTGCATGCCGCCGGGCGGCTCCTGGTCGCCGCGGTCTTCTGCATCTCCATGATCTTCGTTGCCGAGGATGCCTTCGCCGCCGCCTTCGTGGCGCAGGCGGTGAAGACCCGCGGCGACATCCGCATCACCCGCGACGGCAGCGACATGACCTGCTCCCAGGGCACCGCGGTGCAGCTCGGCGACGTGATCAAGACCGGACCGGGCGCGCGCCTGCGGCTCCGCTTCGTCGACGGTTCGATCCTGGCGCTGGGCGAGAATACCAAGCTCTCGGTCGATATCTTCGCGGTCGATGCCACCAACAAGTCGCGGACCGTGGTGCTGACCGTGCTGGAAGGCATCGTCAACGCCGCGGCGGCGAAATCCGGCGAGAGCAAGTTCGACTACCAGATCAAGACCGCCACCGGCTATTCGGCGGTGCGCGGCACCAAGTGGATCGTGGCCTTCCAGCAGGCGGTGATGACCCTCTATGTGCTGAACGGCACGGTCGCGTTCGGCGGCATGGGCGACCAGCCGCCGGTCCTGGTCAACACCGGCCAATGGGGCTCGATCGACGCGAGCGGCATGTTCTCCGCGGTGCAGCCGACCACCCCGGCGCTGCTCAAACCCGTGCTGGACGCGACCGACGACACCGCCATGAACAACAGCACGCCGCCCTCCAGCACGACGCCGAGCGTGCCGCTGATCCCGCTCCCCACCATCACCCCGACGACGCCGACCCAGCCCACCCCGCCAACCCGCGCCACTAAGAACCCGGGCGGCAAGGGCACCGGCGGCGGGTATGGCGGCGGCGGCATGACCGGGAACTAGGCGGAAGGCGCGAACACTGCCTGGACGCCGCGCCAGGGCGTCTCGAAGCCGCTGCGCAAGACAAGGCTGAATCCGCCCTTCGCGATTTCGGCGATGACGGCATCGATGCTGGACCACCAGATCGATTCGAAATCACCGGGGCCGCGCTCGCCCGGATCGACCAGATCGGCGATGAATCGCCCGTCCGGCTTCAGCACGCGCCGCACCTCGGCGAGGATTCGCGGCAGATCGAAAGCATGATCAAGCGCGTTGGTGTAGATCACGTCCACCGAGGCATCGGCAAACTGCAGGTCATGGAAATCGCCGACCATGACGTAGCGATTCTCCTGGCCGGGATTGAGATCGATGCCGATCGCGAAATGGCCGAGGGCGATGAAGGCCTTGCATTCCGCGCCGCTGCGCGCGCCGAGGCAAAGCACGGCGCTGGCCGGTTTCAGGGCCAAGGCGGCGAGGCGCGGCTGCAACGCCTCGATCAGGCGGGGGTCATAGAAGGCCAGGCCGCGCTTGTCGCCGAGCTTGGCCTTCTGATGCTCGGCATAGAGCTCGTAGCTCGGGTAGGAACGCCGCTCCAGGCCGCCCGAACTCTCCCAGCCGAGGTCGATGGCCGCGGCCACGGCGGGCATGGCCCGGCGCGCCTCCTTCTTCCGTGTTCTGCGGCGCGTCCGCAGCCAGCGCTTGATCATTCCCATAGAGGACGGGTTACACCAAGCGGGTCCGCAGCACCAACTTATCTCTCAACAGGAGATGCCAGGTGGATTGGCGAAGCGCCGCGGCGCTTCAGGCGACCGGCGGGACGATGTGGACGCTGATGTCGGTCGGGAAATAGACCGTGATGCCGCCGCCGAAGGCGAAATAGGCCATCCCGGACAGATCGCCGCCATTGGCGTCGACCGCCTCGACCGCGACGCCGTGCTCGACCACGGACTGATCGGTCATCAACTCGACCGCCAGGTTGCCGCCGTCATACTCGATGACGATGTTGCCGGCGCTGTCCGGCAGCAGGTCGCCGAGCTGCAGGCTGATCGTATCCGGGTCGGCCGAGACGGGCACACCGTCACCGTTTTCGGACATTTCAGGGGCTGCGCTTTGATCGACCATAACACTGCTCTTCAGGCTTCAGATTTCCGATGCTTCATGCCGCCGACTCCAGACAGGTTTCGGGGCATATGATGACAAGATAAGCACGGATCGGGCCGCTGCAACATGGTGTGCAGTGCAGCATTTCTATATCATCGTGTGTGCAATAGAGCTTTTATCACGAATATCGCGAAAATTCGTGATTAATTGGGCCTCGGACCCGAATTGGGCGAAATGGTCGGAGTGGCGGGATTTGAACCCACGACCCCCAGTCCCCCAGACTGATGCGCTACCAGGCTGCGCTACACTCCGACCTTGGGGCGCGCCGGTCTCGCAGGGAGGCCAGCGCTGGCGGCTATATATCCACCGCCTGACGCTGGTGCAAGCCAGTTAGCTTTAGCGGCCGTCGATGGCCTTGCGCAGGCGGTCGCGGAGCTCGGAGAGCTCGGCGGCGATGCCGCGGATTTCGCGGAGCTGGCCGTCGTCCATGCTGGTGCGGAACAGCGGCAGATCCTCGGAAGCGGCGTGCGCGACGCTGCCGGCGGCCGGCTCGGCAACCTCGGCTTCGGCCGGCGTCTCGACCAGGCCTTCCTCGCCGATCTTCAGGCCGCCCTCGCGCATCAGCTTCTGGACGCCCTTGATCGTGTAGCCCTGCTCGTAGAGCAGGTCGCGGATGGCGCGCAGAAGGTCGATATCCTCCGGCCGGTAATAGCGCCGGCCGCCCCCCCGTTTCATCGGGCGGATTTGAGGAAACTTGGTCTCCCAGAACCTGAGCACGTGCTGCGGAACTTCGAGGTCGTCGGCGACCTCGCTGATGGTGCGGAAGGCGGTCGCGGACTTCTCAGCCCGGCGCGGTGCGGGACGGCGGTCGGCCGGTTGCTGCGCTTGCGGCGCGCGAGCCCGTTGGGCGCTCATGCCGGATTACCCGAGCCCTTGTTCACCCGGTCCTTGAGGACATGCGAGGAGCGGAACACCAGGACCCGGCGCGGCTTGATCGGCACTTCCTCGCCGGTCTTCGGGTTGCGGCCGATGCGCTCGCCCTTCATGCGGACCAGGAAGCTGCCGAATGACGAAATCTTGACACTCTCGCCCTTGGCCAGCGCGTCGGAAATCTCGTTGAGCACGCTATCGACCAGTTCGGCCGACTCGTTCCGGGACAGGCCTACCTCCTGGTAGACCGCCTCGGCCAAGTGCGCGCGGGTGACTGTATTGCCCTTCATGGCTCGCCTCTCGCTGAACCGGCGTCCGGTCGACGCCCGTGGTCGGCTGATGGAAAAGCCTATCGATTCCTCTGAAATCAGTCAATTAGAGAGGGACGTTACGACGAAACTTGGTTCGTCATGGTTACTACCAGCGCAGCAGCGCCGAACCCCAGGTGAAGCCGCCGCCCATGGCCTCCATCAGGACCATCTGCCCACGCTGAATCCGGCCGTCGGTGACAGCTTCAGCCAGGGCCAGCGGCACCGAGGCCGCCGAGGTATTGGCATGGCGGTCGATCGTGTAGACCACCTTCTCCGGCGGCAGTTTCAGGCGGTGCGCCATCCCGTCCATGATCCGCCGATTCGCCTGGTGCGGCACCAGCCAGTCGATCTCCTCGGCCGTGATGCCGGTCGAAGCGATCGCCGCATCGACCGCCGCGGCCAGGTTCACGACCGCATGGCGGAAGACTTCCTTGCCGTTCATCTGCACGACGCCGGTGGTCTGGGTCGAGGACGGCCCGCCATCGACATAGAGCTGCTCGTAATGGGCGCCGTCGGAAAAGAGATGGGTGCAGAGCACGCCGCGATCGGCCGAGGTCCCCTGCCCTTCGGCCGCTTCCAGGATCAGCGCGCCGGCGCCGTCGCCGAACAGAACGCAGGTATTGCGGTCCTTCCAGTCGAGGATGCGGGAGAAGGTCTCCGCGCCGATCACCAGCGCACGCTTCACCTGGCCGGCCTTGATGAAATTGTCGGCGACCGCGAGCGCATAGACGAAGCCGGAGCAGACCGCCTGCACGTCCATGGCGAAGCCGCCCTTCATGCCGATCCGGTGCTGCACCCGCGTAGCGGTGGCCGGGAAGGTATGGTCGGGCGTCGCGGTCGCGAGGATGATGGCGCCGATGTCGGCGCCGCGCAGCCCGGCCGAATGCAGCGCCTGCTCGGCTGCCTTCACCGCGAGATCGGAGGTCGTCTCGCCTTCGGCGGCGACATGGCGCTGGGTGATCCCGGTGCGCTGGCGGATCCACTCGTCGGTGGTATCGACGCGCTTCGAGAGCTCGTCATTGGTGACGACGGTCTTCGGCAGATAAGCGCCGACGGCAAGACCGACCGAGCGTCTCATGGATGAAATGTCCTTGTTAGAGCGCCGCCGCCTGAGGGCCGGTGGAAGCGGTCATGTTGGCGAAGTCGTGGCGCATCTTCTCGATCGTGCCATTGGTCAGCATGTCGACAGCAACACCGATCGCATTGGCGAAGCCGAACGCATCCGTGCCGCCGTGGCTCTTCACACAGACTCCGTTCAAGCCCATGAAGATGGCGCCATTGTAGCGCCGAGGATCCACCCGCGCACGCAGGGCGTTCATCGCCGGCCGCGCCAGCAGGTAGCCCAAACCCGCCATCCATGAGCTCTTGAAGGTCTGGCGCAGGAAATGGCTGTAGAGCTTCACCGCGCCCTCGATGCTCTTCAGCGCGACATTGCCGGTGAAGCCGTCGGTGACAATGACATCGACCGTGCCGCGGGTGATGTCGTCGCCCTCGACGAAACCGACGAACTTGCCGGGCAGGGTCGCCTGCCGCAGAATCCCGTGCGCGACCTTGACCGCGTCATGGCCCTTCAATTCCTCGGCGCCGACGTTCAAGAGGCCCATGGTCGGCTCGCGCACGCCGAGCACGGTGCGCGCGAAGACGTTGCCCATCACCGCGAACTGGACCAGGTTGTCGGCATCGCATTGCACGTTGGCGCCGAGATCGAGCATCACGCTCTCGGAGCGCAGGGTCGGGAAGAACGAGGCGATCGCCGGACGGTCGATGCCCGGCATGGTCTTCAGCACGAATTTCGCCATCGCCATCAGGGCGCCGGTGTTCCCCGCCGAGACGACGGCGCCGGCTTCGCCGTTATGCACGGCGTCGATCGCAAGGCGCATGGAGCTGCCGCGGCCGGACCGCAGGGCCTGGCTCGGCTTGTCGTCCATGGTGACGACGGAGACGGTGTGGCGCAGCGTCGAGACCTTCTTAAGCTCAGGCAGCGAATCCAGCAGCGGCCGGACCTTCGCCTCGTCTCCGAAGAACAGGAACTTGCACTGCGGAAAGCGGCGCCGCGCGATATCCGCGCCGCGCACCACCATTTCCGGCGCGTTGTCGCCGCCCATCGCATCCAGTGAAATCGCCAGGCTGGCGCTCAAGAGCGTTCACTCCTCCCTGGGCGCACGATAGCACGCGCGATCAGGCGGCGCTGGACTCCGCGCTGGCGACGACTTCGCGCTTGTCGTAGTGGCCGCAGGAACCACAGACATGATGCGGACGCTTCAGCTCGCCGCAGTTCGGGCATTCCAACGACGCCACGACCTTCAACGCATGATGGCTCCGCCGCATGTCGCGCCGCGACTTGGAGACCTTCTTCTTGGGAACTGCCATGATTGTGCTCGCACAAAAGAAAAGGCAGCCCAATGCTGCCACCGAATGGCGGGTTCTTAGCCAAAAACCGACGCGGTGGCAAGTTAATCACGCGCTCGCCGATTTGACGGTTGCTCCGGGGCTAGTTTGATTTCTTCAATATTGAGAATGGGTTAACGGGGCGCTCCGGCACCGCCTCCGCGTCCGGGTCGGGGCTGAACTCCGCGGGAATCGTGGCTCCGGGCGCCCGGGGATAGGGATCCAGGGCCAAGGACAGGTGCTCCGCGGCCAGTTCCCCGAGGTCGATATGCCCGTTCCGGATCGGTTCCGGGGGGTCTTCGGCGTCGAAATCGAGGTCGGTTTCCGAAGGCCGCCGCCGGTCATCCTCGTCGGCGAAGTCGGCCGAGAAGGCCTCCCGGACCTTGGCCGGGACCGGCGCCAGGGTCACCACGCAAGCCTGAGTCACCTCGGCCTCGATCTCGCCGGAGATGTGGATGACGCCCCCACCCGCCCGCTTCAGCGAGAATTGGGCCTCCAGCCGCTCGATGCCGATCAGGCCGAAGCGCTGGGCCAAGGCCGCGCGCTCCTCCTTGTTGGCGCTGATCTTGCGCTCCATCCGATGCGTGCCGACGCTGTCGGCCTCGACGAAGCGGGAGAATTCCTGGGAGTCGGAGTGCTGGCGGGGCATGCCCCTAATCTAGTCGTCCTGCGCTAGTAATCCAGCCGGTCCGGCTCGAGGGCCGGGAAATGCAGGACACCGCGCATCAGCTGGTCGATCGGCAGAGCCGCGAGCTCGGCATCGGCGCGCTTCATGTAGTCGGTCATCTTCTTCAGGCATTCGTCGACCGGCTCGGTGGTGCCGTAGAGATTGCGCTTCAGCGCGAGCTCCAGCTCGGTCTGGCCGCCCTGGGATTGCAGATGCGCGAGGCCCGCCTCATAGGCCTGGAACCGGCCGTTCATCGCCTCGGTCATGAACTTGATGCGCCGGCCGACACCGAGATCCTGGGCGCCCATCTCACGCACCGAGGCGTCGAAATCGGCGAACATGACGTCGTAGACCGCCTGGGCCACGGCGCCGGCCTTGTCGCCATGATTCTTGAGCCGCCGGAACAGCAGGAAGGCGTGCAGCGCCACCATCTCGAACCGGCCGTCGATGCTGTCGGGCACGCCGCAGGCGATGTAGAAGTCCGGGCGCCGGGCCTGGGCGGTCAGCGCCGCGTAAAGCCGTTGTGCGATCACCTCGCGGCGGTCCGGCCCGCTCAGGACGCGATCGATCAGCTTGCCGAGTACGCTCACGGATGGTTGTCCACTTGGCCGGATTTCCTTTTCAGCTCCGCCCCTTAACGCGCCGATCCCGGGCGCGCCCGATTCTTGACAGCGTGGGGGGTGGGTGCAATCTTCGCCCCGCCGGCTGCTACAACGCCGAGCCTAGGCGCCGGGTGCCATGATTCGCAACATCCGGCAGCCGGGGCGCGGAGGATGCCGGAGGAGAATCGGGGCCGCCATGACCAAGCTGCGCAAGACCGCGACCGCACTCTGCTCGAGCCTCTGGCTCGCCGGGTCCCTGGCAGGTCTCCCATTGGTCCTTGGGGCCTGCTCGCCGACCATCCAGCAGGAAGGCAACGTCCCCGATGTCGACCAAGTGGTGCAGATCAACCCCGGCGTCGATGACAAGAACCGCGTGAACCAGCTGCTGGGGTCCCCTTCCGCCGTCTCCGCCTTTGCGGACCGCACCTGGTACTACATCTCGCGCCGCACCGAGCAAACCGCCTTCCTCGATCCCGAAGTGGTCGACCAGGAAGTGCTGGCGATCAGCTTCGACGCCCAGAACATCGTGCAGGACCTGAAGGTCTACGGTCTCGAGGATGGCCGCATGGTGGCAATGGTCGACCGCGTCACCCCGACCCACGGCAACAATCTCACGATCGTGCAGCAGGTGCTCGGCAACCTCGGCCGCTTCAACAATCCCGACAAGAAGAGCCGGCCGTACTAAGGCGGCAGTCGTTCTCTTCTGCTCGGCCTCTGGCGGCCTCAAACAAAAACCCCGGCGGATCGCTCCCGGGCCATTCTCCCGGCGTGTTGAACGCGCCGTTCCGCAACATCCAGGTCGTCAACTAAGGTCCGATAAGGATGGCCATTTTGTCGTGGCCGCACCGATCTCAAGCTTGTGACGGAATAGTCAAAGAGGCTCGACGTCCCAACCCGATTTGCTCAAAATCCATGGCGCTCAGATTCAGGTATCCTAACAGCGACCCGGCTTCGCCTCATGAACGCGTGGTTACCAGAATACCCCGGCAGAATGGTGCTGCTCCAAATTGAGGATGGTCTATGGCTGAGATCCGCACGCAGTTCCTGTTTCGACTTTCTCTGGAGGTAGGTGCCCATCATGTCATGGGTTCTACGCCATTCGGCAAACGTCGAGTCGCGCCCATTGCAGGCGGTACCTTCGAGGGGCCGCAGTTGTCCGGGATCGTGCTGCCCGGCGGCACCGACTGGATCACGGAGGATGCGGCTGGTTGCTGGTTCCGCATCAACGTGCGCGTGCCACTACGCACCGAAGCGGGCGACTTGCTGGCCATGGCCTACCAAGGATTTCGCAGTGGCACAGCTGAAGTTCTCGCGAAGGTCTCGCGCGGAGAGGCCGTCGATGCCGACAGCTACTATTACCGCGTGTCAGGCTCCTTCGAGACCGCATCGCCCAACCTGGCGCGCCTCAACACGCTGGTTATCGTCGCCACCGGCTGGAGGACCTCCGTCGGGCCAGGGTATGACGTCTTCGAGGTTCTATGATCGCAAGCTTTTGACACTACGATCTTCACACGATCGCAATCAGCGGGCCGCAATCGTCGTGCGCAACGCCGCTGTCGGATCCGAGGCTCTCGATCTTCGATTCACCCCGGCGAGCCGGCCTTGCGCAGGCCGTCGATTGAGCGTCGACGGCGTTCGCCGCGCTTGAACGCAGATAACTTCTCCCGGAGTGCATGTTTCAACACTCCGGGAGAATGGCCCGGGATCGCTCCGCCGGGGTTTCTCTTTGGTCCATCGAATGGTGATCAGGACGCCAGGTTCGCCAGCGCCGCCAGGAGCAGCAGCGCCACGATGTTGGTGATCTTGATCATCGGGTTGACGGCCGGGCCCGCGGTGTCCTTGTAGGGATCGCCGACGGTGTCGCCGGTCACCGCGGCCTTATGGGCGTCGGAGCCCTTGCCGCCGTGATGGCCGTCCTCGATGTACTTCTTGGCGTTGTCCCAAGCGCCGCCGCCCGAGGTCATCTGGATGGCGACGAAGAGACCGGTCACGATCGTGCCGAGCAGCATCGCGCCGACGGCGATGAAGGCCTCGGCCTGGCCGGCGGCGAGATAGACCACGAAGTAGAGCACGATCGGCGCCAGCACCGGGAGCAAGGACGGGACGATCATCTCCTTGATCGCCGCCTGGGTCAGCATGGCGACGGCGCGGCCGTATTCCGGCTTCGCGGTGCCTTCCATGATGCCCTTGATCTCCTTGAACTGACGGCGGACTTCGACGACCACCGAGCCGGCCGCGCGGCCGACCGCCATCATGCCCATGGCGCCGAACAGGAACGGCAAGGCGCCGCCGATGAACAGGCCGATGACCACGTAGGGATTGTTGAGCTGGAAGGTGATCGTGCTGGCGAGGTCCGGGAAGTAATGCTTCAGGTCCTCGGTATAGGCCGCGAACAGCACGAGTGCCGCCAATGCGGCCGAGCCGATCGCATAACCCTTGGTCACCGCCTTGGTGGTGTTGCCGACGGCGTCGAGCGCGTCGGTCACCTTGCGGACTTCCGGCGGCAGGCCGGACATTTCCGCAATGCCGCCGGCGTTGTCGGTCACCGGTCCGTAGGCGTCGAGGGCGACCACGATGCCGGCCAGCGACAGCATGCTGGTGGCGGCGATGGCGATGCCGTAGAGGCCGGCCATGTTGTAGGCGACGATGATCGCGGCGCAGATCACGATCACCGGCAAGGCGGTCGCTTCCATCGAAACCGCGAGGCCCTGGATGATGTTGGTGCCGTGGCCGGTGGTCGAAGCCTGGGCGACGCTGCGCACCGGGCGATAGGAGGTCGAGGTGTAGTATTCGGTGATCACGACCAGGAGGCCGGTCACCACCAGGCCGACGACGGCGCACCAGAACAGGTTGGCACCGGTGACGCTGATAGCGGTTCCCACGAAGGTCGAGCTGAAGCCGAGCACGAAATGGGTGAAGGCGGCGATCAGGATGATCGAGATGATGCCGGCGCCGATCAGGCCTTTGTAGAGCGCGCCCATGATGTTCTGGCTGGCGCCCAGGCGGATGAAGAACATTCCGACCACGGAGCTGACCACGCCGACGCCGCAGACCAGCAGCGGGTACAGCATCAGCTGCTCCTGCGCCATCGGGTCGGCGAAGAAGATCGAGCCCAAAAGCATGGTCGCGACCACGGTGACAGCGAAGGTCTCGAAGAGATCGGCCGCCATGCCGGCGCAGTCGCCGACATTGTCGCCGACATTGTCGGCGATCACCGCCGGGTTGCGCGGATCATCTTCCGGAATGCCGGCTTCGACCTTGCCGACCAGATCGGCGCCGACATCCGCACCCTTGGTGAAGATGCCGCCGCCCAGGCGCGCGAAGATCGAGATCAGCGAGGCGCCGAAGGAGAGGCCGACCAGCGCTTCCAGCATCGGGCGCATCTCGGTGCCCTGCCCGCGCAGGAAGACATAATAGCCGGCAACGCCCAACAGGCCGAGGCCGACCACCAGCAGGCCGGTGATGCCGCCGGCCTTGGCGGCGATCGCCAGCGCCGGGGCCATGCCCTGGCGCGCGGCTTCCGCGGTGCGCACGTTGGCGCGGACCGAGACGTTCATGCCGATATAGCCGGTGAGGCCGGAGAGGATGGCGCCGATGATGAAGCCCAAGGCCGAGAGCTTGGAAAGTGCTACGGCCAGGATGACGGCGACGATGACGCCGACGATGCCGATCGTGGTGTACTGCTTGTTGAGATAGGCCTTGGCGCCTTCCTGGACCGCCGCGGCAATCTCCTGCATCCGGGCGTTTCCGGCGGAAGCCGCCAGAACCGAACGGGTCGCCCAGAACCCATAGATCAGGGCCAGGACTCCGGCTGCAATCACCAGCCAGTACAACATCGGATCCATCATTCCATCCCTTTGAAAAACATCATTTTTCTTTGATTGCCGTGCGATGACTCGCGTCACCCCCGCACTGCAAAGTCGGCGGAGGATATTGAAATCATTGGAAGGATGCAATGCGGGGTGGGCTCGGGCTAGCATCCGCAGCATGCGCCAGACCTACCAGGGTTCCTGTCACTGCGGCCGGGTCCGATTCGAGGTCGAGGCCGATCTCGATCATGTCCGGGTCTGCGACTGCTCGATCTGCCGGAAACGCGGCGCCCTGCTCCACCGCGTGCATGAGGACCAGTTCCGGCCGCTGACCCCGCTCGAAGACCTGACGCTCTATCAGTTCCACACCCGGACGGCGAAAGACTACTTCTGCCCGACCTGCGGCATCCTGCCGTTCCGCCGCCCGCGGACGGCACCGGAGCAATGGAGCATCAACGTCCGCTGCCTGGAAGGCGTCGATCTGGATGCCATCTCGGTGAAGAAGGTGTTCGGCAGCCGGCTGGATTAGTGCGGGATCAGGAGTGCCGCGGAAGCCAGCAGCAGGATCGCGAAGCCGATGTTGATGATCCGGTTGGCGCGCGGGCTGCGGAAGAAGCGCGCCAGGCCGGCGCCGACCACCAGCCAGACCGCGTTGACCAGGAGGATGATGACGAAGGCCACGGCGATCTTCAGCACCGCATCGGCCAGCAGCCGGTCGGCGATCAGTGTGTGGCTGGCGAACAGGGCCAGCATCGCCGCATAGCCTTTCGGGTTGACGAAGGACTGCAGCAGGCCGTCGGCGATGGACGGCACGCGGCGGTCGGTCGCGCCATCGGCCAGCGGCGGCGCCGTTGCGATCTTCCAGGCGAGATAGACGAAGTAGAGCAGCGCCGCGACGGTCGCGACCGGCGCGATGCCGGGGACCGCCAGCAGCATGGCCACGACGCCGCTCGCGACCAGTGCCATCACCCCCAGCATGCCGAAGGCAAGGCCGCTCATGAACGGCACCGACCGCCGCGCCCCGAAGGCGGCACCTGCGGCGGCAAGACTCATCGTGTTCGGACCCGGGCTGCCGGCGAGCACCAGGCCGGCGAGGATCAAGGCGATGAGGGCGTCGTGGTCCATGGTCGGATCATGCGGAGGTGCTGCAGAAATTGCTTGGATGTTTGTAATTCTGCTTGCGGCAAGCTGAAATGCACTGCCACAGCGCGCTCAAATCTCCTTCGCCTTCTCCCGGAGCACGTATTTCTGCACCTTGCCGGTAACGGTCTTCGGGAGCTCGCCGAAGACGATGAAATGCGGGCGCTTGAAGCCGGCCATGTGGTCCTTGCACCAGGCTTTGAGATCCTCGGCGCTGGGTGCTTCGACGCCGTCCTTCAGCGCTACATAGGCGCAAGGCGTCTCGCCCCAATGGCTGTCGGGTTTGGCGACCACGGCAACCTCGCGCACGGCGGGGTGCCGCGACATGATCTCCTCGACCTCGAGCGAGGAGATGTTCTCGCCGCCGGAGATGATGATGTCCTTGGAACGGTCCTTCACCTCGGCGTAGCCGTCCGGATGCATGACACCAAGGTCGCCGGAGCGGAACCAGCCGCCCTTGAAGACGGCCTTCGAGGCTTCGGGGTTCTTCAGGTAGCCCATCATCACCGTGTTGCCGCGGATCGCGATCTCGCCCATCGACTGGCCGTCGGCGGGAAGCTCATTGCCGGTCTCGGGATCGATCACGGTGAGGCCGGCGGATGTCACATAGCGCACGCCCTGGCGCGCGATCAGCTTCGCCTTCTCGCTGAGCTCGAGGTCGTGCCAGTCGGGCTGGATCTCGCACAAGCTCGCCGGGCCATAGGTCTCGGTCAGGCCGTAGGCGTGGATCACCTCGAAGCCCATCTTCTCCATGGCGCCGATCACGGTGCTGGTGGGCGCGGCGCCGCCGGTCATGATCCGGACCTTGTGCTTCAGCCTGCGGGTCTCGCTGCCCGGCGCGAAGGCCAGCATGCCGAGCACGGTCGGCGCGCCGCAGAGATTGGTGACGCCATGCCGCTCGATCTTGTCGAAGATCTCCGCCGGCACGATCGCGCGCTGCACGACATGGGTGCCGCCGACCGCGGTGACGCCCCAGGTATAGGTCCAGCCGTTGCAATGGAACATCGGCAGGGTCCAGAGGTAGACGCTGTCGGGGCCGAGCCTGCCGGCGAGCCCCTGCCCCAGCGCATTCAGGTAGGCGCCGCGATGATGGCAGACCACGCCCTTGGGATTGCCGGTGGTGCCCGAGGTGTAGTTGAGCGAGATCGCGCGCCATTCGTCCTTGGGCCAGTCGATGCGGCCTTGCCTGTCGCCGGCGCTGATGAAGGCTTCGTATTCGACGTAATCGCCGCTCGCGGCATGCTTGGGCGCCGCGATCTCCACCACGGTGAGCTTGCGCTTCATCTGGGCCAGTGCCGCGCGCGCGACCGGCGCCAGCTCGGCGTCGAACAGAAAGACCTTGGTCTCGGCATGATCCAGGATGAAGGCCACCGTCGGCGCGTCGAGGCGGAAATTGATCGCGTTCAGGACCGCGCCCGCCATCGGGGCGGCGAAATGCATCTCCAGCATGGCGACGCTGTTCGGCGCGAAGACCGAGACGGTGTCCAGATCCCCCACCCCGGCCTTGCGCAAGGCATCCGCGGCCTGGCGGCAGCGGGCGAACATTTCGCCATAGGTGATGACGCGCTCGCCGTCGATGATGGCGCGGCCCTTTGGATAGACCAGCGCCGAGCGTTCGAGGAAGCTGATCGGCGTCAGCGGCTCGTAATTGGCCGGACGCTGCTCGAGCCCGGTGGTGTATTTCTCCATAGGACCGCTTTGCCTCCCAGATTTCTTGGGCGCGATGTTAGCGCGGCCGCTGCGCCGGAAGAAAGCGCCGTGTCAGCGAGGTTTTCTCGCCCGCATCCGCGCCGGGCGCAGCTCGCCCTTGTCCAGGACGACGGTCAGTGAGCGCCAGTCCTCGATGAAGAAGTCGCGCGAATCCGGTCCCAGCGCGTCGGTCAGAACGGGATAAAGCGCGCCCTTCATCCGGGCCAGTTCCTCGCGGGCGATCACCTGACTCTGGTCGGTGATGTCTTCCAGCGTCACATCCTCGAAGCCCGCGCCGTGCAGGCGCTGTCCATATTCGGCCAGGGTCACGAAATGGTAGGTGAGGCCTTCCATCTTGAAGAAATATTCCATGTCGCGGCTGTAAGGTCCCGGCGACTTCATCCAGTCGCCGCAGGCAACGATGCCGCCGGGCTTCAGCACCCGGAAGACCTCGGCGAAGAAACCGGCCTTGTCGGGAATATGCAGCCAGGCATCCTTGCCGAAGACAACGTCGAAGCTGGCGTCCGCGAAGGGCAGCGGCCCCGGCTCGGTCAGGCGGATCTCGATCCGGTCCCGGAAACGCGACTTCGCGATGCGGGCCTGGCCCATCTCCACGATCAGTCTGGCCACATCGACGCCGGTCACGCGGGCGCCGAACTCGCCGGCCAGCACTTCATCGAGGCCGCCCAGGCCGCAGCCGATGTCCAGCACCGACTTCTCCTTGAGATCGAGCCCTTCGACGATCGCCCGCACCGCCTCGGGACCGCCGGGCGAGAGGAAGCCTTCGCCCCACATGATCTGCAGCAATTTCAGCATGCGGTCGTCGTATTCTTCGTGGACTTCCTCGGTCACGGTCTTCTCCCCCGCCCCAGAGCAAAGCGGCGGCGATCATCGCCACCGGCACACCGGCCCAGATCAGCACCCAGGACCAGCCGGCCAGATGCTCGATCGTGCCGGCAATCAGCGGACAGAGCGCCACCGAGGTAAAGATCAGGCAATCGTTCAGCGCCTGGACCTTCGGCGCCTCGCTCGGACGATAGCATTTGGTGAGCAGGCTGGTGCCGGCAACGTAAAGCCCGTTCCAGCCGAGGCCGAGCAGGATCAGCGCGACCCAGAAATGCGGCAGCGTGACGCCGTGCAGGCCGATGGCGATGGTCCCCGAATAGGCGACCGCGCCCAGCGCCATCACCTTGAGCTCGCCGGCCCAGCGGATCAGATGCCCGGTGAAGAAGGAGGGAAAGAACATCGCCACGGCATGGGCGCTGATGACGTCGCGATGCCGGAACGCCGGCTCGCTCACTCGGCGTCTTCCATGTTGGAGACCGACACCTCGGAGACAATGCCGGGCCCGAGACGACGGTCACAGACCTTTTGCAGTTGCTGCTCGATCAGGTTTATCCGTTCCGAATTGTTCTGGATCTCCTGAACCAGCTTGCGAGCCATCAGCCCATGGAGCTCCTGATTGAAATCGTTGATCAGGGCCGGCATCAGCTTGCTCGCCTTCTCGCGCTTGTCCGGCGCATCGAAGATCAAGGTGAAGCGGAAAAAAGTATGCTTCTCGATCTTGCCGTTCTTGACGATATTGATGACCAGCGCATCCTCGGCCCGTTCCGGGATGGTGAGCTGCGAGTATTGCGGCGGCGGGGGCGGAGGCGGCGGCGCGTTGGGATCGGCGCGCAGATAGAACCACCATGCGGCAAAGCCGCCGCCGCCGAGCAGCAGAACGACGATCAGGATGATCAGCAGCTTCTTCATGGGCCTGTGGTTCTAGACTCCCCTGCCCGCCGACTCAGACTGTCACTTGTCAAGCGGGACGGCAGTCTATACGACGCCAGCGGCTGAGAGAAACAGTGGAGGTTGGTCTTGAACATCGAGGCGATGATCTTCGATTTCGGCAATGTGCTGATCGGCTGGGACCCGCATCATCTCTACCGCTATCTGATCCCGGACGAAGCCGAGCGGACGCACTTCCTGAGCGAGATCTGCAATGGCCCCTGGAACTGGCTGCAGGACGCCGGCCGCTCCTGGGACGAGGCGATCGCCGAGCGAATCGCGCTGCACCCGGATCGGGCCGATCATATCCGCGCCTATCGCGACCGCTTCGCCGAGATGCTGACCGGACCGGTCGCCGAGGGCAACGCGATCCTCGATCGGCTCCACGAAGCGGCCTTCCCCTGCTACGGCCTCACCAACTGGTCGTCGGAGACCTATCATGCCAGCCGGCACGCGATGCCCTTCCTCGACCACATGAAATACACGGCCGTCTCCGGCGACCTGAAGATGGCCAAGCCAGAGCCGGAGATCTTCCATCACCTCCTCGGTGTCATCGGCAAGCCCGCCGATAGGTGTGCCTTCATCGATGACAACGAGGCCAACATCGCTGCCGCCAAGGCGCTCGGCATCCGGGCGGTGCTGTTCAAGAACGACGGCAGCGCGACGGCAGCGCTGCGGGAGATGGGGCTGCCGGTCTAGAAATGCTGCCAGCCGGCGCTGCGCATGGAGATCTCCGCGCCGTCGCGGTCCAGCACCCTGACCCCGCTGCCGGTGATGACTTCGCCGATCTCGGTGACGGAATCGGGCGCGGCGAATCCCGCGCCGGCGGTGAACAGCAGCTCGTAATCGTCGCCGCCCGAGAGCAGCACCGGCAGCAGGTCGAGATCGCCCGCCAAGGCTTCCTCAGCGCCCGCCGAAAGCGGCACGCGGTCGGCGTGGATGATCAGTCCGCAATGCGACGACTCTGAGATATGCCCGGCATCGGCGACCAGGCCGTCGGAGACATCCATGGCGGCCGTCACCCGGCCGCCGGCGAGGAGTGCTGCGCCCAGTGAAAGCCGCGGCTGCGGCAGATGATAGCGATCGGCCAACGCGTCGCGGTGCGAAGCACCGAGATCGAAGAGCTGGCCCTTCAAGACCTTCAGCCCGAGAATGCCGTCGCCGATGGTGCCGCTGACGAAGAGCCGGTCGCCCGGCCTGGCGCCGCGGCGGCGCAGCGCGCGGCCCGACGGCACGATGCCCAGCGCCGTTAGAGACAGCGTGGTCGGGCCGGGCGTCGCGACCGTGTCGCCGCCCATCAGCGAGAGGCCGTATTCCTGCTGGTCTGCCGCGAGGCCCGCGCTGAACTTCGCGATCCAGGCCTCGTCGATATCGGGGCCGAGCGCGGTGGTCATCAGGTAGCCGACCGGCTTGGCGCCCTTCGCCGCCAGATCGGAGAGATTGACGCGCAGCATCTTGCGCGCGACCAGGTCCGCGGGATCGGATCGCAGATAATGCCGGTCCTCGACCAAGGCGTCGGCGGTCAGGACCAGGTCATGGCCGGCCGGCGGCGCGTAGGTGCAGGCATCGTCCTCGAGATCGAGCGCGCCGGAGAACCCCGCGGCCAAGGGCGCGAAGTATTTCCGGATCAGCGCGAACTCACCGGGGAGCGGCGCTCGGTTTCCCACGCCCCTGCTCCATCTCCGCCGGCCGCAGCAGATGGGCGAGACGGTCCAGCACGCCGTTGGCGAGCGAGGTTTCCTTGTCGCCGAGGAAGGCGTCGGCCACCGCCAGATATTCGCTGATCGCGACCTTGGGCGGGATGTCGGTGCGGTGCGCCAGCTCATAGGCGCCGCCGCGCAACACCGCGCGCAGGATCGATTCCAGCCGGTCGATGCTCCAGTCCTCGCTGAGCACGCCGGCGATCATCGAATCCAGATCGTCGGCGGTGGCGATGGCGCCGCGCACCAGGTTGCCGAACAGGCGAATGTCGGCGCTGGGCAGGTCGATGCCGTCCACGTTCTTGCCGATCCGGTGCTCGGCGAATTCCTTGATGATGGTGTCCGCGGCCGCGCCGCTCTGTTCCCACTGATAGAGCGCCTGCACCGCGGCGAGCCGCGCCGCGCGGCGCTCCATCGACTTGCCCTTCGGTTTCGCGTTCACGCCGGCAGCCCGAGCTTCTTACGGATGGCGATCATGGCGAGCACGGCCTCGGCCGCACCGCCGCCCTTGTCCTTCTCGGTCATGCGGGCGCGGGTCCAGGCCTGGTCGTCGTTCTCGACGGTCAGGATGCCGTTGCCGATGCAGGCGGCGTAGTGAACGCCGAGCTCCATCAGCCCGCGGGCGCTCTCGTTGCAGACCGTCTCGTAATGCGTGGTCTCGCCGCGGATGACGCAGCCCAAGGCCAGGTATCCGTCGAATGGTTTCTTCAGCGTCTTCTGCTGCTGGGCCTCGATGGCGAGGCGGATGGCACCGGGGATCTCCAGCGCGCCCGGGACCTGGAAGCGCTCCAGCGTCGCCCCGCCCTTCTTCAGCGCGCGTTCCGCGCCCTCGAACAACGCGTCGGAGATCTCGGTATAGAACCGGGCCTCGACGACCATGATATGCGGTTTCTTGGCAGCCACGAATTCCTCTTAGGAGATGTCCAATGGTATGGCCTGCTGGCCTTCGACCGTGAGGCCATAGCCCTCCAGGCCGACAATCGTCTTCTTGTGGTTGGAAAGCAAAATCATGCTGCGCACGCCGAGATCCAATAGAATCTGCGCGCCGACCCCGTAATCGCGGAGCTCCGCCTTGCCTTTCGGCGCATCGCCGGAGCGGCTCCTGACCGCATCCGAGAGCGAGGTCGCCAGCGGCTCGCGGATCAGGACGATGACACCCCTGCCCTTGCGCTCGATCTCGCGCATCGCCGCGGCAAGCTCGCCGCCACGGCCGGAACGCGCATCGCCCAGCACGTCGTCGAGGATGCTGACCGCATGCATGCGGACCAGCACCGGGTCCTGGGTGTGGAGGTCGCCCTTCACCAGCGCCACGTGTTCCGCATGCGCCACGGTGTTGGTGTAGACGTAGAGCTTGAAGGAACCGCCGAAGCGGCTCTCGAAGGTGGTCTCGAGGGTGCGCTCGACGATCCGGTCATAGCGGCGGCGATAGGCGATCAGATCGGCGATGGTGCCGATCTTCAACCCATGGAACTGCGCGAACTGCACCAGGTCGTCGCGCCGCGCCATCGAGCCGTCCTCGTTCAGGACTTCGCAGATGACTCCCGCGGGCGTGAGGCCGGCGAGACGCGCCACATCGACCGCGGCCTCGGTATGGCCGGTGCGAACCAGCACGCCGCCGTCGCGGGCGACCAGCGGGAAGACATGGCCGGGGGTCACGATATCGCTCGCACCCTTCGCAGGATCGATTGCGACCTGGATGGTGCGGGCGCGGTCGAAGGCCGAGATGCCGGTGGAGATTCCATCGCGCGCTTCGATCGAGATGGTGAAGGCGGTCTGATGCCGCGTGCCGTTGCGCAAGGACATCAGCGGCAGGCCGAGCTGCTCGACCCGGCCCCGCTCCATGGCGAGGCAGATCAGGCCGCGGCCGTGCTTGGCCATGAAGTTGATCGTCTCCGGCGTCGCCATTTGCGCCGGGATGACCAGGTCGCCCTCGTTCTCACGGTCCTCATCATCGACCAGCACGAACATGCGTCCCTGCTTGGCCTCTTCTATGAGCTCGGCCGTCGTCGATTTGAACTGTTCGAAACTCACTTGTCGGTCCCTTGGGAATCCTTCCCGAGAAGGCGCGCAACATATCGCGCCACCTGGTCGATTTCCAGGTTCACGGCAGAGCCCGCCTTGGCCGCGCCGAGATTGGTAACCTCTTGTGTTATCGGGATAATATTGACACCGAAGCTGCTGTCGGTGACCTCGTTGACGGTGAGAGAAATGCCGTCCACCGCAATCGAGCCCTTGGAGGCGATGAAGCGCATCAGCGGCTTCGGCCCCTCGAAGGTGATGCGGATGCTGCCGCCGTCCGGGCGCATCTCGGCAATCCTGCCGACGCCGTCCACATGGCCGCTGACCAGATGGCCGCCCAATTCGTCGCCCACTTTCAGGGCGCGCTCCAGGTTCACCCGGGTGCCGACCCGCCAGCTGCCCAGCGTCGTCACCGAGAGGGTCTCCTGGCTGACCTCGAAAGCCATCCAGTTCGGCCCCTTCTCGACCACCGAGAGGCAGCAGCCATTGCAGCAGACCGAGGCGCCCAGCGCGATCTCGGCCACCGGAAGGGCGGTCTCGATCTCGAGGCGGGTCACCGGTCCCGGCGTGATCCGCCGCACCGTGCCCAGGTCCGTCACGATTCCCGTAAACATGCTTTTTATTCAGATATTTAAGAGGATTTCTTCCGGTAGATTTCAACCGTGTCGGCACCGGCGGCGAAGAGCGCCGTGCGTTCGAACCGGTTCATGTGCTCAGGGCTATCCAAGCCGATTTCAGCGATCGACGCCAGCCCATCCCCGCCGATCACCCCGGGCGCCCGGAACCAGTGGATCCGGTCCACCAGGCCGGCCTTGAGATAGGCAGCGGCCACGGCAGCCCCGCCCTCAATCAGCACCCGGGTGAGCCCAAGCTCGCCCAGGGCAGCCATGACGTAAGGCGGATGCGGGTGGCCCTGTTCGTCGCCGATCACGGCATGCGCCTCGACGCCAGCGTCCGCATAAGGTTGCCGCTTCTTCTTGTCCTGGCCACGGTTGGTGATGAGGACGGTGCGCACCTCGCCCGCACTGGCGACCAGCTTGCTGGTCAGCGGCGTGCGCAGGCGGCCGTCGAGCACCACGCGCACCGGCGATCGATCCTCCAACCCCGGCAAGCGGCAGGTCAGCTCGGGATCGTCGGCCAGCACCGTGCCGCTGCCGACCAGGATCGCGTCATGGGTCGCGCGCAGCTTGTGACCATGGGCGCGGGCGAGCGCGCCGGTGATCCATTTGCTGTCGCCGCTCCTGGTCGCAATCCGGCCGTCGAGACTGGAGGCGATCTTCAAGGTCACCATCGGCCGGTGCTCGCGGACCTTGGTGAGGAAGCCGAGATTCGCCTCCTCCGCCTCGCTGCCGAGCAGACCGACCTCGACTTCGATCCCGGCATCGTGCAGGCGCCGGATGCCGCGGCCGTTCACCTCCGGGTAGGAATCCTTGAGTGCCACGACGCAGCGGTTGATACCGGCCTCGACCAGGGCATCGGCGCAAGGCGCTGTCTTGCCGTGATGCGAGCAAGGCTCCAGCGTGACATAGGCAGTGCCGCCGCGCGCCTTCTCGCCCGCCATGCGCAGGGCCTCGGTTTCGGCATGGGGCCGACCGCCGGGCTGGGTCCAGCCGCGGCCGACGACAGATCCCGCCACGTCGGTGACGACGCACCCGACGGCGGGATTGGGCGCCACGCGCCCCAGCCCGCGCTCCGCCAGGAGGAGTGCGTGGCGCATATGCTCGATGTCGAGAGCTTTAGTCGTTGCCGTCGCCAAGCTTGTCGACGAAGGCCTCGAAGTCCTTCGCCTCGCGGAAGTTCCGATAGACCGAGGCGTAGCGGACGAAGGCGACCTTGTCGAGATTGGAGAGCGCGTCCATCACCGCCTCGCCGATCGCGTTGCTCTGGATCTCGTTCTCGCCGGAGCTTTCCAGGCGCCGCACGATCCCGTTCACGACCCGGTCCAGCCGCTCGCTGTCCACCGGGCGCTTCCTGAGCGAGATCTGCATCGAGCGCATCAGCTTCTCGCGCTCGAAGGGCTCGCGCTGGCCGTTGCTCTTCACCACCGTGAGCTCGCGCAGCTGCACGCGCTCGAAGGTGGTGAAGCGCGCGCCGCAATTGGTGCATTGGCGGCGCCGGCGGATCGCGGCGTTGTCGTCGGTCGGCCGTGAATCCTTGACCTGGGTATCCTCGTTACCGCAGAACGGACAACGCATCGTCTCCCCTCAACTTTAAACCTTGGTCCCCGTATTCGCCCCTAGCTGTAGATCGGGAAGCGCTTGCAGAGCGCACTCACTTCCTTGCGGACTTCCTGCTCGACGGCGCCGTTGTTCTGCGGATTCTTCGCCAGAGCATCCAGCACCTTCACGATCATCTCGCCGACTTGGCGGAACTCCGCGGTGCCGAAGCCGCGGGTGGTCGCGGCCGGCGTGCCGAGACGGATGCCCGAGGTGATGGTCGGCTTCTCGGTGTCGAACGGAATGCCGTTCTTGTTGCAGGTCATGCCGGCATGCTCGAGGCTCGCCTCGGAGATCTTGCCGTTCAGCTTCTTCGGCCGCAGATCGACCAGCATCAGATGGTTGTCGGTGCCGCCCGTGGTGATCGCGAAGCCACCGTCGATCAGCGTCTTGGCGAGAACCTTTGCGTTGTCGATGACCTGCTGCGAATAGACCTTGAACTCCGGCTTCAGCGCCTCGCCGAAGGCCACGGCTTTCGCGGCGATCACATGCATCAGCGGACCGCCCTGCAGGCCCGGGAAGATCGCCGAGTTGATCTTCTTGCCGAGCTCTTCATCCATGGAAAGGATCATGCCGCCGCGCGGACCGCGCAAAGTCTTGTGCGTGGTCGTGGTCGCGACATGGGCATGCGGGAACGGGCTCGGATGGACGCCCGCGGCCACCAGGCCGGCGAAATGCGCCATGTCGACGAAGAAGATGGCGCCGACCGCATCCGCGATCTTGCGGAAGCGTGCAAAGTCCCAAAAGCGCGGGTAGGCGGAGCCGCCGGCCAGGATCAGCTTCGGCTTGGTCTCATGCGCCAGCTTCTCGACCTCGTCCATGTCGATGGTCAGGGTCTCCTGGTTGACGGTGTAGGGCACCGGCTTGAACCACTTGCCCGACTGGTTGGCGGGCGAGCCGTGGGTCAGGTGACCGCCGGCCGCGAGATTGAGGCCCATGAAGGTGTCGCCCGGCTGCAAGAGCGCCATGAACACGCCCTGGTTCGCCTGCGCGCCGGAATGCGGCTGCACATTGGCGAAGTTGCAGTTGAACAGCTTCTTGGCGCGTTCGATCGCCAGCGCCTCGGCGATGTCCACGTATTCGCAGCCGCCGTAGTAACGCCGGCCGGGATAGCCCTCGGCGTATTTGTTGGTCAGCACCGAGCCCTGCGCCTCCAAGACAGCGCGGGAGACGACGTTCTCGGACGCGATCAGCTCGATCTGGTCCTGCTGGCGGTGCAACTCCTCGCCGATCGACTTGAAGAGATCGGGATCCTGATCCTTGAGCGAGGCGGTGAAGAATCCGGGCATCGGCTTGTAGGCGTTCATCGGTCTATCCTCGTATTGCGACAAGCGCGCGGCTTGTCACCCCAGTTTCGCGACACGGTTTTGGTGGCGCCCACCTTCGAAGTCTGTCTCCAAAAACACCCGCAAACAGTCTTTTGCGACATCGAGCCCGATGATCCTGGCGCCCAGGCAGAGCACGTTGGCATTGTTGTGGAGGCGGGTCAGCCGCGCCGTGGTGGCGTCATGGACGACGCCGGCGCGGATGTGGCGGTGCCGGTTGGCGGCGATCGAGATCCCTATCCCGGTGCCGCAGACCAGCACGCCCCGCTTCGCCCTGTCCTCGGCCAGCGCGCTGGCGAGTTTCCCGGCAAAGTCGGGGTAATCGACGGAGGCGGAACCCTGGGTTCCGAGGTCCAGCGGCGAAAACCCGAGCTCTTCCAGGGCGCCTTTCAGGGCCTCCTTGAGCTCGAAACCAGCATGGTCGCTGGCAATCGCGATGGTTTCCCGGTTTCCCGTCATTTCCGCCCGGCCGCCTGGGTTGATCGGGGCCTGGGGCTGCCCCGTATGCCCCGGGCCTGGAGGGCCAGAACCCGGAAGGGGCATACCATATCTCCGGCGCCGGGCCGGCAACAACCACAAACTAAGGGATGAGGCTCGGTCTTATGGCGGATCCGCGCCGGGCGTTAACCGGCGGGAATTGCGTTGATTTCACTCCGCCCGGAAGGTGCCGCCGCTCCAGATGAACCAGCCAAAGCGCTGCCGGGTGATGTCGCCCTTCGCATCCCAGGAAAGGTCGCCGATCACCGTCGGCACCGTGTTCTTCCGCAGCCAGGCCGCCATTACCTTGCCATCGGTCGACCCGGTCGCGGTGGCCGCGGCGGCGAAGGCCTGGACCGCGGCATAGGCGTTCAAGGTATAGCCTTCCGGCTCGTAGCCCGCCTTCCGGAACCGGGCGACAGCCTCGCGCGCCGAAGGCAGGTCGATTGCCGAAGGCATATCGGAAAAGCGCACGCCATCGGCCGCCGGGCCGGCGAGCTCGGGAAACTCCGACGTGTTCAGCGCGTCGCCGGAGATCCACTCCGCCTTCAGGCCTTTCTCATGCGCCTGGCGCAGGATCCGGGCTTCGTCGTCGTGGTAGCCGCCGACATAGACGACATCGACCTTGCCGACGATCAGGGTGTCGATCAATTGGACGAAATCCTGGTCGCTGTGCCGGTAAGCGGTGCGCATCTGCGGCACCAGCCCGCCCTTGGTCATGTATTCGAACGCCATGTCCGCCAGCCCGCGCCCGTAGGGCGAGCCGTCGTCGATCACCGCGACATTCTTTCGGGCGTAATGCTTGGCGATCCAATCGCCGGCGAAGATGCCCTGCTGGTCGTCGCGGTTGGCGACCCGCATCACCGTGCCGATGCCCTTGGCAGCTGCCTCGTCGGTCAGCGCCGGATTGGTCGAGGCCGGGGTCATCTGCAGCACGCCGGCCTCGGCATAGACAGACGAGGCCGGGATCGATGAACCGGAGCAGAAATGCCCGTCGACGAAGACCGCGCCCTGCTCGATCAGGTCGTTCGCGACCCCGACCGCCTTGCGTGGATCGCACTGATCGTCGCCCAGCACCAGGCGCAGCTTCTTCCCGAGCACCCCGCCCTTGTCGTTGATCTCAGCGACCGCCGCCTCGGCGCCACGCCGCAGCTGCTCGCCGAAAACCGCGAGATCGCCGGTCATCGGCCCGGCGGCGGCGATGGTGATCTCGTTCGGATTGGCGGGCGGCGCCTTCGGTCCGGCGGCGCAAGCGGAGAGCAGTGCAGCGACGAGGCCGGCCAAAACCAGCGCTCGGAGATTGGCGATCATGCGCGGCGACTCCTCTTGCCTCTGGAAATCCTAATCAGCCGCCGGTTGCAGCACAATGATGCGCTCCTGTGACGCGCTGCCGGCACAAAGAAAAGGCCCGGGCTTGCGCCCGGGCCTTCCGTTCAGCCTCCTTGCGGAAGCCGACGTTTTAGTTCAGCGGCTCCTGGATGGCCTTGCCGTCGTGATAGACGTACCAGGCGTAGTTGACCTTGGTCAGGTCGCCCTTGGCGTCCCAGGTGAGCTCGCCGATCGCGGTCTTCTGGGGATGGGCGCGGAGAACCGCCGCGACCTTCTCGGCATCGGTGCTCTTCGCCTCATTGGCGGCGGCGGCCCAAGCCTGGATCGCCGCGTAGCTGTTGAGGGTGTAGCCTTCCGGCTCGTACTTCTCGGCGCGGAACTTCTCGACCACCGCCTTCGCGGAGTCGAGGTTCACCGCCGAAGCGCCGTCGCTGTAGCGCAGGCCTTCGCCGGCCGGACCGGAGATCGACCAGAACTCCGCGGTGTTCAGAGCGTCGGCCGAAACGAAGGCCGCGTTGAAGCCCTGCTCACGCGCCTGACGAACCATCAGGCCCACGTCATTGTGGTAGCCGCCGATGTAGACGACGTCGATCTTCGCTTCCTTCATCTTGGAGATGAGGGCCGAGAAGTCCTTTTCCTTCTGCGTGTAGGTCTCGCGCAGAGCCGTCTTGCCGCCGGCGCCTTCGAAGTTCTTCTGGGTCTCGTTGGCGAGGCCCTGGCCATAGGCCGACTTGTCATCAAGGATGGCGACATTCTTGCCCGGATAGGTCTTCGCCAGCCACGGACCGGCGAACACGCCCTGCGCGTCGTCACGGCCGCAAGCGCGGAAGATGGTCTTCACGCCCTTCTTCGCCGGATCGTCGGTGAAGGCCGGGTTGGTCGAGGCCGGCGTCATCTGCAGGATGCCTTCCTCGATGTAGACTTCCGAGGCCGGGATCGACGAGCCGGAGCAGAAGTGGCCGGCCACGAAGACCACGCCCTTCGCTGCGAGGTCGTTGGCGACCTGGCGGGCCTGCTTCGGATCGCACTGGTCGTCGCCGATCTCGAGTTTCAGCTGCTCGCCGTTGACGCCGCCGGCAGCGTTGATGTCCTTCACCGCCATCTCGGAGCCACGACGCAGCTGCTCGCCGAACGCGGCGAGATCGCCCGTCATCGGACCAGCGACCGCGATGGTGATGTCAGCCTGCGCGTCATGGCTGGTCACGAACGCCCCCAACGCCAAGGCAGCAGCCATGGCCGTCGTGGTAATGAGCTTCTTGTACATTGGTAGCCTCTTCCCGTTGTTCGTTGCGTCCAATCGCTTTGTGCAATCGGACTTGTATCCAATCTTGCGCACCCAGTGTCGCGGGTCAACCCGCTAGCGGCAGCCGGTCGCGCACCCCGGTCGCCGAAACGCTCCAATCACTTACAATTGCGCGGCACGTCAGCCGCGCACCCGCCATGAGAGCAGCCCAGAACGCTCATACAACCAAGGGTACTGCTGCACCATTTTGCGTGCAAGAGTCATCCGATGTGCAAAAAGCGCGATGGCGACGATGATGACGGCGTCCAGCAGGTAGTGGCTGATTGAGAGCCAATCTCCCTGAAACAAGGCGAAATCAATGAAATGATTGCCGACCGCGAGGAGAAGCCCGTAGGTCACGTTCTGCCATGCCGGACGCCAGGTATCGGCAATCGCCTGCCCCATCAGGAACGCAGCGAAACCGAACAGCACGAAGGTGACGCCGAGAACTTCGCCGAAGCTGAACTCGCTCATGCCGTCTCTCCCGAACGCCGATTCTCAGAGGCCATCAGTGATGTCCGCCTTCGAGATAGGCCGCGCGCACCTCGGCATTGCTCAGCAGTTCCTTGCCGCTGCCGCTCAGCGTGATCTTGCCGTTGACCATCACGTAGCCGCGATGGGCGAGCTTCAGCGCGTGGTTGGCGTTCTGCTCGACCAGGAAGACGGTGACGCCCTGCTTCTCGTTGATCTCGCGGATAATCGAGAAGATCTGCTTCACGATCAGCGGCGCTAGGCCCAGCGATGGCTCGTCGAGCAACAGGAGCTTCGGCCGGCTCATCAGCGCGCGGGCGATCGACAGCATCTGCTGCTCGCCGCCCGAAAGCGTGCCGCCGCGCTGGCGCTGGCGCTTCTCCAGGACCGGGAACATGGTGAAGGCCCGTTGCAGGTCCTCGTCGAAGAACTTCGGGTCGGTGGTGAGCGCGCCCATCTTCAGGTTCTCGAGCACGGTCATGCGCGGGAAGATGCGGCGTCCCTCGGGCGACTGGGCGATGCCCAATTGCATGATCTCGTAGGTGGGCAGCCGGCTGATGTCGCGGCCGGAGAACACGATCGAGCCTTCGCGGATCCGCGGCGAGCCGCAGATCGACATCAGCAAGGTCGACTTGCCTGCGCCGTTGGCACCGATCAGGGTGACGATCTCGCCGGTGTTGATGGTGATGTCGACGGCGCGCAGGGCCTCGATATGCCCGTAGAAGGAGCGGATGCCGGAGACCTGCAGCATGGCTTCGCTCATGCGCTACTCTTTCTCTTCCTCGCCGAGATAGGCGCGGATCACCGCCGGATCCTTCTGGATCTCGGCCGGGGTCCCGTCGGCGATCTTGCGGCCGTAGTCCAGCACCACGATGTGGTTGGAAATCCCCATCACGACGCTCATGTCGTGCTCGATCAGCAGCAACCCGATCCCGGCCCGGTCGCGGATCTCCAAAAGGAGCTCGTTGAGCTCCGCCGATTCCCGCGGGTTCAAGCCGGCGGCCGGCTCGTCGAGGCACAGCAGCACCGGATCCGTGCACATCGCGCGTGCGATCTCCAGCCGCCGCTGGCCGCCATAAGGCAGGCTGCCGGCCGGCTGGTCGGCCAAGGCCAGCAGCCCGACGCGCTCCAGCCATTGCACCGCCAGGTCCTTGGCCTCCGCCTCGGCGCGGCGATAGCCCGGCAGGCCCAGCAGCCCGAGGATGGTCCAGCCGGACGCCTGCATCAGCTTGTTGTGCTGCGCGACGATCAGGTTCTCCAGCGCCGACATGCCGGGGAAGAGGCGGATGTTCTGGAAGGTGCGCGCGACCCGGGCGCGCTGGCCGATCCGGAAGCCGTCCATCTGCTCCAGCAGGTAGGTCGCGCCGTCCCCGCGCTGCAGGGTGATGCGGCCGACCGAGGGCTTGTAGAAACCGGTGATGCAGTTGAAGAGCGTGGTCTTGCCGGCGCCGTTCGGGCCGATCACGCCGGTGATCTGGCCGCGCCGGGCGGTGAAGTTCACATCCTCGACCGCCACCAGGCCGCCGAAGCGCATGGTCAGATGCTCGACCGTCAGCAGGATGTTGCTGTCGGTCGGATGATTGGCCTGGACCGGAATCGCGGTCATGGCTTGATGCCCCGCGCGGTGGCGCCGGTCGCCGAGGGCGCGTGCTTCGGATCGAGGGCGATGGTCGGCTCGCGGTGCGCCAGCAGTCCGCGCGGCCGCAGCAGCATGATCATCACCATGCACATTCCATAGAACAGCATGCGGTAGAGCGAGAGCTCGCGCATGACCTCGGGCAGGCCGACCAGCAGGATCGCGGCCAAGGCGACGCCGACCTGGCTGCCCATACCGCCCAGGACGACGATTGCCAGGATCTGCGCGGATTCGATGAAGACGAAGCTCTCCGGGCTGACGAAGCCCTGACGGGTCGCGAAGAACGAGCCGGCGAAACCGGCAAACATCGCGCCGATCGCAAAGGCGGTGAGCTTGGTGTTGGTCGGGTTGATGCCGAGCGCGCGGCAGGCGGTCTCGTCCTCGCGCAACGCTTCCCAGGCGCGGCCGATCGGCAGCTTCCTGAGGCGGATCGTCACGAAGTTGGTGATCAGCGCCAGCACCAGGATCACGTAGTAGAGGAAGATCGACCGGTGCATGGTGCTGAAGTCGAGATTGAAGAAGGTCGCGAAGGTGTCCTGCCCTTCCGGCGCCTTGCGGTCGAACGGCAGGCCGAAGAAGGTGATCTTGGAAAGATTGCCCAATCCGTTCGGGCCGCCGGTGAAGACCTGCCAGTTGATCAGCACGATGCGGATCATCTCGCCGAAGCCCAAGGTCACGATCGCGAGATAGTCGCCGCGCAGCCGGAGCACCGGGAAGCCGAGCAGCACGCCGAACAGCGCGGCCAGGAGGCCGGCGATCGGCAGGCATTCCCAGAAGCCGAAGCCGAACACGATGCTGAGCTTGGCATAGGTGTAGGCGCCGACCGCGTAGAAGGCGACATAGCCGAGATCCAGCAGACCGGCGAGACCGACGACGATGTTCAAGCCCCAGCCGAGCATCACGTAGGTGAGGATCAGGATCAGCGTCTCGACCACCTGGCGCGTGTTGTTCGACCAGGGCGATATGTAGACCAGCCCCGGCACCACGACCGCGATGATGATCAGCGCCGGCCCCAGGATGCCCGACATCCGGCGCGCCCAATGCGCGCGGCGCTCTTCCCGCGCCTCGCGCGCCGCCAGGGTCATGGCGCCATGCCGCGCCGCCCGCCGCGTGGAGACCGCGGTGCCGAAGATGAACAGGCCGCCGAGGCCGAAGATCACGTTGACCATCGGCTGCTGGTAGGGGAACAGCAGGCCCTTGTAGATCGCGTCGAAGGTCGGGTTCTCCGCCGGCTCGAACAGGCCGGTGGCACCACCGACGAACAGATAGACGAAGGCGAGGCCGCCGCCGATCAGCGCCGGCAGGCTGCGCCCCAGCCGATTGAGCGCGATCAGGAAGCGGCCGAGCGGCACCAGGATGCAGGCCCAGATCACATCCGAGAACTGGGTGACGAAGCTCAGGGGCTGGCCCTGGGCGGCCTCGGTCTTGAAGCCGACCATGTAGATCGAGAGCAGGAACACCAGCACCGTCGTGATCGATGCCTCGCGGGCCGCCTCGATCACCGGCGACGGGGCCTTCTTCACCGGCATTGCACCGCGGATAGCGACGTCGGCCATGATCAGACCTTCTCCACTTCAGGCCGGCCGAGCAGGCCGGTGGGTCGGAAGATCAGGACCAGCACCAGGATCGAGAAGGCGGCGACGTCCTTGTACTCCGAGGTGAAATAAGCCGACCACATGGCCTCGATCAGGCCGATCAGGATGCCGCCCAGCATCGCGCCCGGCAGCGAGCCGATGCCGCCCAGCACCGCCGCGGTGAAGGCCTTGATGCCGGCGACGAAGCCCATGAAGAAGTCGTTGTTGCCATAATAGAGCGTCACCATCATGCCGGCGACGGCGGCCAGCGCCGCGCCCATGACGAAGGTCAGCGAGATGGTGCGATCGACGTTCACGCCCAGCAGCGAGGCCATCTTCATGTCCTGCTCGCAGGCGCGCTGCTGGCGACCGAGCGAGGTGTTGCCGATGGCAAAGGCCACCGCGCCCATCACCACCACGGTGACGATGATGATCACGATCTGCAGATAGCCGAGCTGCACGGTGAAGCCCGCGGTCTCGGCGCTCATCAGCTCGAAGCCGCCGCGGATGATCGGCTCGACCGGCTTGGGCCGCGGGCCTTGCAGCAGCTGCACGTAGTTCTGCAGCAGCACCGACATGCCGATCGCCGAAATGAGCGGCGCCAGGCGAGTCGAGCCGCGCAAGGGGCGATAGGCGATCCGCTCCACCGTCCAGCCATAGGCGGCGGTGAGCACGACCGAGACGATCAGCATCAGCAGCAGGATCGCCGGCACCCAGGTGATGCCGAGCGCGCCGCAGATCAGCAGCATGATCATCGCCTGGAAGGCGCCGATCATGAACACGTCGCCATGGGCGAAGTTGATCATGCCGATGATGCCGTAAACCATGGTGTAGCCGATCGCGATCAGCCCATAGACCGAGCCCAGGGTCAGTCCGTTGATCAGCTGCTGGAGGAAATAGGGAAACCAATCCATGTGCGATCGCCTGCCGGATTATTCCGCGACCATTGGGACGGGAGCGGCGACGGAATTTCCCCGCGCTTCCCTGCCTGCCTTCCGAATTTGGCAGGACTTCCAGACCTGAATGATTGTCTTTCCCGGTTCCGTTGGAACCGGGCTCCACTCTGCGACGCTCAGCATTCCCCGCTCTCGACCTTCGCTGGCCGGCCGATGGTTCGGCCCGATCCGCGCTGTCGTTATTTGCCGGAACCTAGCCCAAGCCCCTTGTAGGAACAAGAGATATTGCACCCCAAGGATTGCGTTCCTTACCTGTTCCCGGGATTGGTCCCGCGTTTGGCGAGCACATATTCCAGCTTGCGGACCGCCAGGCGCGTCAGTTCGGTGTCGCCGACGTTGGGCGCGCCGACGATCGATACTTCGGTCAGGGTCGCCGGGTCCATGGCGGTCACTTTCACCGCATTGCCAACGCGGTGAAACTCGATGATATACCCTTCTTCCTCGGACATGCCCCGCCCTGGTGTGAGCCGTATTCAATTTGGATTCTAGCATCGATCAGATGTTGAGGAGAGTGAGATGAGTTCCGCCCGCCACGGTTCCAAACCCGAGTTCACCTGGGATGACGCGCTGCTGCTCGACGAGCAGCTCAGCGAGGAGGAACGGCTGGTGCGCGATACTGCGCGCGGCTATGCCCAGGACAAGCTGATGCCGCGCGTGCTCATGGCGAACCGGCATGAGAAGTTCGACCGCGAGATCATGAACGAGCTGGGCGAATTGGGATTGCTGGGCTCGACCATCGACGGCTATGGCTGCGCCGGCACCAACTACACCTCCTACGGCCTGGTGGCGCGCGAGATCGAGCGCGTCGATTCGGGCTATCGCTCGGCGATGTCGGTGCAGTCGAGCCTGGTCATGCACCCGATCCATGCCTATGGCACCGAGGAGCAGCGCCAGAAATACCTGCCGCGCCTGGCCTCCGGCGAGATCGTCGGCTGCTTCGGCCTGACCGAGCCCGACCACGGATCCGACCCCGGCAGCATGAAGACCACGGCGAAGAAGACGTCCGGCGGCTATGTCCTGAACGGCGCCAAGATGTGGATCACCAACTCGCCGATCGCCGACGTCGCGGTGGTCTGGGCCAAGACCGAGGACGGCGTCATCCGCGGCTTCGTCCTGGAACGCGGCATGAAGGGCTTCTCGACGCCGAAGATCGAGGGCAAGTTCTCGCTGCGCGCCTCGGTCACCGGCGAGATCGTCATGCAGAATGTCGAGGTGCCGGAAGCGAACCTGCTGCCGAATGTCTCAGGCCTCAAAGGCCCGTTCGGCTGCCTCAACAACGCGCGCTATGGCATTGCCTGGGGCGCCTTGGGCGCCGCCGAGTTCTGCTGGCACCAGGCCCGCTCCTACACGCTGGACCGCAAGCAGTTCGGCCGGCCCTTGGCCGCCAACCAGCTCATCCAGAAGAAGCTCGCCGACATGCAGACCGAGATCACGCTCGGCCTGCAAGCCTGTCTCAGGGTCGGCCGCCTGAAGGATGAAGGCCGCGCCGCGCCGGAGATGATCTCGCTGATCAAGCGCAATTCCTGCGGCAAGGCACTCGACATCGCGCGCACCGCCCGCGACATGCACGGCGGCAACGGCGTCAGCGACGAATTCCACGTCATCCGCCATGTGATGAACCTGGAAGCCGTGAACACCTACGAAGGCACGCACGACATCCACGCGCTGATCCTCGGCCGCGCGCAGACCGGAATCCAGGCCTTCATGGCGGAGTAGCGCGCGTCGCTAGGCGACGCGCACCGCTTCCAGGAAGTTCTCGACTTCGCCGCGTAGGGCCTGAGAGCGCTCGGCCAGGCCGTCGGCCGCGCCGCGCACTTCCGAGGCCGCGGCGCCGGTCAGGTCGGCGGCATGGGTGACGCCGGTGATGTTCTCGTCCACCGAGGCGGTACCCTGCGCCGCTTCCTGGACGCTGCGGGCGATCTCCTGGGTGGCGGCACTCTGCTCGACCACCGCCGCCGAGACCTGGGCGGTGATATCGTTGATCTTGTCGATGGTATCGACGATCGAGCGGATCGCCGCCACGGATTCGCCGGTCACCGACTGCACCGCCGAGATATGCGCGCCGATCTCCTCGGTCGCCTTGGCGGTCTGGTTGGCCAGGGTCTTCACTTCCGACGCGACCACCGCGAAGCCGCGGCCGGCATCGCCCGCCCGCGCCGCCTCGATCGTGGCATTGAGCGCCAGGAGGTTGGTCTGCTCGGCGATGTCGTTGATCAGGCGCACCACGGTGCCGATCTTCTCGGTCGCGGCGGCGAGGCTCTCGACCAGCTTGTTGGTCGATTTCGCCTGCTCGGTCGCCTCGACGGCGATCTTGGTGCTGTTCTCGAGCTGGCGCCCGATCTCCTGCACCGAGGCCGCCAGTTCCTCGCTGGCACCGGCCACCGCCTGGACGTTGACGGTCGCGGCGTTGGAGGCCTTGGCGACGGTCTGCGCCCGCTCGGCGGCGCCGCTCGCGGTATCGGTCATCGATTCCGCCGTGGTCCGCATCTTGCCGACCGCGTCGGAGACGTCCTGCAGGATGCCGGAGACCGCCGCGTCGAAGCGGCCGGTGATTTCGGTCACGCGTTCCGCGCGCGCCTCGCGCGCCGCCTGCTCTTCCTTCTGCTGCGCATCGAGCGCACGGGCCTGGATCATGCTGGTCTTGAAGACCTCCAGCGCCCGGGCCATGGCGCCCATCTCGTTCTTCAGATGCGCGTCCGGCACGACGACCTCGAGATCGCCGCCGGAAAGGCTGCCCATCGCCGCGGTCAGGCGCGAGATCGGCCTAGTCAAAGCACGGATCACCACGAAGGCGATCACGGCCGCCAGCAGGATGCCACCGAGGCCGAGGCCACCCGTCACCAGCATCAGCAGCTTGGAGCCGTCGATGATCTGGTTGCCGCTGGCTTTCAGCGAATCCGCCTGGCGCTCGACCAGGCCGCCATGGCGCTGGCCGTCCTCGCCCGCCTTGCCGGCGAGCAGATCGAGAATGGACTCGAAGGTCGGCGTGACCTCCTTGTTGAGCTTGGATTGGGCCGCGTTCCAGTCGTCGCCGCTGCGGATGTCCTGCACCTGCGGCAGGATCGGCGAGATGATCGCCATCTGCTTCTGCAGCATGCCGTAGGTGACTTTCTGCCCGCTGGTGAACAGCGCCTGGTCCTTCTCGAGCTTGGCCATGCGCGTGGTGGTGATGGTCCAGTTCTTCTTGAAGCCGGAGATGAAGGAGTCATTCCCGGTCAGGGCATAGGCCCGGATGTTCGCCATGCTGAGCGCGAAGCCCTGGCGCAGGTCGGCGATGGTGAGCAGCAACTCCTTGCGCTCGTCGGTGCTGGGCTGGGTCCGCTCCTCGTTGGCCATGGCGATGAGGCCGCCGTTCATTTGCGCCTCGGCCGACTTCGCGTTCTTCTCCAGCAGGGTCAGCGCCGGCTGCTCCAGCGTGCTGTGCGCGATCGTCTCGGTCTCCTGCTGGGCATTGCGCAGCGTCTCCAGCAGCGTCTTCACCTGCTGCCAGTCGTCCTTGTCCTGCTGCACGTCCCAACCGGCGGCCAGCGCATCGAGGTTGGCCACGTCCGTGTCGATTGCCTTCCAGATATCGAGGCGCGCGCCCTTGAACACCGCGTTCTCGCTGATCATCCAGTCGCGCAGGGCGGCGGTCGAAGCCTGGACGTTGGCGACCAGGCGATCGCCGGTCATCGTGCTCGGCAGCCGCTCGGCCACCATCGCACCGGTCATCGCGCCGTTAGCCTGGATCTGTTTCAAGCTGACGGCAACGATCACGACCAGGATCGCTGCCATCAGGCCGAAACCGGCGATCAGCCAAGTCCGCACTTTGAAGCCTGACAATTTTGCTTTAATTCCCATGGAGTTGGTCCGCGTCCCCGAGGTCAAGATTATTCCCGTCAACTTTTGCCGGTAATGTCTTTCCACGCGGTTAACGTCACGAGAGCGAAATGAGCACGCGCAACCTCACCAGCCTCCTCCAGCCGAAATCGATCGCGCTGATCGGCGCCAGCGACCGTCCCGGCCGCATGGGCGAGAAGACCTGGAGAAATCTCACCGCCTCCGGATTCGCCGGGCGGCTCTATCCGGTCAACCCGAAGCATCAGCGGCTGGGCGAAGCGCCGGTCTATCCGAATATCGCGGCGCTGCCGGAGATCCCCGACCTCGCGGTGATCGCGACCCCCGCGGACACTGTTCCTGGCATCGTCGAGGAATTGGCCGCCAAGGGCGTGAAGGCGGCAGTGATCATCACCGCCGGCCTCGACACGGCGATGAAGCAGCGCATGCTCGCTGCCGCCCGGACCAACACGATGCGGCTGCTCGGGCCCAACTGCCTGGGGCTGATCATTCCCGGGTCGGGCGTCAACGCGGCCTTTGCGCATCTGATGCCGGAAGCGGGCGGCCTCGCCTTCCTGTCGCAGTCGGGCGCGATCCTGACCTCCGTGATCGACTGGGCGCAGCCGCGCGGCGTCGGCTTCTCGCATCTGGTCTCCATGGGCGAGCTGATCGACGTCGATTTCGGCGACATGCTCGACTATCTCGCCGACGATCCCGGGACCACCGCGATCCTGATGTATGTCGAGGCGGTCACCCAAGCGCGGAAGTTCATGTCGGCGGCCAGGCGCGCGGCGCGCGTGAAGCCGGTCATCGCCATCAAGGCGGGACGTCATACTGAAGCCGCCAAGGCGGTCGCCTCGCATACCGGCGCGCTGGCCGGCGCCGACGCGGTCTATGACGCCGCCTTCCGCCGCGCCGGCATGCTGCGGGTCTATCAGCTCGACGAGCTGTTCGCCGCGGCGCAGACCCTGGCCATGTCGCGGATCCCGGCCGGCGGCCGGCTGGCGATCATGACCAACGGCGGCGGCATGGGCATTCTCGCCACCGACACGCTGATCGACGTGAGCGGAGAGCTGGCGGAGCTTGCGCCGGCCACCCTGGAGAAGCTGAACGGGGTGCTGCCGGCCGGCTGGTCGCACGGCAACCCGGTCGACATCATCGGCGACGCGCCGCCGGAGCGTTTCGCGGCGGCGGCGAGGATCCTGCGCGACGACCCCAATGTCGATGCCCTGCTCGCCCTCAACTGCCCGACCGCGATCGCCGATCCGGTCGCCGCGGCGGATGCCGTGGTCGGCGCGGTCGAAGGCAGCCGGCTCTGCGTCCTGACCAGCTGGATCGGCGAGGCGACCGCGGCCGAGGCGCGGCGGCATTTCTCCGCCGCCGGCATCCCTACCTACGAGACCCCGGAGGCGGCGGTGCGCGCCTTCGGCCATGTCGCGGAGTATCGGCGCAACCGCGAGATGCTGATGGAGACCCCGCCCTCGATGCCGACCTCGTT
The DNA here is from genome assembly GCF_041905885.1 of Dongia sp. NCBI lineage: Bacteria > Pseudomonadati > Pseudomonadota > Alphaproteobacteria > Rhodospirillales > Dongiaceae > Dongia > Dongia sp. The sequence continues at coordinate 96,785 of NZ_JAYRKD010000012.1, read as the reverse complement.
CCAGGTCGAGATGGAGCCGGTCCGCAGGATCATCGACAGCGCGCTGGCCGAGCGGCGTGAGATGCTGACCGGGCCGGAGGCGCAGGCGATCCTCGGCGCCTATCACATTCCGACCACCGAGGCCGCCCGGGCATCGACGCCGGCCGAGGCCAGGGCGGCCACGGCCCAGCGCTCCGGGCCCTTCGCGGTGAAGATTCTCTCGCCGGACATCACCCACAAGTCGGATATTGGCGGCGTGGCCCTCGGCCTCGACGGCGCCGATGCGGTCGAGCGGGCGGCGGAGGCGATCATCGCCCGGGCTAAGAAACTAAGGCCCGAAGCGCGCCTTCTCGGCGTCAGCATCGAGCCGATGATCCGCAAGGCGGATTCGATCGAGCTCATCCTGGGCATGATCGAGGATGCGCAGTTCGGCCCGGTGCTGCTGTTCGGCCATGGCGGGGTCGCGGTCGAGCGGCTCGCCGACAGCGCCCTCGCCCTGCCACCGCTCAACATCAAGCTCGCCCATGAGCTGATGAAGATGACCCGGGTCTACCGATTGCTGACCGGCTATCGCGACCGGCCGCGGGCGGATATCGATGCCATCGCGCTCACCCTGGTCAAGCTCTCGCAGCTGATCGTCGATGTGCCGGAGATCGTGGAGCTCGATATCAACCCGCTGCTGGCCGATCAGCATGGCGTGATCGCGCTCGACGCCCGGATGAAGGTGCGGCCGGCCAAGGGCGTGCCGCGGCTGGCTATTCGGCCCTATCCGCGCCGGCTCGAGGGCATGGTCGAGGATGACAGCGGCCGCGCCTTCATGATCCGACCGATCCTGCCCGAGGACGAGCCGGAGGTGCAGGCGCTGATTGGCCGCCTCTCCCCGCGCGCGATCCGGCTGCGCTTCTTTGCGCCGCTGAAGGCGCTGAGCCACCGCGACGCCGCGCGCCTCACCCAGATCGATTACGACCGCGAGATGGCGCTGGTGCTGACCGAGCCCGGCCCCGCCGGCAAGTCGCCGATCTATGCCGCGGTGCGCCTCATTTCCGATCCCAACAACGAGCGCGGCGAATATGCGGTCGTGGTGCAGGACGACCTGACCGGCAAGGGCCTCGGCATGCTGTTGATGCAGCGGATCATCGAGTATGCCAAGAGTCGGGGCCTGGGCGAGATCATGGGCCATGTGCTGAGCGAGAACACCACCATGCTGAAGCTCTGCGAGGAACTGGGCTTCCGCATCGAACGCAATCTCGACGACACCTCGGGCGTATTGGTGCGGCTGAAGCTCTAGGATTCTTCGAGGCCGCGTCGAAAACATTTGCATCGCCACTCCTCCGCGGCGCTGCTAAAAGGCCGGTCCATCCACTGCTGAGAGGATTCGGCGATGTCGTCTCTTGCAGGAAAGATCGCACTGGTCGCCGGTGCCACCCGCGGCGGCGGGCGCGGGATCGCCGCGGAACTCGGCGCCGCCGGCGCAACGGTCTATGTCACCGGCCGCACCACCCGCAGCCAGCAGTCGGAATACCGGCGCCCCGAGACGATCGAGGACACCGCGGAGCTGGTGACCAGCCTCGGCGGCAAGGGCATCGCGGTCCGCACCGACCACCTGGTGCTCGCCGAGGTCGAGGCGCTGGTCGCCCGCATCGCGCGCGAGCAAGGGCGGCTCGACATCCTGGTCAACGACGTCTGGGGCGGCGAGAATCTGTTCGAATGGAACAAGGCGGTCTGGGAGCACAATCTGGAGAACGGCCTCAAGCTGCTCCGGCTGGCGATCGACACCCATCTCATCACCGCGCATCACGCGCTGCCGCTGCTGATCCGGCAGCCGGGCGGGCTGATGATCGAGGTGACCGACGGCACCGCCGAATACAACGCGAGCCATTACCGGCTCTCGGTCTTCTACGACCTCGCCAAGAACGCGGCGATCCGCATGGCCTGGGACCACGCCAAGGACCTGGAAAAGCACGGCGCCACGGCCGTGGCCATCACGCCAGGCTGGATGCGCTCGGAGATGATGCTGGGACACTTCAACGTCACGGAAGAGAACTGGCGCGACGCGACCAAGGCGCAGCCGCATTTTGCGATCTCGGAGACGCCCCGCTTCACCGGCCGCGCGATCGCGGCCCTCGCCGCCGATCCGGAACGGGCGCGCTGGAACGGGCAGTCGCTGTCGAGCGGCCAGCTGGCGCAGGTCTATGGCTTCACCGACCTCGATGGATCAAGGCCTGATTGCTGGCGCTATCTGGTGGAAGTGCAGGAAGCCGGAAAGCCCGCGGATACGACGGGCTACCGCTGAGTTAGCGGTAGTCCATGCTGGTGGCCCAGAAGCGCTCGAGCTTGCGCAGGGTCCCGTTGACGCCGTCGAGATCGCCTTCGTTGGCGACTTCCGCGGTCATGTTCTTCAGGTGCCGGTCGTACATCTCGTGCATGCGCTCGACGACCTTCAAGGCCTTCTCCGAGAGCTTCACATGGACCGCGCGGCGATCGTGCGGCGAACGCTCCTGCACCAGATAGCCGTTCTCGACCATCTTCTTCACGTTATAGGAGACGTTGGAACCGAGGTAATAGCCGCGGTTGGTCAGTTCGCCGACCGAGAGCACATCGGAGCCGATGTTGAACAGGATCATCGCCTGCACGTTGTTGAGGTCGCGAATCCCCTGGCGGTCGAGGTCCGCCTTGATGACTTCGAGACACTCGCGGTGCAGCCGCTCGATGAGCGCGATCGTGTCCAGATATGCCTTTTTCACCTTGAGCCCCCGAAACTTAGAATCGGCAGAAAACTGCGAATAAGCGCCGAAACTAGGCGATCGTCCTAAAAAAAGGGTTAATTTTGCAGGAAGACGCCCTAACCTGCCGAAAAAAGAGCATAAAATGATTCGGCCCGGATGGCGAGGAAATCGCTAAGCCCGGGTCTTGGAAAGAAAATTGCCGCTCAGGCGGCTGGCGACCATTCCATCCCTTGGTCCAGCGGCGCAAACAGGGCGTCCAGCGCGGCCTGGGTGACATCTCGCTGCTCGGCGGGCTGCCAGGCCGGCTTCTCGTCCCGGTCGATGACGAAGGCGCGGATCCCCTCCCGGAAGTCATGTCCGTCGATCAGGTGCTGGCTGAGGCGGTAGTCGGCCTTCAGCACCTCCTCGAGCGACTTGCCCTGGGCGGTGCGGAGATGGCGGTAGGTCAGCGCCAGGCTGGTCGGCGACTGGGGACGCAGCTGCTCGGCGGTGCCCTTGGCCCACTCGCCGCTGCGCGCCGCGAGCACGCCCTTGATCTCGGGGACGCCGCCGAGGCCGAACACCTGGTTCACATGGGATTCGATGTCCGCCAGGGTCGAGACCGGCGGTGGCACGGCGATCTCGTTGATCAGCAGGGGCGAGATCATGTGCACCTGCTTCTCCGGCACCATATGCGTGAGCAGCCCGGCATGGAACAGGCCGCGCGCCCGGAGCGCGACGCCGGTCAGCGCCAGGAACATCCCGATCTCGCCGGGGCACTTGTTGTAGAAGAAGGCGGCGCCGCCATCGGGGAAATAGCCGATCTTGCAATCGGCGTTGGCGAGGTAGGTGTTGCGGGTGCCGACGCGGATCTTGCAATGGGCGCCGAGCGCGACACCGCCGCCCATGGTGATGCCGTCCATCACCGCGAGGGTCGGCTTCTTGCAGGTCGCGATCCGATAGAGCAGTTGATAGAAGCGGCGATAGACCCGCGCGCCGTATTCCCGGTCGCCCGCCTGCAGCGCCTCGTAGAGCGCCCGCTGGTCCACCCCGGCGCAGAAGGCCTCGCCGGTCCCGGCCTTGGCGATCAGGATGCCGGTGACCTTGGGATCGGTCGCCCATTCCGTTACCTGGCCATCGATCGCCTCGATCATCTCCAGCGTGAGCGCGTTCAGCATCTCCGGCCGGTTGAGCCGGATTTCACCGGTACCGGCGCGCAAGGAAAACTCGACATGGGGCGTGCTGGGCATAAGGGGATCTGGTTTGACAGGGACGGGGTCAGGAGCCGGAATTGGCGGGCCTGATTGGCACGTTTTTGACGGTTTTGACAAGTCTTTGCCGTTTCCGGCGAAAGGCTTTGGGAAGGGCGCGGTTTCATGGTTGGATAACAGCGAGCTGGCCCCTGAACGGAGCAGAGCTGAGCCCCGGGCGGGTGACGAAGATCACTTGATCTCACCCCGCCCATCAAAAATAGTCCGACCTCATTGAAATCGACCTTCGATAAGGGAGCCCCGACATGAGCGCGAAGAGCAAGAACCCCGAGACCCTGGTCCTGCACGCCGGCCACCGGCGCGATGCCGCCACCAACGCGGTCGCGGTGCCGATCTATCAAACCACCTCCTACCAGTTCAACAGCACCGAGCATGCCGCGAACCTGTTCGGGCTGAAGGAATTCGGGAACATCTACACCCGGATCATGAACCCGACCCAGGACGTGCTGGAGCAGCGGCTCGCGGCGATCGAAGGCGGTGCGGCCGCCCTCGCCCTCTCCTCCGGCCAGGCGGCCAGCGCCTTCTCGATCCAGAACATCGCCCGCGCCGGCGACAACTTCGTCGCCTCGACCGATCTCTACGGCGGCACCTGGAACCTGTTCGCCAACACCTTCAAGGAAATGGGCATCGAGGCGCGCTTCGTTGATCCGAAGGATCCTGAGGCGTTTGCCAAGGCGACGGATTCCAAGACCCGCGCCTACTACGCCGAGACCCTGCCCAATCCGAAGCTGCGCGTCTTCCCGATCAAGGAAGTCGCCGACATCGGCCGCAAGCTCGGCGTGCCGCTGATCATGGACAACACCGCGGCGCCGATCATCTGCAAGCCGTTCGAGCATGGGGCGGCCGTCATCGTCTATTCGACCACCAAGTATATCGGCGGCCACGGCACCTCGATCGGCGGCGCGCTGATCGACGGCGGCAATTTCGACTGGGAGAAGCATGCCGAGCGCTTCCCGGGCCTCAACCAGCCGGATCCCAGCTATCACGGCGCGGTCTGGACCCAGGCGGTGAAGCCGATCGGCCCGGTCGCCTATATCATCAAGGCGCGCGTCACCCTGCTGCGCGACCTCGGCGCCGCGATGAGCCCGTTCAACGCCTTCCAGTTCATCCAGGGCCTGGAGACCCTGCCCTTGCGGATGCGCGAGCATTGCCGGAACACCCAGGCGGTCGCGGATTTCCTGAACAGCCATCCTCAGGTCACCAAGGTGATCCACCCGAGTCAGATGGAAGGCGAGGAGAAGCGCCGGGCGCAGGCCTATCTGAAAGGCGGTCTCGGCGGCCTGGTCGGCTTCGAGATCAAGGGCGGCGCCGCGGCCGGCCGCAAGTTCATCGACGCCCTGGAGATGTTCTACCACGTCGCCAATATCGGCGACGCGCGCAGCCTCGCGATCCATCCGGCGAGCACGACGCATTCGCAGCTCTCGCCGGAAGAGCAGTTGAAGACCGGCGTCAGCGACTCCTACGTCCGTCTCTCGGTGGGCATCGAGCATATCGATGACATCCTCGGCGATCTCCGCCAGGCCCTCGACAAGGCCACCGACGCGAAGAAGGCCGCGGAATAAGACCCGTCATTTCCGCAAGGGGCGCGCCGGATCGCCGGCGCGCCCTTCTTCTTGCTCCGACTTTTGGGGCGCCTTCCGGCACAAGCGGCACAACAACTCCCCAACCGCGCCCGGATTAGGCCGCAATCCTCCGCCATCGATGGGGGATGCACGACCACACCACCATGCTCCCCGTTATCCCGGTGGACGAGCCGGTGCCGATCGGACCCCGCACCGCCGACTTGCCGCTGGGACGCGTCCTGCTGGCACTCGCCGTCGCACCGCTGCTGGGCGCCGCGCTCATGACGCTGGGAGTCCATCTGGTCAATGCCTTTGAGGGCAGCGGCGTCGGCTGGAAGGACCTGACGCTCTCGATGCTGGCCCCGATCGCCTGGTCGATGATCTGCGGAATGACCTATCTGCGGACCGTGAGCCGGCTGCGCGACCAGATTGCCTGGCACGAATGTCTCCTGCTCGGCTGCGCCAGCAGCTTCCTCATGCCGCTGGTTTACGACATCGTGGGCACCCTCCTGCTGCAGGGGCGCTTTCCCCTGCTGGATTGGGCGCACCTCAAGAACTATGCCTTTGCCGGCCTGTTCACCCTGCCCTTCGGCTTGCTCGGCGGCTGGCTGTTCTGGCGCATCGCCGTGCGCCCGGCGGATATAGCGATGCGGGATCTGTCCGGCGTGTTCGACTGAGCCCAAACCCCGGCGCTTCAGCACTTTCGGTCCCGCCTGAGGTCGTGCCATCATCGGCCGAACCGGAATCGAGTGTGCCGATGTACGACGTCAATCACTGGATCGTCTTCTTCACCGCGGCCTTCGCGCTCAATCTCTCGCCGGGGCCGGATATCGCCTATATCGTCTCGAACACCGTCGCGCAGGGGAAGCGGCATGGCTTCGCGGCCTCGTTCGGGGTCTGCTCCGGGGCGATCGTGCATGTGCTGGCGGCGGCCTTCGGGCTGTCGGCGATCCTCGCCGCCTCGGCCCTCGCCTTCTCGGTGGTGAAATGGGTCGGCGCCGCCTATCTCATTTATCTCGGCATCCATGCGCTGATGACGGCGGGCTCCGGCTTCAGCATCGACGGCAAGCCGCGTGCCGGTCGCTCGACCTTCGCCATTTTCCGGCAGGGCTTCATGATCGACGTCCTGAACCCGAAGGTTGCGGTGTTCTTCATGGCCTTCCTGCCGCAATTCGCCGACCCGCGGCTGGGCTACATCCCGCTGCAACTGGTGCTGCACGGCGCGCTGGTGATTGCAGTGGGGCTCGCGGTCGAAGCGGTGATCGTGCTCGTCGCCGCGCGCTTCACCGCGGCGCTGCGACGCAACCCGCGGATCGGGCTCTGGCTCGACCGCGCGCTGGGCACCGTGCTGATCGGGCTCGGCGTGAGGCTGGCGTTGCAGCAACGGGCCCCGGCCTAGGATTTGGCATTTGCTCCCGGCGGTTGTCTGCTGCATAACCCAAGCGTGTGGACACTTGCAAAGGGGCGCGTCATGAATACCGGGCGATCGTCGCAACGGATTGCCGCACTGGTCATTGCTGTCGCAATATTCGCACAAGCGGCGCCTGCCTTGGCCGAGGCAACAATCATCGATCCCAAGACTTGGTGTGGCGATTTCAGCCGGCTCGTCGCGGAGGGGAAGGACGCGGCGATCGGTGAAGCGCTGCATTCCGGGTCGCTGGGCAATATCGATCCCGCGGGCGCACTGGTTGCCCTGGCGCCGATGACGGCGCTCGTCAAATCCGACAAGGTGAACTCGGTTTCCTTCCTCGCACAGAAGAACTATGCCGACGCTTTCGAGCGGGACTGGTACATGATCGTGATCGGACCAAAACCGACCTTTCTGCGCTGCTCGTTCATCAGGGTCAGCGACGATCAATGGCAGCTGACCGATTTCGACTTCAACACCTCGGTTGACGAGCTGCCGCTGCCGTAACCATCTGAGTCTATTTCGCCGCGACGCAATTGCCGATAGAATTGCGGCATGGGGACCGGGACTGCATCGCAGAGGCATAAATCGCGCCGCCAGCAATGGCGCGAGCGACCGGACGAGCCGAGAGAGTCGCTGCAGCGCGCCTGGCGTGACGTCAACAAGGCGCATGTGGTCTTTGGCCTGGCGCTCGCATCCCTCGCGCCGGTTGCTCCGAGTGCGATCTTCATCTGGCTCACAGCGGACGACGCCGGCGCCTTCGATTGGATTGGGTTCCTCTCTATTTTCGGCATCGCGACGTTCTGGTTCGTCGCCGGCGGATCCCTGTTCCTCTTCTGGCACGGGCACCGAACGTCGACCGTGGAGCGGTTCGACTGCCTTTCACTTTGCGCATCGGTGAGCGCTCTGCTGCCGGCGGCAACGGGCTTGACCGTGGCCGTTCTCACCAGCGACCTCCATCCGCCGAGCTTCGGACTGGTGCTCGGGTTGGCGTTCGTTGGTCTATGCCTCGCCCTTCCCGGCCTGTTCGGCGGCTGGCTTCTCTGGCGCATCGCGATCCGGCCCGCCGCGCGTCCGCTGCGGGAAATCGCAGAAGTGTTCTAGCCACGGATCATGATCGCCGCCGTCACCAATCGCCTACGCAAGATCTGCCTCGCGCTGCCGGAAGCAGCGGAGAAAGAGGCTTGGGACGATCCGACCTTCCGGGTGAAGGACAAGATCTTCGCCATGCAGAAACGCGGCGACGGCCGGGTCTCGGTCTGGTTCAAGGCGCCGCCGGGCAGCCAGGCCGTGCTGATCGGCGCCGATCCCGAGACCTTCTTCCGCCCACCTTACGTCGGGCACAAGGGCTGGGTCGGCATGCGGCTTGACGCCAAGCCGGATTGGCAGGAGGTCGCGGCGCTGCTGCGGCGCAGCTACAAGATGACTGCGCCGAAGAAGCTGGCATCGATGGTGGAATGACTGAGCACCCGGATGCGTCCGCCGAGCTGCCGGTTTCGGCCGAAGTGTCAGCGGCCGCCGGCCGCCGTCGCGGGCGAATACTCGGCGGCATCATCCTCGCGGCCGCCCCGACGGCAGTGCCGATGGTGGCCTCGGTGCTGAGCGGCGAAGCAACGCATCTCTCGTGGCGCCTGGGCATGGTCTGCCTTGGCGCGGTCGGAATCTGGCTGATCGGTGGAATCGCAATTGTCTGGCTGCGCAAAGGCTATCTTCGCCTGTTTGAATGCCTCGCCTTGGGCTTGCTGCTCGGATTCCTGCTGCCCGCGGCCTCGATTGCGGTTTCGGGGCTGATCCAGCAAGCCATGTCCTCGGAGGCGCACTCGGTCGCGTCGACATTCCGGGGCCTCGGCTTCCAACCCCTGGTCAGCATGGGCGTGACAGGTCTGCCGTTCGGTCTGCTGGGCGGATGGTTGTTCTGGCGGCTGGCGCGACGATCGGTGATCGCTGCAATCGCACGCTCCGAGAAGTTCGACCCATCCTTGCACCGGCGCTGGCCGGACCTCAGCAAGCGACGCCTGGCCTGCGGTCTGCTCGCGGCAGGGGCGCCATGGACCTTGGCCAACCTTGCCTACACAGCCTTCGCAATGCGCGGTGCGGAACTTGTGGGCGCGCTACCGGTGGCGCTGATCGCCACGGAGTTCTGGTTTCTCGCGCTTGGTCTTCTCTATCTCTTCGCCTTCAGCCGGCGCCGCGGCAGCGTTGCGCGCACGGACTGCCTTCTGCTCGGCATCCTGCTCACCTCTTTCTACCCGGTCTACGGCATAGGCTTCAGCCTTGCGTTCGGTGTCATCCCGGCCGGAATCCCGGCGGATGCGAGTCTTATTGTCGTCGCGCTCGCCATCGTCCTGTTCGGCCTCTTGCTCACCCCGATCGGCCTGCTTTCCGGTTGGTTGTTCTGGCGGGTCGGCGTTCGACCCGCGCGTCCGAAGGATATGGCGAGCGCGCCGATATTCGATTGAGGCAAGGGGCTCGGCTGTAACGCGCCACTTTTACGTTTATAGTAGCGGCAGACCAACGGACGAGGGCAGACGTGAACGACGGAGCGATGGCGGAGCAACAGCAGCAGCCAAATCGGCGGCTGTGGCGCGAGCTGAGATTGGCGCGCGTAGGCGGATCGCTCCTGGTGACCGCCATTCCGCTCGCCTTTGGCATTACAGCAGCGCTGATTGTGCATGCCGAAGTCGATCTGTCCGACGCGGGCCCGATGGCGCTCATCGTCGCATATCCGCTGGCGCTCGCCGTTGCGGCGATCTGTATTTGCTTTCACCTCGTCCTGATTCGCATTCGGCGCGAGGTCACGCGCCGCCAGTGTCTGGTCTGGGGCGTAGCGACGGCGATCCTGGCGGAACTCTCCTTGGGAGCGATCGCGTCATTGGCCGAGGACGGCCTCGGGGACGCCTACGGAAACATCGCCCTTAACGGCCTCATCCTGCTTGCCCTGTTCTTCCTGCCCGCCGGACTGCTGAGCGGTTGGATCTATTGGCGGATCGGGATCCGGCCTCGGCCCCGCGCGCCGGACAATGTCTCCCACGGTCAAGACAAGGCCGGAGACCGGTTCCTGACGCCACGGCATCGCCGGTGGCGGGACTTGCATGGCGGGCGGCTGACGCTCGGCCTCAGCCTCGGGCCGATCGTGATGACCGCGCTCCTGGCGCTGATCTGGATCGTCGATGGAAGCATGACGACCGCGGAGATGATCCGCGCCGGGATCGCGACGCTGATCTTCGTGCTCGTCTGGTGCCTGGTTTGCGGATGGATCTATCTGCTGCTCGTCGTTCGACGGCGCCGGAGGATCGGCCGGTTCGAATGCCTGCTGCTCGGCGTGATCATCGCGGACCTGTTCCCGCTGGCCCTGGCAGCCTTGATGTTCGGCATCGAAGGCTGGGGCGGCATTGCCGCAATGGTGTCCAATCCGGGAGCGGATGCATCCTATGCCGCCATCATATTCCTTGCCGTCGAAGTGTTGTTCACGGCGATGGGTGTACTGAGCGGCTGGCTGTTCTGGCGGCTCGGGGTGCGTCCGGCGCCGCTGCCCCATCCCGATGTCTCCGCGGTGTTCGATTGAGGCGAAGCTCCGCCATGACGCCGCCACTTTTCCGCTTATAGTGGCGATGGGACCGGCGGGCGACGACAGACGTGGTGAGCGCAGTGCTTGCGGAGCAGCAGCCGACGAACCAGCGGGCTTGGCGCGACCTCTCGAAATGGCGGCTATGGATCGGGCTGGCCTTTGCACCCGTGCCGCCGATCGTGCTGGGCATCGCAATCATGATGATGCTTGGGATGGCCGGGGGATTGGTCTCCGGGCCGCCGGGCGGAGTCTTTGCGGGCGGAGTTCTCGCGGCCGCCGAAATCTGGTCGATGCCGCTCGGCACGATCTTCCTGCTCTTCGCGCGCTATCGCGGCCTGGTGCGCCGGGCCCATTGCCTGTTGCTCGGCACCTTCCTGGCGGCCTCTCTCCCTGCGGCCGCCCTGCTCGTGAGCAATGCGATCGATTGGATGGAGACCACGCCGCCGGCGGCAGGATCGGGCGATGGCGACTTCGAGTTTGAGGACGATTTCCATGGTCCGGCGAACGGCGCGGTGGTCCTCCTCATCGGCCTGGTGCTGATCCCTTTTGGCACGCTGGGCGGTTGGGTGTTCTGGCGGATCGGCGTTTATCCGGCACGGCCGAAGACCATCGACGTGGCGCCGGTGTTCGACTGAGAACCGCGACATTCCGCCCGTTCGGCGCTGTTGTTGATCGGGGTCAAGCGGCCTAGTATCCCCGGCCTAGCAAGAACAACGCACCTGCCCGCACCATGCCCGACAATTCCAAGCATTCGCGCCAGCCCTTCGGCCAGTATCCGCGTGTCCGCATGCGGCGGAACCGCAGCGACGACTGGGTGCGGCGCCTGACCGCCGAGCAGGTGCTGACCCCCGCCGATTTCATCTGGCCGGTCTTCGTCAAGGAAGGCGGTGCGGCCAAGGAGCCGGTGCCGTCGCTGCCCGGCGTCAACCGGCTGACCGTGCCGGCGCTGGTCAAGGCGGCCGAGCAGGCGGCCAGGCTCGGCATCCCGATGCTCTCGCTCTTCCCCTATGTGCCGAAGGAGAAGAAGACCGACGACGCGCGCGAGGCCTACCGCAAGGGCAACGTGATCGATAAGGCGATCCGCGCCATCAAGCAGGCGGTGCCGGAGATCGGCATTATGTCCGACGTCGCGCTCGACCCCTATATCAGCCATGGCCAGGATGGCCTTGAGCGCGGTGGCCGCATTCTCAACGACGAGACCATCGAGGTGCTGATCAAGCAGAGCCTCGCCCTGGCGGAATCCGGCGTCGACGTGATCGGGCCATCGGACATGATGGACGGAAGGATCGGCCGGATCCGCGACGCGCTCGACGCGGCGGGGCACAGCCATGTGAAGATCATGGCCTATTCGGCAAAATATGCCTCGAACTTCTACGGGCCGTTCCGCGACGCGGTGGGATCGAAGTCGGCGCTCGGTCGCGCCGACAAGCGCACCTACCAGATGGACCCGGCCAACGGCGACGAGGCGATGCGCGAAGCGGCGCTCGACGTGGCCGAGGGCGCCGACATGCTGATGGTGAAGCCCGGCCTGCCCTATCTCGATGTGCTCTGGCGGATGAAGCAGGCATTCAAGATGCCGACCTTCGCCTACCAGGTCTCTGGCGAATACGCGATGCTGAAGGCCGCGGCGGGCAAGGGCTGGCTCGACAACGACAAATGCGTGCTGGAGACGCTCATGTGCTTCAAGCGCGCCGGCGCCGACGGCATCCTCACCTACTCGGCTGTAGAGGCCTGCGCGCTGCTAAAGCGGCTCTGACCAGGCGGAGCGGATGGCCGCGCGGCTGTTCGGCGGAGCTCAGGCTTGAGATCGCGACCGCCAGGCCGAATAACGCGGCGAAAGCCAGCACCAGCATGAGGAGCGGCTGGAAAGCTGCGTGATCGCGCACAATCAGCCGGGCGAGGCCGCCCAGATCCAGCAGCAGCAGAGCGGCGACAAAGCAGGCGCCGGCGAGCGCGCCCGCGGCGAAGGCAACACGCAGTGCTTTCATGCAGCGCCAACCGCCGTTCGGGCGGCGCGTTCCTGAAGGCCGCAGATTCGGGTGTGCTAGCCCAGCGCCCCGATGAACGTCGCCAGTGCGGTATCATGCCAGGGCACGTCGCTGCCGACGGCGTGGAAGCCGACATGGCCGCCGGAGCGCGGGATGAGCGGGATGAGATTCGAATTGGGTGCGAGGTCACGGTAGCTCGCGGCCGGGATCCAGGGGTCGTCCTCAGCGTGGATCAGCAAGGTCGGGCGGCGGATCGCGCCCAGCCGCGGCGCCGCGGAGGAATGGCGATAGTAGTCGCGGGCATCCTTGAAGCCGTTCGCGGGTGCCACGAAGTGGTTGTCGAAATCGAGCAGGGTCCGGATCTCTCGCGGGAGGTGGCGGGCTTCGCGCTCACTCATCACCCATTTCAAGATCTCGCGGTGGTAGATCCGGTTGCGCGCCTCGGCGATGCGGCGCTGCGCGGCATCGAGATCGATTGAGCCCGAAATGGTGATCGCCGCCAGCACCGGTGCCAGCGCACCGCATTCGGCGAGATATTTCAGCACCAGGTTGCCGCCGAGCGAGAAGCCGACCGGCACCACGCCCTGCGCCGCAAGGGCGCCGTCCAGGCTGCCGATCACCTGCTTCAGGTCCTCGGTGCGGCCGGCGTGATAGAACTGCTGGGTTGAGCCCGGCGCCTCGCCGGCGCCGCGCAGGTTGAGCCGCAGCACCGGATAGCCGGCGCGCAGCAGATGCACGCTGCTGTTGCGGATATAGGCGCTTTCGACCGAACCGCCGATGCCGTGAACCAAGAGAATGAGCGGGCGGCGCCTGTCCTCCGCCGGGCGGTGCAGCAGGCCATGCAGGCGGTCGCCGGTGCCGTCGGCCATGTCGAAGCTGATCGGCTGGCCCGGCCAGTTCTCGATCGGCGGCTTCGGCTTCATCAGAAAATTGCGCACGGTCTGGAGATCGCCGCCGAGCCAGGGCAGCCGCGGCCGGAACGGCGGCAGCTTCTCGATGATGGCCCTTAAGCTTGCCGTGCCAGCCATTGCGTGACGGTCTCAATCTGGTCGCTGCTCATCAGGGCCGGAGCATGGCCGATTCCGTCGAAGCTGGCGAGCGCGGCCTTGGGTCCGCGTTGCGCCATCGCCTCGGCGGTCTCGGCGCTGAGCAAGTCGGATTGCGCCCCGCGCAGCACCAACGCTGAACAGGCGACCGTGTCCCAGACCGGCCAGAAGTCCCAGTCCTGGACCGCGAGCTTCACGTTGACGGCGATCCGGGGATCGTAAGCGAGGCCATAGCTGCCGTCCGCGTTGAAGCGATGGCCATGCCGGACCAGATGCTGCCATTCGCGATCGGTGAGCGGCCCGAAGGGCGCGTGGATGCGGCGGAGATGCGCCTCGACCTCTTCAAGTGTGTCGAAGCGCGCATCGTCGCCGACATAGCCCGCGATGCGTTCGAGCGCCGCCCGCGCAAGCACCGGGCCGACGTCGTTCAGCACCAGAGAGCGGACCGGCGATTGGGGCGAGGCCGCCAGGAACATGCCGATCAACCCGCCCATCGAGGTTCCGATCCAGTCCACCCGGCTCAGGCCGAGCTGCGCGAGCAGCGCGGTCATGTCGGCGATGTATTGCGGATAGCCGTAATGCAGCGGGTCGTTGAGCCATTGCGAGCGCCCGCGCCCGACCACGTCGGGGCAGATCACCCGGGCCGGCAAGGCGGTCGCGAGGCCTGCGGCCAAGGCATCGAAGTCGCGACCATTGCGGGTCAGGCCGTGGACGCAGACGATCACCCGCTCTGCCGCCGGATCGCCCCAGTCGGTGTAGAAGACCTCGTGAAAGCCGCCCGGCGAAACCGCCTTGATGGAGCCGATCCGGGGCTGCTGCGCCGCTCTATCCATCGCCGCCTCGCTTCATGTTGCAATGCAACAATTAAGCACTTCCAGCGGCTTGGCAAGGACCGATCGGTGACAGGTTACGGTCAAAGCGAGGGGATGATCGCCCGGTCGTGGACCGTGACCATGGTTTCCGGATGGAAGCCGTTGAAGCGGGTGGCGAGCGCGTTGGAATAGGCGCCGACCCGGTCGATCTCGATCCAGTCGCCCTCGCGCACATCCTCCGGCAACGCGAAGGGATGCGGAAGCACGTCGAGGGAATCGCAAGTCGGGCCGTTGAGCGTGAAATCGCGCGCGGGCGCGCGGGAATCCTCGCCGATCCGCACCAGACGCGCCGGCAGGCGCAGCCCGGCATCGACCGTCTCCGACAGCGAGCCGTAGATGCCGTCGTTGATGTAGAGCTGGTCGCCCTTCCTGAGCTGCACCTGGGTCACGACCGAGATCGCGTGCGCGACCAGGGCGCGGCCGGGCTCGCACATCAGCACGCAATCGCGGCGCAGCCCCAGCTTCTTTACGCCGTCCTCGATCTCGGCGACGAAATCTTCGAGCGGCGGCATGTTGGTGCCGAGATAGGCGGCCGGGAATCCGCCGCCGACATCGAGGCCGGCGATCTGCACCTTGGCCTGGTCAAGCACTTCGCCGACCAGCTGCAATGCGGTCGAATAGGCGCCGGGGGTGAGACACTGCGAGCCGACATGGAAGGCAACGCCGACCTGGCAGCCGCGCGACTGCGCCTCTTTCAGCATCGCCGCGGCTTCGGAGACGCCGGCGCCGAATTTCGCCGCAAGGTGATAGAGCGTGCCTTCGGCCGGCGGGGTCTTGATGCGGACATAGATGGTGAGGCCCTCGGCGCCGCCGGTCTCCTTCAGGATCTTCTCCAGCTCGTCCATATGGTCGATGACGAAGGTGTCGATCTCATAGACCCGGGCCGAGGTGTTGATCACCGCCCGGCCCTTCACCGGATGCATGAAATAGCAGGCCGCGTCGCCGAAGCTCTCGCGCACCTGCGCAATCTCGGGCAGCGAGGCGGTGTCGAAATGCCGGATGCCGGCGTGATAGAGCGCCTTCAGGACTTCCGGATGCGGGTTGCATTTGACGGCATAGAGCACACGGCCGGGAAAGAGATCGAGGAAGCGCTTCGCCGTCTGGGCGATCACCTCGGGCCGCAGGCAATAGACCGGATAGCTCGGCTGCAGGGCCGTCACCATCGCTTTGACCGATTCGAAATCCTTGGTGGCCATGACGTCTCCCGGGGCGAGCCTTTCCAGGCTTCTTAGCCCAGGCGCTTCCCACTGTCACCCGCCTCGGCTATCAAGACAGAACGAAGAAAGAAGGGGTTATCGATTGTGGCGGGACCGCTTTCCGACATTGTTGTCATCGATCTGACGCGGGTCCTGGCGGGGCCGTTCTGCACCTTGCTGCTCTCGGACCTGGGCGCCCGGGTGATCAAGGTCGAGAACCCGCAGGGCGGCGACGATTCCCGGGCCTACGGGCCCTTCATCAACGGCAAGTCCGGCTATTTCATCTCCCAGAACCGCGGCAAGGAGTCGATCGCGCTCGATCTCAAGAGCGCCGACGACCTCGCCATCCTGCACCGGCTGCTGAAGCGCGCCGATGTGGTGATCGAGAATTTCCGGCCCGGCACGATGCAGCGGCTCGGCCTCGGCTGGGACGCCTTGCACCAGCGCTACCCGAAGCTCATCTATGCCTCGACTTCCGGCTTTGGGCAGACCGGGCCTTATGCCAAGCGCGCGGCCTATGACATCATCGCCCAGGCGATGGGCGGCATCATGAGCGTCACCGGCCATGAGGGCGGGCCGCCGACCCGGGTCGGCTCCTCGATCGGCGATCTCGGCGCCGGCATGTTCACCGCTCTCGGCATATTGACCGCGCTGCATCACCGCACCAAAACCGGCGAGGGCATGATGGTCGATATCGCCATGCTGGACAGCCAGGTGGCGCTGCTGGAAAACTCGATCGCGCGCTATTTCGCCAGCGGCAAGCCGCCGAAGCCGCAGGGCGCGCGCCATCCGTCGATCGCGCCGTTCGAGCCCTACCAGACAAAGGATGGGCATGTGGTCATCGCCTGCGGCAACGACGAGCTGTTCGCCAAGTTCTGCCAGACCATGGGCTGCCCCGCGCTGGCGCAGGACCCGCGCTTCGCCACCAACGCCGCGCGCAGCGACCATGTGGTGCTGCTGAAGGCGGAGCTGGAGGACATGCTGCTGCATCACCCGACCCAGCATTGGCTCGACCTGCTGCTGCCGGCGGGCATCCCCTGCGCGCCGATCAACGACGTCGAGCAGGCGGTGCATGACCCGCAGGTCCAGGCCCGCAACATGGTGCTGCCGGTCGATGACCCGAGTGTCGCGCCGCTGATGGTGGCCGGCATGCCGATCAAGATGTCGGCCTATCCCGATGCGGAGAAACGCGCCGCCGCCCCGGCGCTGGACGGCGACCGCGCCCGCATCCTGGCGGACTTTCCCTGAGCCGCATGAAGACGGCTTTCAAATGGATCAAGCGCGGGATCCTGACGCTCCTGCTGCTGCTCGTCGTCGTCGCGGTCGGCGGATACTTCTGGCTGCGCACCTCCCTGCCCCAGGTGGACGGGTCGATCGCCGTCCCGGGATTGTCCGCACCGGTCGAGATCGCGCGCGATGACCGCGGGGTTCCGACCATCACCGCCAAATCGCTGAACGATGCCTACTTCGCGGTCGGCTTCGCCCATGCGCAGGACCGGCTGTTCCAGATGGAGCTGATGCGGCGGGTCGGCGCCGGTCGGCTCTCCGAGATGATTGGTCGTCCTGGAATGTCGACCGACGCCCTGATGCGGACGCTCGGCATCTATGCGCAGGCGGAGCAACAGGTCAAGAGTGCGAGCCCCGGCTTGAAGTCGGCGCTGGATGCCTATGCCGCGGGGGTCAATGCATTTCTGGCGCAGCGTTCGGGTGCCCTGCCGCTCGAATATCAGCTTCTCCGCACCGAACCCGAGCCCTGGCGGCCGGCGGATTCGCTGGTCTGGGGCCGCATCATGGCCTTGCAACTCTCGGCCAATTGGCGCGAGGAGAAGCTCAATCTCACGCTGAAGAAGGCGCTGCCGCCGGATCTCTTCCAGATCCTGCTGCCGGAGGCGAAACCGCAAGCCGGCCTGCCGGCGCCCTGGTTCGGGCACATCAACGTAGCTTCCAACAATTGGGTGATCGGGCCGGAGAAGAGCACGACCGGTGCGCCGGTGCTGGCCAACGACCCGCATCTGAGTCTCAGCGCGCCGTCGGTCTGGTATCTCGTCCATGTCGTGACGCCGGACCGGCAATGGGCCGGCGTCACCAGCCCCGGCATGCCGCTGATCGTGATCGGCGCCAATGAGAGCGTCGCCTGGGGGCTCACAACCACCAGCGGCGACACCGAGGATCTGTTCGAGGAGAAGCCGATCGACGGCAATCAGAATCTCTATCAGACGCCGGAAGGATCGGCGCCATTCGAGACCCGTTTCGAACGGATCAAGATCAAGAACGACGGCAAACCCTGGGGGATCGAGGTTCGAACGACGCGACATGGACCGGTCATTTCCGACCTGGACAAAGAGCGCAAACCGACTGATCCGATCCTTGCATTGGCGGCAGCGTTCCTCCAGCCGGACGACCGCACCGCCGATGCGCTTTACGCGATGAACATGGCGCGCAACGCCGACGAGTTCCGCGCGGCGCTCGCCGATTTCGCCAGCCCGCAGCAGAACGTGGTCTTCGCCGATCGCCAGGGCCACTTCGGCTTCGTCGCCGCGGGCCGCGTGCCGGTCCGGCGGAAGGTTTTCGCCAACGGGCTGCTGCCGGCGCCGGGCTGGACCGGCGACTATGACTGGACCGGCACCCTGCCCTTCGATCAGTTGCCGCAGTCCTATGATCCCGCCGCCGGATGGATCGCGACCGCCAACAACAAGGTGGTCGCCGACGACTATCCGCATTTCATCGCCGGCCGCTGGTTTGGCGACGGACGCTATCAGCGGATCGCAACCCTGCTGCAGGCTCGACCGAAGTTCCATGTCGAGGACATGGAGAAGATCCAGCTCGACACGCTCTCAGGTCCGTTGCGCGATCTGGTCCAGTCCTGGCTGCCGCTGGTGAAAGACGGGGATCCGGTCATCATCGGCATGCTGCAGCGCTGGGAAGGGCATGCCGATCTCGACCGCGCCGAGCCTTCGATCGCAACGCTCTGGGTCTCGCTCACCGCCAACAAGCTGCTGCGCAAGAAGCTCGGCAAGTCCTATGACGACTGGTGGTTCTGGAACGACGAGGTTCTGAAGGAGCTCATACGCGATCCCAAGGCTTGCGCACCGGAAAGCTGCAGCGCGCTGCTCGGCGCCACGTTGAAGGAAGCGACCGACCGCCTGCGCGCTCACTTCAAGGTCGATGCGGCGAACTGGAAATGGGGCGCCTTGCACCGGATGCACTTCCGCAACCCGGTGCTGAGCAACGTGCCTTTGCTGGGCGACTGGCTGGATCCCGAGCTTGCCACCCATGGCGACATGTTCACGGTCAATCGCGCCGTGCCGGTCGAGGATACCGAAACGCTCGAAATGTCCGACGTCCATGGACCGACCATGCGCATCGTGGTCGATCTCGCCATGCCGATGGAGGCGCAAGTGACCCTGGCCGGCGGACAGTCCGGCAATCCGCTCTCCGAGCATTACGCCGACTGGCTGCTGGACTGGCGCGACGGCGCGTATCGCTCTATCGTGCAACCGTCGGTCCATACACTGACTCTCAAACCGGGGAACTGACTCTTGTCTGCCGATCTCGTGTTTCCGACCGCCGATGACATCCGCGCTGCTGCCGGTCGCATCCGGGGCCAGGTGGTGCGGACGCCGCTGGTGAGCTCGCCGCGCCTCGCCGCCATGTCAGGTGCGAACAGCGTGCATCTGAAGCTCGAGAACCAGCAGTTCACCGGCTCCTTCAAGGATCGCGGCGCGCTCAACAAGCTATTGAGCTTGACGCCGGAGGAATCGAAGCGCGGCGTCATCGCCATGTCGGCCGGCAACCATGCGCAGGGTGTCGCCCATCATGCACAGCGGCTCGGCATCCCGGCGACCATCGTGATGCCCAAGGCGACGCCCTTCACCAAGGTCGAGCGCACCGCCGGCTTCGGCGCCAAGGTGGTGCTCGAGGGCGACACTATCGACGCGGCCGCGGTCTATGCGCGCGAGGTCGCGGCCAAGGAGAACCTGGTCTTCGTCCATCCTTACGACGATCCGCTGATCGTCGCCGGCCAGGGCACGATCGGGCTGGAGATCCTGGAGGAACTCCCCGCCTTCGACAGTTTGATCGCGCCGATCGGCGGCGGCGGGCTGATCAGCGGCATCGCCATCGCGGTCAAAGAAAAGAAGCCGGACGTGCAGATCTTCGGCGTCGAGGCCGATCTCTACCCCTCGATGCACCATGCGGTGAAGCAGCTACCGCCCGACAACCGCGGCCAGACCATCGCCGACGGCATCGCGGTGAAGTCGCCGGGACGGCTCACCCAGGCGATCATCCAGCGCCACACCGCCGATCTCCTGCTGGTCACCGAGGACCAGCTCGAAAACGCGGTGCACATTCTTGTGGAACGGCAGGGCCTGGTGGCCGAAGGCGCCGGCGGCGCCAGCCTGGCGGCTCTGCTGATCGACCCCTGGCGATTCAAGGGGCGCGACGTCGTCATAATCGTCAGCGGGGGCAACATCGATTCCCGGCTGCTGGCCCAGGTGCTGATGCGCGGGTTGATCCGCGACGGCCGGGTGGTGACGCTCCGGATCGAGATTTCCGACCAGCCCGGCGTGCTCGGCCACCTGGCCCGGCTGATCGGGTCAACCGGCGGCAACATCATTGAAATCTACCATCAGCGCATGTTTTTCGACCTGCCGGTGAAGCGCGCCGACGTCGATGCGGTGATCGAGACCCGCAACGCCGCACACGTGGATGAGATCATTTCCGCCCTGGAATCCGGCGGTTTTCCGACCCGACGCCTCTCCTCGCGGTCCGAGGAGCAGTCTCAATAAACGGACCGATAGGGCCGTCCCTAACCAAGTTTTAACTTTATTCGTCAATGGTTGGGCCGGTTCGAATCAAAGCTCCGGTCCCGTCCCCGCATGCTCGTCATCGTCGGCACTATCATTGTCTTCGGCGCTGTGGCCGGCGGTTACCTGATGGCCGGCGGCGAATTCGGCGTGCTGTTCCAGCCGAACGAGTTCGTCATCATCCTGGGCGCCGCGGTCGGCGCCTTCGTGATCGGCAACACCAAGACCAACCTGAAGGCGGTCGGCGCCGGCCTGAAGCGCGCACTCAAAGGCCCGACCTACAAGAAGGGCGACTACGTCGAGCTCCTGAGCCTGCTCTACCAGCTGTTCCGCCTCGCCAAGACCAAAGGCATGTTGGCGCTCGAGCAGCATATCGAAAAGCCGGACGAGAGCACGCTGTTCGCGGCGTTTCCGAAAGTCCAGCACAACCATCATGCCGTCGAGTTCCTGTGCGACTATCTGCGCATGATGACGCTCGGCACCGAGAATGCGAACGAGGTCGAGACCCTGATCGACGCCGAGCTCGAGAACCATCACGCGGAACAGCACAACGCCTCGCATGCCATGCAGCTGATGGCGGACGGCATGCCGGCGCTGGGTATCGTCGCCGCCGTGCTGGGCGTCATCCACACCATGGGCTCGATCACCGAGCCGCCGGAAGTGCTGGGCCATCTGATCGGCGCGGCGCTGGTCGGCACCTTCTTCGGCGTGCTGATGTCCTACGGCCTGGTGGCACCGCTCGCCGGCGCGATGAACGGCGTGGACAACGCGGATTCCAAGTATTTCCAATGCATCAAGGCCGGCCTGCTCGCCCATATGCAGGGTTATCCGCCGGCCGTCTCGATCGAGTTCGCGCGCAAAATGCTCTGGTCCACGGACCGACCGAGCTTCTACGAGGTCGAAGAGGCGGTGAGCGCCCTCCCGGCGGTCTGACGAGGAGCCGCAGGCAGTGGCCGAAGACAGACCAATCATCATCAAGCGGATCAAGAAGTCGGGCGGCGCCCATCACGGCGGCGCCTGGAAGGTCGCCTATGCCGACTTCGTGACCGCGATGATGGCGTTCTTCCTGCTGCTCTGGCTGCTGAACGCGGTGACCGAGGAGCAGAAGAAGGGCATCGCGCAATACTTCAAGCCGACCATCGCCCCGCAGAACCAGCAATCCCAGGAGGCCATCCTCAACGGCCAGCCCGCGGTGATGATGGCGGTCGACGGCGCCTCGGCGGCGCAGGCGCAGGTCGATATCGAGGACGCGCAGGAAGACGCGCAGGACGAGCCGAAGACCACCTCGCAGCCCGAAGCCGTTCCGGCCGAGGAGCAGCAGAAGGCCGAGAAGCCGGTCGATGTGCAGGAGGCGCAGCAAGTCGTCGCCAAGGCCGAGCAGCAGCAATTCGAGGACGTGAAGAAAAAGATCCAGGAGCAGATCCAGCAGGATCCGGGCCTCGCCGATCTGAAGAACAACATCGACATCCAGCAGACCCCGGAAGGCCTGCTGATCCAGCTGCTCGACAAGGAGAAGGTCTCGATGTTCCCGTCGGGCAGCGCCGCGATGAACGAGCGCAGCCGGCGGCTGCTTTCCCTGGTGGCGCATGTGGTGGCGCCGCTCGACAACAAGCTCTCGATCTCCGGCCATACCGACGCGACGCCCTATCAGGGCCGCGCCGACTACAGCAACTGGGAGCTCTCGACCGACCGCGCCAACGCAGCGCGGCGCGCGCTCGTCACCAATGGCGTCGACGACAAGCGGATCGAGAATGTTTCCGGCCGCGCCGACACCGATCCGAAGATCAAGGACAATCCGCTTTCGCCGGAGAATCGCCGGATCTCCATCGTCCTGCTGCGCGACAAACCGGTTCCCGCGCCGGGCACGCAGGGTGCGAACGCGCCCGCCCCGGCGCCGTCCGCCGCGCCGTCACCCGCCCCGGTCATGCCCGCCTCCGCGCCGGCCGAGCCAAGCGGGCCGCCGCCGGAGATTGTGCCCTCGAACCCGGCCTTGCCGGAAAGCATCACGAACGAAAGCGCGACGCCGGCCAGCACCACGCATTAGCACACGCGGGCGTGAACGCCCGACCCCACTTGCATTGGGGTTTCGCCGGGCCATATAGCGGATTGGCGTGAATGAGCAGCGAGTTTCAATTGGGCGACCGGAAACCCCCGCTGATTCTTCTTGGGTCCCGTGCGGGGGCGGGCCGAAACAGCAGCTTCGATGCAGCAGCACTCGAATGGCGCGAGCCGGAATGGCTCAGCGACCGGGCGCTCTATGATGGCGTGTTCTCGCGCCGCATCTTCGCCTATCTCATCGATGCGGTGATCGCTTTCGTCATCGTCGCGATGCTGTTCGCGGTCTCCTGCACGCTGACCGTCGGCACCCTCGGCCTGATCGGCGGCTTGCCCGCCTTCATCTTCGGCACGCCCTTCGTGCATTTCGTGCTGGCCGCCCTGACCATCGGCGGGCGCCGCGCCGCCACCCCGGGCATGCGCGCCATGGGCCTCAGGACCATCGCCTGGAACGGCGAGAACCCGGGCCTGCTACGCGGCATCATCATGACCGCGATGTACTACGTGACGGTGCCGACCACCGGCTTCCTGATCCTGCTTTTCGGGTTCTTCGACCCGCGCGGTCGGTTGCTGCACGACCACCTGGCCGGCATCCTGGTCTACCGGGCGGAGGCCGCCCGGACGGTCTAGCTCCGGGGCGGCTTGACCTTCGGCAAGCCGCACTAAGGACGTTCACCGACTAGCGCAACGCCCGGGATTCGCTTAAGATTCCCCACCATGAGCGTCCAAGGCCGTGGGTTTCCCATCCCCTTTCTGGTGACCACCGAGGTCCCCTGCCCCTATTTGCCCGGGCGGATGGAGCGCAAGATCATCACCGAGCTGTCCGGCGCGCAATCGCCGGAGCTGTTCGAGATCCTCTCCCACGCCGGATTCCGGCGCAGCCATTCGATCGCCTATCGCCCGGCCTGCGCCGGCTGCCGCGCCTGCGTGCCGGTCAGGATTGTCGCCGCGGATTTCGAGCCGGACCGCTCGCTGCGCCGGGTGATGAAGCGCAATGCCGACCTGCGTGCGACCGTGACCGACGCCGTGCCGACCCAGGAGCAGTTCAAGCTGTTCGCCCGCTATCTCGAGGCCCGGCACAACGACGGCGAGATGGTCGGCATGGGCCCGCAAGACTATGCCAGCATGGTCGGCGACAGCCCGGTCGACACCCGGATCGTCGAGTTCCGCGATCCCAGGGGAAAGCTGGTCGCCGCCTGCCTGACCGATTGGGGGCAGGACGGCATCTCCGCCGTCTACAGCTTCTTCGAGCCCGACCTCGCAAGGAACAGCCTGGGCAGTTTCATCGTTATCTGGCTGATCGAGGAAGCGCAGCGCCGGAACCTCTCCTATGTCTACCTGGGCTATTGGGTCGCCGGCAGCCAGAAGATGGATTACAAGCGGCGCTTCCGGCCGATCGAGGCCTACGGTCCGCAGGGCTGGGTGCGCCTGGCGCCGCTCGACGAGGACTTCGACTGAGCCGCGGCGCTTTGGTTCGGTCTTGGGCGGAATTTTGTGGTTCTTCCTTTGCTCCATGAAGGTTGTTAGCTTAAGTCCTGCATCAGCCGGCCCCGCGACGCGGGGGCGGCACCATCGGGCGTGCTTCACCGCCCTATCTCGAATCCCGGCTGGACCGGGGGAGGCCACTGAATGAATCGCCGCGGGTTTCTGGCTGGAGCGGGTGTCACCGCTGGAGCCAGCGTCGCCTCCGCGTTGCCCAAGCCTGCCATCGCCCAGGACAAGACCGAATGGAAGATGGTGACCGCCTGGCCGAAGGGCATGGCGGGGCTGGGCTCCGGCGCCGAGCGGCTGGCCGATCGCATCGCCAACCTTTCCGGCGGGCGGCTGACGGTGAAGGTGCTGTCGGCGGGCGAGCTGGTGCCGGCGACGCAATGCCTCGACGCGGTCTCCCAGGGCGGCGCCGACATGGCGCATGACTTCGCGCATTACCATCTCGACAAGGCGCCGGCCGCGGGCCTGTTCTCCTCGGTGCCGTTCGGCCTCGGGCCGGATGAGTTCGCGGGGTGGGTCTCCTTCGGCGGCGGCCAGGAGCTCTGGGACGAGCTCTATGGTCCGTTCGGCGTAAAGCCGTTCCTCGCCGGCAATACCGGCGTGCAGATGGGCGGCTGGATGAAGAAGGAGATCAACACGGTCAAGGACCTCGCCGGGTTCCGCATTGCGGTCTCTTCCGGCTACGCCACGCAGGTGCTGGCGCGCCTCGGCGCTAAACCGGTCAACCTCCCTGTGGGCGAGATATTCGACAGCCTGCAATCCGAGAATCTCGACGGCGCGGAATGGATCGGCCCCTATAACGATCTCTCGCTCGGCCTCTACAAGATCACCAAGCTCTGCTATTGGCCGGGCTTCCAGGAGCCGGGCTGCGGCATCGAATGTCTGGTCAACAAGCGCAAGTATGACGAGCTCGCCGACGACCTGAAGCAGATCGTCGCGGCTGCATCTGCGGCCGAGAACGCGATCAGCCAGGCGGAGTACGCCGGTCGCAATCCCGCCGCGCTCGCTACCCTGGTCAACGAATACAAGGTGCAGCTGAAGCAGTTTCCCCGGCCGGTCGTCGCCGCCTTCGGCACGGCAGCCGGCGAAACCATGCAGGAGCTCTACGACAAGGGCGACGACATCACCCGCAAGATCGCCAGCTCCTACTTCAAGTTCAGGAAGCAGGCGATGGCCTGGACCCGCATCTCCTACGCGGCCTTCGCCGATGCACGGGACGCGAAGTTCGACTATCCTGCGGGATAGCCTCCTTACGACCAAAGTCGCGGTTCCCGAGTCGGGCCAGCAAATGGCTTGAACTGACCGGCGAAACTGCACAATCTGCTGACGCGCCGTTCGGATATCGCAAACGGCCGGCGCGCCGCGCATGCGGTTAAAACAATAACTTGCGGTCAGTGGAGGGCGTTGGGAGGCCGTGACCGGCAGGAACCTGACGTCATAAGCGGATAGTCACCCGGTCCTCGCGGACCAAGAGAAGGGGAACGCCAAGTCATGGGCGCATTGCTCGCCGTCAGCCGTGCGATCGACCGGGCCAACGCCCTCATTGGCCGCCTCGTCATGTGGCTCATCCTGGCCGCGACGCTGGTCAGCGCCGGCAACGCCATCTCGCGCAAGGCATTCGATCTCTCGTCGAACGCGTTCCTCGAGCTGCAATGGTATCTGTTCGGCGCGGCCTATCTGTTCGCCGCCGCCTACACCTTGCAGCGGAACGAGCATATCCGGATCGACATTATCTCCAACCACCTGCCGAAGGGCGTACGCAACGCGATCGAGCTGTTCGGCCATGTCTTCATGCTGCTGCCGTTCTGCGCGCTAATGGTCTGGGAGACCTGGCCCAACATGATGGAGTCCTATCGGATCGGCGAAGGCTCCAGCAATTACGGTGGCCTCATCGTCTGGCCGGCCAAGGCCTGCATCGTCATCGGGTTCGCGCTGCTGTTCCTCCAGGGCATCTCGGAGCTCATCAAGCGCATCGCCGTGATCGCGGGCGCCATCCCGGAGTTCCAGGAGACGCACCACACGCCCCTGGCGGTCGAGTAGCGGGGAGACGCATGGAAGCCTTCATCATCGCGAACATGGCCCCGATCATGTTCGCCTCGCTGGTCGTGGTGCTGCTGCTCGGCTACCCGGTTGCCTTCGCCCTCGCCTTCAACGGGTTGTTCTGGGGCATC
This sequence comes from Dongia sp., assembly GCF_041905885.1. Classification (NCBI taxonomy): domain Bacteria; kingdom Pseudomonadati; phylum Pseudomonadota; class Alphaproteobacteria; order Rhodospirillales; family Dongiaceae; genus Dongia; species Dongia sp. Next base: position 70,668 of record NZ_JAYRKD010000012.1, on the reverse strand, counting down.
ATCGGCATCTCGCTCGGCCTGTTCCACCCGACCTTCTTCCAGGCGCTCCCCGAGCGAATCTTCGGCGTGATGGGCAACGAGACCCTGCTCGCCATTCCCTTCTTCACCTTCATGGGATTGATCCTCGAACGATCCGGCATGGCCGAGGAATTGCTGGAGACGGTCGGGCAGCTGTTCGGGCCGATCCGCGGCGGGCTCGCCTATGCGGTGATCTTCGTCGGCGCCCTGCTCGCCGCCACGACCGGCGTGGTCGCGGCCTCGGTGATCGCCATGGGCCTCATTTCGCTGCCGATCATGCTGCGCTACGGCTACGACCGACGGCTCGCCAGCGGCGTCATCGCCGCCTCCGGCACGCTGGCCCAGATCATCCCGCCCAGCCTGGTGCTGATCGTCATGGCCGACCAGCTCGGCAAGTCGGTCGGCGACATGTACGAGGGCGCGATCGTTCCCGGCCTCGTGCTTTCCAGCCTCTACGCCGGCTATATCCTGCTCGTGACGCTGATCAAGCCGCATTTCGCGCCGGCCTTGCCGAAGGAGTTCCGGACGCTGAAAGGCTTCCAGCTGCTGGTCCGCGTCGTCGTCGCGCTGGTGCCGCCGCTGATCCTGATCTTCCTGGTGCTGGGGACGATCTTCATCGGCGTCGCGACCCCGACCGAAGGCGGCGCCATGGGTGCGGTCGGCGCGCTCGCGCTGGCCGCGATCAAGCGCCGCTTGAACTGGGGCATCGTCCGCCAGGCGCTGGAATCGACCACCAAGCTCTCGGCCTTCGTGCTGTTCATCCTGATCGGCTCGCGCGTCTTCAGCCTCACCTTCTACGGCGTCGACGGCCATGTCTGGGTCGAGCACCTGCTGACTGGCCTCCCCGGCGGCGTGCTCGGCTTCCTGGTCGTGGTCAATGCGCTGGTCTTCGTGCTGGCCTTCTTCCTCGACTTCTTCGAATTGGCCTTCATCGTGGTGCCGCTGCTGGGGCCAGCGGCGGCGCATCTCGGCATCGACCTGATCTGGTTCGGCGTGCTGCTCGGCATCAACATGCAGACCGCCTTCATGCACCCGCCGTTCGGCTTCTCGCTGTTCTACCTGCGCTCGGTGGCACCCAAGGTGCCCTACAAGGACCGCGTCACCGGCATCCTCACGCAGCCGGTAACCACCGGCCAGATCTATTGGGGTGCCATCCCCTTCGTCTGCATTCAGATCCTGATGATCGGCCTCACCATCGCCTTCCCCGGCATGGTGATGCGCTACCAGCACGTCGATCACAGCGCACCGCCGGCTGCGATCGACACCCAGCAGCCCGCGGGCGGCCCCGACTTCAACACCGGGCAGCCGAATTTCGGCGCCACGCCCGCACCGGCCCCCGAAAGCGGCGCGCCCGCCGCGCCCAATTTTGGCACCACGCCGGCGCCTTCCGGATTGGAAGCACCGACCGACGGGCCGAACTTCGGCAACGCACCAACGCCGGAGGCGCCCGCCGAGCAGCCGGCAGCGCCGAACTTCGGGACTTCGTCGGGCTAAAGAAAAAGAGCCCCGGATCGCTCCGGAGCCCTCTTCTTCAAGCGACGCGGCTTACTGGTTCAGCTTGCCGGCGCGCTGCTGGTTGTACATGAAGTTGTCGTAGGTGCCGTCGGCAACCTGGAACCAGAGATATTCCTCGTTGCGGAACGCCTTCACGGATTCGAACACCTTCTTGAAGTCGGCGCTCTTCTCGCTCATCTCGTTGCAGGTCTGCTGCGCGGCGTCGAAGCAGGCCGAGAGGATCTCGTTCGAGAACGGGCGCAGCTGCACGCCGCGGCCGACCAGCTCGCGGAGCGCCTTCGGGTTGAGCGCGTCATACTGCGCCTGCATATCGACGTTGATATAGGCCGCCGCGGTCTTGAGGATCGACTGGTAGGCCTTCGGCAGCTCGTTCCACTTGTCCTGGTTGACGAAGGCATGCAGCGTGGCGCCGCCTTCCCAGAAACCCGGGTAATAATAGAACTTCGCCACCTTGTCGAAGCCGAGCTTCTGGTCGTCATAGGGGCCGACCCATTCCGCCGCGTCGATCGTGCCCTTTTCCAGGGCGGGATAGATGTCGCCGCCGGGGATGTTCTGCGGCACCACGCCGAGCTTGGCCATGACCGCGCCGCCGAAGCCGCCGACCCGGAACTTCACGCCCTGCATGTCGGCGACGGTCTTGATCTCCTTGCGCCACCAGCCACCCATCTGCGCGCCGGTATTGCCGCAGGGGAAGCCGACCATCTTGAACTTGGCATAGAAGTCGTCCATCAGCTGGTTGCCGCCGCCGTAGTAAAACCAGGCGTTCTGGCCGCGGCTGTTGAGGCAGAACGGGACGGCGGCGCCAAACGCAAAGGTCGGCTCCTTGCCGAAGTAGTAGTAGCTCGCAGTATGGGCCATCTCGACGGTGGCATTCTGCACCGCATCGACCACGCCCGGCGTCGGCACGATCTCACCGCTGGCGAAGACCTGGATCTGGAACTTGCCGTCGGTCATCTCGCTGACCGCCTTCGCGAACCGCTCGGCGCCGCCGTAGATTGTATCCAAAGCCTTGGGGAAGCCCGAGGTCAGGCGCCATTTCAGCTCCGGCGCCGATTGCGCGATGGCGGGCGCCGCCACGGTCGCGCTGCCGCCGGCCGCAGCCGCGACCAGACCCGCATTCCTGATAAATGAGCGACGATTTGAGCGACGATTCATGTCCCCTTCTCCTCCCTGTGGAGTCTTGTTGAGGGCCCGAATTTCCCGCAATTGCCGGCGCTTCGCAAGTTCGACCATCGTCTTGGGTCAGCCGGGCATCCGGCCGCCTCGGTTGACTTTTCAGCCATGGGCGAGGACAAATGCGCATGGGATTTGCTGGCGTGGACCCGACTCCGCGCCCGAGATAGAGTCGAAATGACCCAATCCGCTGAGACCCAAACCTGGAGGACATCGTGAGAGCATTTTCGATTGGCACGGTCGCGATCGTGTCGGCGCTGCTGCTGGCCGGTTGCGGCAAGGAAGAGAAACAGGAATCGTCCCAGGCCGAGCAATCGAGCACCGCTGCGCCCGCGACCACCAACGAGGCGGCCACGACTCCCGCCCCCGCCGCCACCCAGGAAGCGGCCGCCACGCCGGCCGCGTCCGACAGCGGCGGCGGCAAGGTCAACGTCTACAACTGGTCCGACTATATCGGCGAGCACACCAACGAGAATTTCACCAAGGCGACCGGCATCGCCGTCACCTATGACGTGTTCGATTCCAACGAGACCCTGGAAGCGAAGCTGCTGGCCGGCAACACCGGCTATGACGTGGTGGTGCCGTCGGGCGCCTTCCTCGGCCGCCAGATCGCGGCCGGCGTGTTCCAGAAGCTCGACAAGTCGAAGCTGCCGAACATCGCCAACATCGACCCCAACATCATGAAGGCGACCGAGGCATTCGATCCCGGTCATGACTATTCGGTCCCCTATTTCTGGGGCACCGTCGGCATCGGCTACAACGTCGACAAGATCAAGGCGGCGATGCCGGAAGGCGCGCCGACCGACAGCTGGGACCTGGTGCTGAAGCCGGAGGTCGTCTCCAAGTTCAAGGATTGCGGCGTCACCATGCTCGATGCGCCGAGCGACGTCCTGCAATCCGTGCTGATCTATCTCGGCAAGGACCCGCATTCCGAGAAGGCCGAGGACTATGCCGAGGTGCAGAAGGTCCTGACCGCGGTCCGGCCGAACATCAAGTACTTCCACTCGTCCAGCTACATCAACGACATCGCCAACGGCGAGATCTGCCTGGCGATCGGCTGGAACGGCGACTTCGGCATCGCCCAGACCCGCGCCGACGAAGCCAAGAACGGCGTGAAGATCCAGTACGTCATTCCGAAGGAAGGCGCACTGCTCTGGGTCGACAACCTCGCCATGCCGAAGGACGCGGCCAATGTCGATGCCGCGCTGAAATACATCAACAACATGCTCGACCCGCAGGTCGCCGCGGACAATGCCAACTTCGTGCATTACGCCTCGCCGAACAAGGCCGCCCTGGACAAGAACCTGATCGCCGAGGAGGACAAGAACAACCCGGCGATCTATCCGCCGGCCGATGTCATGGCCAAGCTCGCCGGCGATAAGGTCGCCTCGCCGGAGCTCGACCAGCTGCGGACCCGCACCTGGACGACCATCAAGACCGGCCAGTAAGCCTGCTTCGATTGTTATCGCATCGAACCCCGCGTCCAGCCTCTGGGCGCGGGGTTTTTCTTTCCCGCCCGGCTCGAAATGGGCCGCGATTGACAATCCGGTGCCGGACGCGGTCAGATGACGGCGGGGCTACAATGACGTTCCGGTTGCAATCCGGACGCTGACAACAGGGCGTTCTGTCGGAATTCCGCTTGGATTCCAAGGGGCCGGCTCTCTACAGGGAGGGTTCGATGGCGCAATCGACCGCATGGCCAAGGGCGATGGCTTGGGCCGCCGCCTTGGGCACAGGGCTGCTGTTGTCGATGCTGCCGGCCGCCGCCCAGGAGGCGGGCGACGCCGAGCGGCTCGTCAACGTCTCGAACTGGTCCGACTACATCGACATGGAGAACGTGAAGGCGTTCGAGAAGGAATACGGGATCAAGGTCAACTACGACACCTATGACGGCGACGAGACCCTGGAAGCCAAGCTGCTGACCGGTCACACCGGCTACGACGTCGTCTTCCCGTCCTCCAACTACTTCGCGCGGGGCATCCGGACCGGGCTCTACATGAAGCTCGACAAGGCCGCGCTCGGCAACATGAACAACATCGACCGCTGGATCCTGGACCTGCTCTCGAAGCAGGCCGATCCCGGCAACCAGTATGCGGCGCCCTATAACTACGGGACCAACGGCTTCACCTATAACGTCGACATGATCGAGAAGCGCATGAAGAATGCGCCGGTCGACAGTTTGGCGCTGATCTTCGACCCCGCGGTGCTGGCGAAGTTCCAGGACTGCGGCGTCTCCTTCCTGGACTCTCCGGAGGACGTGATCCCGCTGGCGCTCGCCTACATGGGCAAGAACCCGACGTCGCAGGATGAGGCCGACATCAAGGCGGCGATCGACCTGCTGATGAAGGTCCGGCCCTACATCCGGAAATTCGACTCCGCCGGCTATCTCAACGATCTGCCGAACAGCGATCTGTGCATCGCCATGAGCTGGTCGGGCGATTATGCGACGGCGACCCAGCGCGCCATCGACGCCAAGGTCAAGATCAACCTCGCCTACACCATCCCGAAGGAAGGCACCAATATCTGGTTCGACGCCATGGTGGTGCCCAAGGACGCGCCGCATCCGAAGAACGCGATGCTGTTCATCAACTTCATGATGCGGCCGGAGGTGGCGGCGGCCAACACCAACTTCACCTATTATGCGACCGCCAACATGGCGGCGATGAAATTCGTCAACAAGGACATCCTCGACGATCCGGCGATCTACCCGGATCCGAAGGTCATGGCCAACGGCTATCCCAGCGTCGTGCGCAACGGGGATATCCAGCAACTCATCGCGCGGGAATGGACCCGCTTCAAGACCGGACAATAGGAAGAATCATGGCAGCAGAGAAACCGGCCCACAGCCTGACCAGCACGCCCTGGAAGGAGCCCGGCGCCGAGCCCTACATCCGGATCGAGAATGTCACCAAGAAATTCGGCGACTTCGTCGCGGTCAACGACGTCTCGCTCAACATCTATCGCGGCGAGCTGTTCTCGCTGCTGGGCGGTTCCGGCTGCGGCAAGACGACCCTGCTCCGCATGCTGGCCGGCTTCGAGGAGCCGACCTCCGGTAAGATCTATATCGACGGCATCGACATGGCCGGCATCCCGCCTTATGCGCGGCCGACCAACATGATGTTCCAGTCTTATGCCCTCTTCCCGCATATGACGGTCGAGGCCAATGTCGCCTTCGGCCTGAAGCAGGACAAGGTGCCGGCCGCCGAGGTCAACACGCGGGTCCGCCAGATCCTCGACATGGTGCAGCTGACGCCGTTCATCAAGCGCAAGCCGCACCAGCTCTCCGGCGGCCAGCGCCAGCGCGTCGCCCTGGCCCGCGCCCTGGTCAAGGCGCCGAAGCTGCTGCTGCTCGACGAGCCCCTGGGCGCGCTGGACAAAAAGCTGCGCGAGGCGACCCAGTTCGAGATCATGAACATCCAGGACAAGCTCGGCATCACCTTCATCGTCGTGACCCACGACCAGGAAGAGGCGATGACGCTGTCGACCCGGATCGGCGTCATGCACCAGGGCCAGATCGTGCAGATCGGCACCCCGCAGGAGATCTACGAATATCCCAACACCAAGCACGTCGCCGACTTCATCGGCTCGGTCAACCTGTTCGAGGGCCGGCTGATCGAGGACGAGCCCGATCACGTGCTGATCGACTCCCCCGATGCCGGCGGCCGGATCTACGTCGATCACGGCATCTCCTCCTCGCCCGGGGCCCAGGTCTGGGCGGCGATCCGGCCGGAGAAGATGACCCTCACCAAGGGCGAGCGCGGCGAGCCCTACAACTGCCTCAAGGGCACGGTCAAGGGCATCGCTTATATGGGCAATCTCTCGATCTACCTGGTGGCGCTCGACAGCGGCAAGGAGGTCAAGGTGACCATGCCGAACCAGATGCGGGCCGCCGAGCAGGAAATCGGTTGGGACGACCGGGTGACCATCACCTGGCACGCCAACAGCCCTGTCGTCCTGATGTCGTGAGGCGCAACATGAGCGATGAAACGACCTCGGGCAACAGCCGCTTGCACCGCGCTCCCGGCGCCCAGCGGATCGGACGGGTGCTGACCGCGCTGGGGCTGCGGCCGCGGACCGCGGTGATCCTGGTCCCCTATATCTGGCTGGGGCTGTTCTTCCTCATCCCCTTCCTGATCGTCCTGAAGATCAGCCTCGCCCGCAAGGCGCTCACCCAGCCCCCCTTCACGCCGCTCTTCGTCTGCGCCGACCCGAGCTCCACCTCGCTGGTAGGCTGCTTCTTCTCCGGCGAGCTCGACCTGCAGCCGTCGCTGTCCGCCTACGGTTTTCTGTTCAGCGACGCGCTCTACTTCAAGGCCTACTGGAACTCGGTGCAGACCGCGTTCTGGTCGACGATCTTCTGCCTGCTGATCGGTTATCCGATCGCCTACGGCATCGCCCGGTCGAGTGCCACCGTCCGCAATGCCTTGCTGATGCTGATCATCCTGCCGTTCTGGACCTCGTTCCTGATCCGGGTCTATGCCTGGATGGGCCTGCTGAAATCCAACGGCGTGATCAACAACCTGCTCGATGCGACCGGCGTCTTGAGCCTGCTCTCCTGGGCCGGCATCCATGACGGGCCGCTGAACATGATGAACACGCAGTTCGCGGTCTATATCGGCATCGTCTATTCCTACCTGCCGTTCATGATCCTGCCGCTCTACGCGAACCTGGAGAAGATGGACCTGACCCTGCTAGAGGCGGCGGCCGATCTCGGCTGCAAGCCGATGAAGGCCTTCTTCATGATCACGGTCCCGCTGTCCTTCCCGGGCATCGTCGCCGGCTCGATGCTGGTGTTCATCCCGGCGGTCGGCGAATACGTGATCCCGGAGCTGCTCGGCGGCTCGAACACCGTGATGATCGGCCGCGAGCTCTTCAACGTCTTCTTCCAGGGCTTGAACTGGCCAGCCGCCTCGGCGATCGCGATCATGGTGCTGGTCCTGCTGGTGGTGCCGATCACGCTCTACCAGTACTACCAGAACAAGGAATCGGAGGCCGGCAAATGACCAAACGGCTCTCCTGGTTCATCATCCTGGTGATGGCGCTCGGCTACATCTTCCTCTATGGGCCGATCGTCTCGCTGATCGTGTTCTCGTTCAACGAGTCGAAGCTGGTCACGGTCTGGAGCGGTTTCTCGACCAAGTGGTACGTCTCGCTCGCGCAGAACGACCCGATCATCAACGCCTTCGTCCTCAGTCTGAAGATCGCGCTGCTCAGTTCGACCATCGCGACCATCCTCGGCACCATCGCTGGCTACATCCTGGCGCGCTTCGGCCCGTTCGCCGGCCGCACCATCCTCTCCGGCATGGTGACCGCGCCGCTGGTCATGCCGGAAGTCATCACCGGCCTCTCGATGCTGCTGCTCTTCGTCTCGATGCGGGACCTGATCGGCTGGCCGCAGCGGAACGGCTTCGCCACCATCGCCATCGCGCATATCACCTTCACGATGTCCTACATCTCGGTGGTGATGCAGTCCCGCTTCGCCACCCTGGACATCTCGCTCGAGGAGGCGGCGCAGGACCTGGGCGCCAGGCCGCTCAAGGTCTTCTTCGTGATCACCCTGCCGATCGTGGCGCCGGCGATCGTCTCCGGCTTCCTGCTGGGCTTCACCATCTCGATCGACGACCTGGTCATCACCAGCTTCACCAGCGGCCCGGGCGCCAACACCCTGCCGATGGTGATCTTCTCGAAGGTGCGCTTGGGATTGAACCCGGAGATCAACGCTCTCGCCACCCTCATCATCGCGGTCGTGGCGACCGGCGTGATCGTCTCCACGATCTACATGGCCCAGGCCGAGAAGCGGCGGCAGCGCGATATGCAGATGGCGGTCCAGGCCAACGAGTAGCTATTCCTTGCCGAGGCGGAGGACCGTGCCGTTGCGGTCCTCCGTCACATAGAGCGCGCCGTCGGCGCCGGCCTTGAGATCGGTCGGCGCACCGTCGGGGTTCACCCAGTCGAAGACCAGCTCCTTGGGCTCGTCCTTCGGCTTGCCCTCGGCGTCGACCGGGAACCAGACGATGCGGTGCCCGGTGTCGCGATAGCCGTGATAGCCGACCGCGAGGCCGCCGTCCCAATAGGCCATGCCGAGCGGCGCCGCATGCGCCGGCAGCGACAGCAGCGGCGGATGAAAGCCGCTGCAGTCCTTGTCCTTGTATTCCGGGCTCGCGATATTGGCGCCGTAGCAATAGGGCCAGCCGTAGCGGCCGCCGGCGGTGAGTTCGTTGAGTTCGTCCGGCGGCAGGTCGTTGTCGTTCGGAAGCTCCGGCATCAGATCGTCGATGCTGTCGCGGGAATTCTCGCCCTGCAGCACGACGCCGCTCGCGGAAAACTCCACCAGCGCCATGGAATTGCGCAGGCCTTCGGCGAAGACGATCCAGCCCTTGGCCTTGCCGGTCGCCCAATCGAACTCATATTCGCGCACCAGCCCGTGGCCGGCCGGCGCCCGGGTCTCCGGGCAGATCTGGTCGGGCTTCGGCAGATCGCCGTTGGCGCGCTCGCAGTTGTTGCTGACCGAGCCGACATTGACCAGCAGCGTCTTGCGCTGGGTGAAGATAATGCTGACCAGCGGATGCCGGCCGTCGCCCGGTGGGCCCTTGACCGCGGCCTTGCCGCCGATGACGTCCTCGACGGTCTGCTCCGGGTTGCCGAGAGCGAAGCGCTTGATGCCGCCGACCACCCCGACATAGATCTTGCCGTCCGGCCCCTGCACCAGCCCATGCGGCTGCTTCAGGCCTTTGAGGATCTGCTGCTTCGCATAGCCGCCCTTGCCGTCCGGCGTCAGCAGCGTGACCCGGCCGTTCTTGGTGCCCCAGCCGATCATCTCGGCAACCAGCACCCGGCCGTCCTTGAGCGGCAGCACGCCGCGCGGAAACTTCAGGCCCGATGCAACCAGGCCGGCGCAGAGGCCGGGCGCGGTGTGGAAGCTGGTGACCTTCGGCAGGCCGCCACAGCTGCCGGAAACCGAATAAGGCCCCTGCTGCTGGCCAAGCACGGTAGCGGACGACAAGGCGAGCGCCACAGTGGTCGCAAGGACGAAGGTGAACCGCATGATCGGGCTTCGGGCGATGCGGCTACTTGCCGGCTTCCAGGGTGATGGAGGCGATGCCCGCGGCGACGTTCAGGCCGATGCCGCCGGTGACGCTGAGCGGCTGCAGGGCGATCTGCTTCGAGCTGCCGCCGAGCAGCACGTTGGCGCCGAGGCCGAGGCCGAGCTCCACCTCACCGCTGACGCCGCCGTAATGCCCCGCCAGCGATCCCTTGGAAACCTCGCCCGGCGCGAACACGCCCCAGATGATCCGGCTCTCGGTGGTGAAGCCGATATCGACGCCGTATTTATTGATCTCGCCGGTGTAGCGCTCGGTCTCGCCGTTCGCGTGCTTGAAGATGCAGTCGAGATCCTTGGAGGATCCGAAGATGAAGCCGACGCCGCCGGAGACATGGCAGGAAAGCGCGCCGACATTCACGCTGTTCTCCGCCTCGGCCGGAAGATTCCCGAACAGGCCGAGCAGGCCGATCCCGAGCATCGCCGCCGCAACACGCCCCTTCATCGCTGTCCTCTCTGCTCCGCATCGATCACTGAACGGCCAAGTCTAACATGGCCGCCGACCGCCAACCAATGCCGGGCGGGCCGGTTTTCCGCAGAATTCCGGGCTCCTTCAGCATCCGAATGTGTTGTTGTTGAAAGGTTTTCGATTCCCGAGCCGGCGTGGCGCGGCCTTGTGATCGCGGTCACAGAACTTTTGCCGGGCTGTGACTACCTTACTCATGCGAGGCGGGAACTACACCCAACCGTCCCCACGGACCCGCCTCGAGGTCACAGGCGCCCGACGTTCATCCCCGTCGGGCGCCTTCCTCTTTTGGGCCCCAGCGATCCTTCTCCCATCCATCTTTCCCTGAGCCAAACGGCGACGTCGCTGCTTGAGTCCGCACCGTCGCCTTGGGCACGTTAGGCCCGGCCATTGCCGGCCCGCCGGCCCCAAAGTTGTCTTTTGCCACGCGGCCCGGTGACCCTCGTCACAGCGATCCGATCGGAGTCGCGACCTGCAAACCCCGGTTCCAATTCAATAAATCGCCGATGGCGGAGAAATCCAAGCGGGACGAACCGGGAGGCCGCGACCCATGACCAATTGCGCAGAGGGTCGGTTGTCGATCCTCACCGAAACAAGGAGACCTGAACATGTTTACCAAGCAGATCACCCTGGCGGCCGTTGCCGCTGCCCTGTCGGCCACCGTGCTGGCGAGCAATGCGAATGCGATGGATTGTGCGTCGCTGACCGGCAACCAGCTGCTGGCCGCGATCGAGCGCGGGCAGTGCGAAGTCCTGGTCAGCGGCGACGTGAAGACCGTCGTCGAGAGCGACCGCTACATCCGCACCTCGCGTGGTTCGCCGGCCGGTACTTCCGGCAAGTCTGGTGGTGGCTACGGCTACTAAGGCCCCGGGATGCGCTCCGTCATCTGCCGTGCCGCTCTCTCATAGACGGCACGGCAGTACGGAGGCCCGGCTTTAAGACTTTCCCTCTCGCGGCTTTGCCGCCCGCCGATTCCTTTCGCTGCGCCACGAAACCCCGCAGCCCCGGTTCCCCGACCTGATCGCGACTCTCCGGCAACCTGCCGGGGCGCCTCTGCGCGGCGCCCACGTGATGATCATCACAGCGATCCATCCCCGCACCGCCTTCCTTGCGCTGGCCGCCATCGTCTCGGCCCAGATCGTCTCGGCCCAGATCGTCTGGCCTGAGCGACCCTTCCCCTTGCCCATCTCTCGCTTTCACCGGCGCCATCTTCATCACGCCGATCTCCGCGCCGCTCGCGCGCACGACATTCCACTGCCGCACGCCAGGTCGCCCGTGACTCTCATCACAATGATCTCCACGCCAGGCCTTTCTCGCCGCTTGCCTCGGTGCCGTTGTGACGACCCGCACGAACTCCGAACGCTCGACGTGATACCAACGATGCAGAGGCTCGGTTGTCGATCCTCAGCAACGAGGCTCGATGTCGATCCTCACGAAATTTGGAGATGGAACCATGAAGACGATCATTCTCGCGGCTTCGGCCGCTGTTCTGTCGGCCACCGTGCTGGCGAGCAATGCGAATGCGATGGATTGTGCGTCGCTGACCGGCAACCAGCTGCTGGCCGCGATCGAGCGCGGGCAGTGCGAAGTCCTCGCCGCCGGCAATGTGCAGACCATCGTCGAGACCGACCGCTACATCCGCACCTCGCGTGGTTCGCCGGCGGGCACCTCCGGCAAGTCCGGCGGCGGCTACGGCTACTAAGACACCAGAATGCGCTCCGTCATCTGCCGTGCCGCTCTCTCATAAACGGCACGGCAGTACGGAGGCAGCGAAGATCTCCCCTGCAGCGGCCGACGCCGCCGCTTCTTGTCAGAGCCGACCGCTTCAGCTCATCGCGCGCCGCCCCGGCGCCGCTTTCCTCAAAACCCAATCGATTGGACCGCAACGCACTTGGCGCGGCTTAACGCCGTTCGCAATGACGTTCGCGGGGACGCACGCCGGCGTGATCGCCGTCACCGCACCATGGCGCAGATTCACGCCGAGTCGCATCGGCAAGTATCGGACTGCATTCGACAATCCGAGGATGCCGACAAATTTCGGCGTAGTTGAACAAGTGCCGCCGGATGGGACACCAACCTTGCAGAGGATCGACGCCCGGTTCTCTTCAAGCAGAGGAGTTCATCCCCGTGATCAAGCACAGCGAGAAGATCCTGGCCGTCCTTGGTATCCTCGGCGTCATCGCCCTGGCCAGCAGTGCCAAGGCCGACACCCAGGACGAATGCGAACAGCTGTCGGGAAACATGTACCTGGCGGCGATCGAGCGCGGCGACTGCGATATCAACATCCAAACGGCGGCCGGCCCGCAGGAGGAACCCACCTCCGGCGAAGACGGCGACCAGAATCGCCATCGCGACGGCCGCAACGGCGGCAAGAGTGGCGGTCAGAGCAGCAACGGGCGCAGCGGCGGCAGCCCGAACCCGAACAAGCCCTGAGATTAATGGCTGAGGTTGATGGCTATGCGCACCCGTCTTCTGCCGTGCCGGTTTGCCATGAGCCGGCACGGCAGAAGGACGAGAACTAGGCGGCCTTGACGCCGCCGGCTTCCTTGCGACGGGCCACGAAATCCTTCAGGGCCTCGTCGATCGCCGGATCGAGCGCCGGCGCCGTGAAATCCGCCAGCGCCTGTTTCCAGATCTGGTTGGCCCGCTGCGCGGTATCCAGCGCGCCGGCCAGGCGCCAGTTCTCGAAATTCCGCCAGTCCGACAGCAGCGGCGAGTAGAACGCCTTCTCGTAGCGCGCCAGCGTATGCTGGGCGCCGAAGAAGTGGCCGCCGGGACCGACCTCCTTCATCGCCTCGAAGCCCAGCGTGTCCTCATCGACCACCAGCGGCTGGAGGAACTCGGCCATCGACTGGATGAGCTCGACATCGACCACCAGCTTCTCGAAGGACGCGACCAGCCCGCCTTCCATCCATCCGGCGCCATGCAGGATCAGGTTGGCATGGCCCATCACCGCGCCCCAGAGCGACATCTCGGATTCATAGGCCGCCTGGGCATCGACCGCATTCGCCGCGCAGGCATTGCTGGAGCGATAGGGCAGACCGTAGCGCCGCGCCAGCTGTCCGCCGACCATCGCCGCGCGGGTGTATTCCGGCGTGCCGAAGGCTGGCGCGCCGGTCTTCATGTCGACGTTCGAGGTGAAGCCGCCATAGACGCAGGGCACGCCCGGATTGACCATCTGGATGAAGGCGATGCCGGCGAGCGCTTCGGCATTCTGCTGCGCGAGCGCGCCGGCCACGGTCGCCGGCGCCATGGCGCCCGACAGCGTGAAGGGGGTCAGCACCACCGGCTGGCCATGCCGCGCCATCGCCATCAGGCCCTGCAGCATCGGGATGTCGAGCCGCAGCGGCGAATTGCTGTTCACGATCGAGAAGACGCTCGGCTCCTTGGCGAGCTGCGCCTTGTCGATGCCGCGGGCGATGCAAATCATCTCGATCGCATCCTCGATCCGCTCGCGGCCGAGCGAATAGGGATGCCAGATTTTGTCGGTCAGGGTGATCGCCGCGTAATGCGCGTCGAGATGCCGAGTCGAAGGCGGCAGGTCCGCGGGCTCCACCGGATAGCCGCCGGTGAACTGGATGACGTTGAAGGTCTGCACCAACTTCAGCAGGTCGCAATAGTCCGAGAAGTTGCCCGGCCGCCGGCCGCGGTCGAGATCGGACACATTCGGCGCCGAAGCCACCGAGCCGAAATTGATGTGGTTGGCGCCGAAGGTCAGGTTGTGCTCGGGATTGCGCGCGTGGAGCGTGAACTCACGCGGCGCCTTGGCGACATGGCTCAGCACCAGCTCGCGCGGCAGGCGGACGCGGGTGCCGTCGGCCTGCACCTCGGCGCCCTGTTGCTTCAGGATCGCGCGCGCCTCGTCATCCAGGAACTCGATGCCGAGTTCCTCCAGGATCCGCAGGGAGGCGTTGTGGATCGCCTCCAGCTGATCGGCGGTGACGGCCTGGATCGGGCTATAGGGATTGCGGTAGGTGCGCCACGGCAGCTGGTTCAGGCCGCGCGCGGTGCGGCGTTCACGCCGGGGACGTTGTTCTCTGGACATGGATTGCGCTAGGGCCTTGTTTCGGGCTGAAACTCGGGTGGGACCCTAGCAGACCGCCCCCGTCACCCATGCCCCAGAAAAGCTCATCCGGGCGATGCCGGTTCGGCATGCACCCGGATGGGATGGAAAGACGGCTCTGTTACTGTGCGTCGGCCAGGACGGTCGGCGCGCCTTCGGCCTTCTTCAGCTTCACCTTCACGCTGGTGGTGCGGCCGGCCTTGATCGACAGCTTTTCCACGCCCCAGAGATCGCCCTGGCGCGCGACCACGAGATAATTGCCCTCGCGGATCAGCAGCTGCGGCGAAGCATCGGCGCTGCTGGTGACGAGCTGATAGGAGCCGTCGGCCGCGGGCTTCGCGCGCACGATCTGCCAGGCGAGGCCCTTCTTGATCGTGGTGCCGCCGACATTGGCGGCGCTGAGCTTGGCGTTACCGGCGTAGAGGTTGATCGTGTAGGTGTAGGCCTGATTCGGCGCCAGCGGGATGACCAGATCCGACTGCGTGCCCTTATAGGCGGCGCGGACCACGTAGCTGCCGGCGGGCAGGTTGAACGTCGCGGACGGCGCGGTCTTCTCGGCGACGAGCTGGCCGTTCTCGGTGACGCCCTTCGAATAGGTGAAGACCTGCCAGGCGATCGGATCGTTGATCGCGCCGCGGCCGGAATTGGGGATCATGCCGATCGTGAGCTTGGTATTCGGCTTCACGATGACCTGGGCCGGCTTCGCGGCGGGCGCCGCCGGCTTTTGCACCAGCGGCTGCACCACGGCGGTGGCGGGCGCGCCGCTGCTCGCGGTCGCGACCGCGGTGCCGAGGTTGGTCGCCTTCACCGCCGCATTGGCGTTACTGACGACGATGTTGCGGGTCTCGGCAGCGGAACCGACCACCAGGCCCTGCTTGATGTTGATGGTGCCGCGGATCGCCTGGATCATGTAATGGCCGGGACTGAGTTCGGCCTTGAGCACCGGATCGTTGCCGACCGCCGCCGGCGTCGGCACTTCCTTGCCCTGGTTGTCGAGGCGCATCACGCGCCACTGCACCGCTTCGTTGAGAACGGCGCCGCCCGGCTGATCGACGGCGTTCAGTGTAACGGGGCTGGCAAATGCCGGCAAAGCCGCGAAGACGAGGGCGGACGCAAGCGCCAGCCGACCAAATCGGATGCCCACGCGAAGGACTCCCCTGAGAGGTGGATTACTGGCCGATTGATAACCCGATGAATCAGGCAAAGACAAGGCAAATTCTGGAATCGGCTCGACAAATCATCGTGTTAATGGACACTCTCCGAATCCTCGGGGTGTGAAACCCGAAGCCCCCGCCCGCGCAGAAAGGCCGCCATATGGAAGGCCATCGCCCGATCCGGGTAGGCCAGGTCCGCGCCCACCGGACAGGCCCGCCGGGCGAGGCAACCGATTGATCGGCAGGCCTTCCCAGCCGCGCTCGCCACATGCCGGGCGCAGTTATCCACAGCATAGGCTTGGGCGGAAACGGCCCCGGCCGGGCAGGTCGAGAGGCAGGGCTTGTTGACGCAGCTGTCGCAAGGATGGGCGCGGAAGGGCGCCGGCGGGAGCTCCAGCGCTTGATCGAAAACAAGCGCCGCCCGGTAGGCATGCCAGAGGCCGTATTCGGGATGGATCAGCACGCCCAGCGGCGACGGCTTGACGCCTTCGGCCCGCATCGCCCAGCGCTGGAACGGCAGCCAGGGCGGCCCGTCCGAGGGAAAGGCCGCGCGGGCGGCGAATTGCGCGGCGATCGGCAGCACGATCCGCCGCGTCCAGTCGTCCAGCGGGTTCGGGCCCGCGATCGCGCCGGCGGCGAAGAAGGCCTCGTAAAGCGGCGCACCGGCATTGCCGATCAGCAGCAGTGTCCGGCCGCGCTGCGCCGACGCCAAGTCGGGAAATTCGGCGAGCCCCTGCTCGTCGGCCTCGGTCAGCGCGAAGCCGCCACGGATCCGCATGCCGTGCGGCCGCAGCGCCGCCGATAGTTCAGCGATATTGCCCTTGTCGCTCATCGGCCGGGACTCTACGCTGCCACCCGAATACGACCAAGCGGAGAGGCAGAATGGACTCCGATACCATCGATTTCATCAACATGGCCGACGGCACGCGCGAGGAATACGAGCTGCTGGAGCGGCATTACCGCCCCTTCAGCGCCGCCCTGCCCGACCGGCTGATGACCCATCTCTCGCTGCTCTCCGGCGACCTCATGGGCTACAAGATCGACCGCTTCCAGCATTCGCTGCAAACCGCGACCCGCGCCCAACGCGACGGCGCCGACGAAGAGATGGTGATCGCCGCCCTGCTGCACGACATCGGCGACACGATCTCGCCGGAAAACCATTCCGAGCTCGGCGCCAGCGTGCTGCAGCCCTATGTCAGCGCCAGGACCCACTGGATCATCAAGCACCACGGCGTGTTCCAGGGCTATTACTACTTCCATCACCTGGGCGGCGATCGCAACGCGCGGGAACGCTTCCGCGGCCATGCCATGTTCGAGCCCTGCGCGGAATTCTGCGCACGCTGGGACCAGAATTCCTTCGATCCGGATTACGACACGATGCCGCTCGAGGCCTTCGAGCCGGCGCTGCGGCGGGTGTTCTCAAGAAAGCCGTTCGGCGATCACGTCGGCGAGCCCGTCTAGGGCTTACTCCACGCCCGCCAGCATCGGCGCTTCGGCCGCGCTGCGCTGCACCGGGCCGGCGCGCTCGCGGCGCGGCGTCTTGCCGAAGAAGTCGCGATAGCATTTAGAGAAGTGCGAGGCCGAGACGAAGCCGCAGGCGAGCGCGATGTCGATCACAGACATGTTGGTCTGCAGCAGCAGCAGCCGCGCGCGGTTGAGCCTCAGCTCGACATAGTAGCGCGCCGGCGATTTCTTCAGGTACTTGGCGAACAGCCGCTCCATCTGCCGGCTTGAGAGGCCGGCCGCATCGGCGAGATCGCCGCGCGAGAGCGGCTCCTCGAGATTGGCCTCCATCTGCTGAATCACCTGGATCAGCTTCGGATGCCGCACGCCCAGCCGCGCGGTCAGCGCCATGCGCTGGTGGTCATGGCGATCGCGGATCCGCTCATGGATAAACTGTTCCGAGACGGCCGCGGCCAACTCGTGGCCGTGCTGCTGGCCGATCATGTTCAGCATCATGTCGAGCGCCGCAGTGCCGCCGGAGCAGGTGAAGCGGTTGCGGTCGATCTCGAACAGCTCGGCGGTGGCTTCGACTTCCGGAAAGTTCTCGGTGAAGCTCGCGAGATTCTCCCAGTGGATGGTGCAGCGATAGCCGTTCAGCATATTGGCCTTGGCCAGGATATGGCTGCCGGTGCAGAGCGCGCCGATATCGGCACCCTGCCGTTCCGCGCGGCGCAGCACGGCGAAGACGTTGCGGTCTTCGTAGAGATGCCCGTCGATGCCGCTGCAGAGGATCACCGTGTGGTAGTTCAGCACCTGGTCGACCGCGCCTTCCGGCGTCAGCTGGATGCCGTTGCTGGCGGCCACCGGTTTTCCATCCGGCGTGAACAGGTGCCAGCGATAGAGCTCCTTGCCGCTGGCGCGGTTGGCGAGCCGCAACGGCTCCACCGCCGAGGTGAAGGCGATCATCGAGAAATTGGGCACCAGCAGGAACGCGATCTGCTGCGGCAGCTTGGCCGGAAGGTCCCCGAACATGATAGCGACACCGCCTTTGCACGACTTCGGATGCGACTAGCCCATTTGCGTCATTTTTCCCCGCGCATACATGACGGGAAACGACGCCAAAAGGATAGTGCGCGACGCTTATAGACCCCCCACCCCCACCCGCCAAGGACAATCGGGCGGCGGCTGAAGTAAATCGCTGGGACCAGGGCCGGCTGGGGATATTTTCTGCAATTATGATTAATATCAATCGATTAATGAAAACCGCCATGCCGGCTCGGGCAGCGATACGCCGGTGCCCTTGCGATAAAGCCATAAGATTATTGCGGTTTTGGTCTGACGCCCCTGGTTGCACCGGGCAAGACGACGCTCTCAGGCAAAATCGGACGCCGCCTGCCGGAAGTCTCGGACTGGCGGGCTGATCCGCGTCCTTTCAAGCACTTGGAGCGGTGAAGCGGATTGACGCTGCGGCGGGTTCGCGACATTAGATGCCGCGCGGTCATTTGAACGGCAGCCACCACCTTGGCAGTATCCGCGCCGACTCCATTGGCGCTCCCCGGGGACAAGCATGAAACAGGCCTATTCGATCTTCACCCTGGTGCGGAACGCGCTGAATTATCACCAGGACTGGCAGGAAGCCTGGCGCAGCCCGGAGCCGAAGCGCGAATACGACGTCCTCGTCATCGGCGGCGGCGGCCACGGCCTCGCCACCGCCTACTACCTCGCCAAGGAACACGGCATCACCAACGTGGCGGTGCTGGAGAAGGGCTGGCTCGGCGGCGGCAATACCGGGCGCAACACCACCATCGTCCGCTCCAATTACCTTTGGGATGAATCCGCGCATCTCTACGAACACTCGCTGAAACTGTTCGAAGGCTTGTCGCAAGACCTGAACTACAACGTCATGTTCTCGCAGCGCGGCTTGCTGAACCTCTGCCACACCGAGCATGACATGCAGGCGACGCGCCGACGCGTCTTCGCCATCCAGATGAACGGCATCGATTCCGAGATGCTGACCCGCGAGCAGGTCCAGGAGATGGTGCCGATCCTCGATTGCTCGGCGAAGGCGCGCTATCCGGTCTTGGGCGCCAGCCTGCAGCGCCGCGGCGGCGTGGCCCGCCATGACGCGGTGGCCTGGGGCCTCGCCCGCAAGGCCGACGAGCGCGGCGTCGACATCATCCAGAACTGCGAGGTCACCGGCTTCGACATCGTCAATGGCGTCGTCAAGGGCGTGCAGACCACGCGCGGCCCGATCGGCGCGAAGAAGATCGGCATCGTCACCGCCGGCCATTCCGGCGTGATGGCCGGCCTCGCCGGCTTCCGCCTGCCGGTCGAGAGCCATCCGCTGCAGGCCCTCGTCTCCGAGCCGATCAAGCCGATCCTCAACACGGTCGTCATGTCGCCCCAGGTCCATGTCTACGTCTCGCAGTCGGACAAGGGCGAGCTGGTCTTGGGCGCCGGCATCGACTCCTTCAACTCCTATGCCCAGGCCGGCAGCCCACCGATCATCGAGAACCAGCTCAACGCGCTGACCGATCTCTATCCCTGCTTCAGCCGTCTCAGGATGCTGCGGCAATGGGGCGGCATCGTCGATACATGCCCGGACGCGAGCCCGATTATCGGCAAGACGCCGGTCGAGAACCTGTTCATCAACTGCGGCTGGGGCACCGGCGGCTTCAAGGCGACGCCCGGCTCCGGCAATGTCTTCGCGCATACCATCGCGCGGGGTGAGCCGCATCCGCTCGCGGTGCCCTTCGCGCTGGAGCGCTTCACCACCGGCTATCTGATCGACGAGCACGGCGCCGCCGGCGTCGCGCATTGAAAGGTCGCACAAGATGTTTGTGATCAACTGCCCCTATTGCGGCCCCCGCGACGAGCACGAGTTCGGCTACGGCCACGAGGCGCATATCGCCCGCCCGACGCTCGAGCAGCAGGGCACGATGTCCGACGCCGAATGGGCCAACTACCTCTTCCTGCGCAGCAACCCGAAGGGCGTCCACTTCGAACGCTGGGTCCACAGCAAGGGCTGCCGCCGCTGGTTCAACGTGGCGCGCCACACCGTCACCCATGAAATCCTGAAGGTCTACAAGATGGGCGAGCCCAAGCCTGATCTCGGGACGGAGAACAACTCCCGATGAGCCAGACCAATCGCCTGAATGCCGGCGGCCGCATCGATCGCAGCCGCGTGGTCAACTTCACTTTCGACGGCAAGAGCTACAGCGGCTTCGCCGGGGACACGCTGGCTTCCGCGCTGCTCGCCAACGGCGTGCGCCTGGTCGGCCGCTCGTTCAAGTATCACCGGCCGCGCGGCATCGTCACCGCCGGCGCGGAAGAGCCGAATGCGCTGATCCAGCTTGGGCTCGGTGCACGGACCGAGCCTAACACCCGCGCCACCCAGATCGAGATCTATGACGGGCTGGTCAGCGAAAGCCAGAACCGCTGGCCGTCGCTCGGCTTCGACATCGGCGCGGTGAACAGCCTGATCCACCGCTTCATCCCGGCCGGTTTCTACTACAAGACCTTCATGTGGCCGGCGAAGGCCTGGCTGTTCTACGAGAAGTTCATCCGCAACGCCGCCGGCCTCGGCAAAGGCCCGACCGAGGTCGATCCCGACCGCTACGACAAGCTCTATGCGAGCTGCGATGTGCTGGTGATCGGCGCCGGCCCGGCCGGCCTGGCCGCGGCGCTCGCGGCGGGTCGCACCGGCGCCCGTGTCGTTCTCGCCGACGAGCAATCGGAAATGGGCGGCTCGCTGCTGAGCGAGAGCACCGCCACGGTCAACGGCCAGCCGGCTGCCGCCTTCGTCGCCGATGCCCTGCGCGAGCTCGGATCGCTGCACGAGGTGAAGCTGCTGCCGCGCACCACCGCCTTCGCCTATTACGACCACAATTCCATGAGCCTGGTCGAGCGGTTGACCGATCATCTCGGTCCCACCCCGGACAAGCCGCGTCAGCGTCTGTGGCGCATCCGGGCCAAGAAGATCATCCTCGCCACCGGCTCGATCGAGCGGCCCCTGGTCTATCTCGACAATGATCGACCCGGCTGCATGCTGGCCTCGGCGGTGCGCACTTACGTGAACCGCTATGGCGTGACACCGGGCCGCCGCGTTGTGCTGATGACCAACAACGACAGCGCCTATCGCGTCGCGCTCGATCTCGCCAATGCCGGCGTCACCGTCCCGGCGATCGTCGATCTGCGCGCCGAAGCGACCGGTCCGCTGGCCAAGGCCGTGCGCGACAAGGGCATCGAGATCCTGGTCGGCCATGCCGTCACCAAGGTGCACGGCGAGCAGGGCGTCAAGGAAGCCGAGGTAGCCCGCCTCGCCGATGACGGCAAGAGCATCACCGGTTCGACCCGCCGCATCTCCTGCGACTGCGTCGCCTCCTCCGGCGGCTGGCAGCCGACCGTGCATCTCCACTCGCAGACCCGCTCCAAGGTGAAGTGGGACGATGCG
Source organism: Dongia sp. (assembly GCF_041905885.1). Lineage (NCBI taxonomy): Bacteria > Pseudomonadati > Pseudomonadota > Alphaproteobacteria > Rhodospirillales > Dongiaceae > Dongia > Dongia sp. Next base: position 49,284 of record NZ_JAYRKD010000012.1, on the reverse strand, counting down.
ATCAACGCCTTCGTCCCCGGCGACATCATCCCCGGCCAGAACTTCGTCTCGATCGGCGGCGCCCATGGCGTCTTCGACCTCGCGGCCTGCCTGACCGAAGGCCATGTCGCCGGCACCGGCGCCGCGCTCGAAGCCGGCAACGGCGGCAATGGCGGTTCCGCGCCCTCGGCCGAGGCCGGTGTGGAAGAGCAGCCGCAACGCCCGCTCTGGATCGTGCCGTCCGAGAAACCGGTCGGCCAGGGCGGCAAGCATTTCATCGACTACCAGAACGACGTCACCGCCGGCGACGTCATGCTGGCCCACCGCGAGGGCTATCGCTCGGTCGAGCATCTGAAGCGCTATACGACCATGGGCATGGCGACCGACCAGGGCAAGACCAGCAACGTCAACGCGCTGGCGATCATGGCGGGATTGCGCAATGTCGATATCCCGTCGGTCGGCATCACCACCTATCGCCCGCCCTATACGCCGGTGACCTTCGGCGTGTTCTCGGGCCGCGACAAGGAGGAGTTCCTGGAGCCGGTGCGCAAGACGCCGATGCACCAATGGCATGTCGATCACAACGCCAAGTTCGAGCCGGTCGGCCAGTGGCACCGCGCCTGGTACTATCCGAAGCCGGGCGAGAGCATGCATGACGCGGTCAACCGCGAGGTGAAGGCCGCGCGTACCTCCGTCGGCATCGTCGATGCCTCGACCCTCGGCAAGATCGACGTGCAGGGTCCGGACGCCGCCTGGTTCCTGGACATGGCCTACACCAACGCCTGGTCCAAGCTCGGCGTCGGCAAATGCCGGTACGGATTCATGTGCGGCGAGGACGGCATGGTGTTCGACGACGGCGTCACCAGCCGCCTCGGCGAAAACCATTTCCACATGACCACCACCACCGGCGGCGCGCCGCGGGTGATGGCCTGGCTGGAGGAATGGCATCAATGCGAATGGCCGGATAAGAAGGTCTACTTCACCTCCGTGACCGAGCAATGGGCGGTCATGGCGATCGTCGGCCCGATGGCGCGCAAGCTGCTCGCCGATGTCTGCAGCGACATCCCGCTGGATGACGCCTCCTTCCCGCATCTCTCCTTCAAGGAAGGCACGGTCGCCGGCGTGCCGGCGCGGGTCTTCCGAATCACCTTCACCGGCGATCTTTCCTACGAGATCAACGTGCCGCCGTCCTATGGCCTGCATGTCTGGCGAGCCTTCATGCAGGCGGGCGAGAAATACGGCATCACGCCCTACGGCACCGAAGGCCTGCACGTGCTGCGCGCCGAGAAGGGCTTCGTGATCGTCGGCCAGGACACCGACGGCACCGTGACGCCGCAGGATCTCGGCATGGACTGGATCATCTCCAAGGGCAAGCCGGATTTCATCGGCCGCCGCTCCATGCTGCGCTCCGACACCAAGCGTCCCGACCGCAAGCACCTGGTCGGCCTGCTGACCGAGGACCCCAAGGTGGTCGTGCCCGACGGCGCGCAGATCGTCGAGCATCTCAAGGACAAGCCGCCGATGACCATGCTGGGGCACGTCACCTCGAGCTATTGGAGCCCTAACATGGACCGCTCGATCGCCATGGGCCTCGTCAAGAACGGCCGCAACCGTCTCGGTCAGACTCTCTATGCCTGCTGGGAGAACAACCGGGTGAAGATGACGGTGACCGAGCCCAAGTTCTTCGACCCCGAAGGAGCGCGCGTCAATGGTTGAAGCCTATCAGCGCCGCAGCGCCCTCGCCCATTTCGGCCTTAACGCCCTCGCCAGCCAGAAGGCGGACGGCGCCGGCATCATTCTCGGGGAAAGCGCGCACCGCGCCATCATCAACATCCGCGGCGATGCCACTGACGGCGCCTTCCCCGCGGCGGTGAAGAACGCCACCGGCTGCGATCTTCCTTTGGCCGCCAACACCGTGGCGAGCGCCGGTGATGTCCGCATCCTCTGGCTCGGCCCCAACGAATGGTGGGTGGTCGGCACCGATGCCCGGCGCCAGGGCCTGATCGACGGCCTGCGCCAGGCCTTTGCCGGCCGGCACACCAACGTGACCGACGTCTCGGAGAGCCGCACCGTCATCACCATGACCGGCCCCGCCGCGCGCGAAGTACTGGCCCGCGGCATCAGCAACGACCTGCACCCGCGCGCCTTCGGCCCCGGCCAGTGCCTGCAGACCAGCCTCAGCCGCACCAACGTGCTGCTGCACCAGCTGGACAATGCGCCGAGCTACGAGATCTACGTGCTGAAGAGCTTCGCCGACTACCTCTGGCGCTGGATCGGTCTGATCGCCCAAGACTTCGGGATGAGCGTCAGGGCGGACTAGACAGTCACTCACCCCACACCGCCGCCAGCAGTGCCGGCAGCACCGCGCCCGCTTTGCCGCGCAGGTTGAGCGCGATTTTATCCTGCGGCGTCGGCTCCGGGTTGACCTGCACCACCAGGGCGCCGGCCTCGCGCGCGACCAGGGGAATCCGCGCGGCAGGGTGGACGGTCGCCGAAGTGCCGATCGAGATCACCACCTCCGCCTTCACCGCGGCATCGACCGCGGCCTGCCACGGGGCCGGCGGCAGGCCTTCGCCGAACCACACGACATCCGGCCGGCACAGCCCGCCGCAATCCGGACAGGCGGGCGGCGTCTCGAGATCATGCGGGACCTCGGGCATCTCGATGCCGCAGCTTGCGCATTTGTTGCGGAACACGCTGCCATGGAGATGGATCGGCGCCGGGCTGCCGGCGAGCTCGTGCAGCCGATCGACATTCTGAGTGACCAGCACCGCCTCGGGCAGCCGCGCCTCGAAGGCGGCGATGGCGTGATGCGCCGGGTTCGGCGTTACGTCGGCATGGACGCGGCGACGCCATTGATACCAGCGCCACACCGTTTGCGGATCTCGGGCGAAGGCTTCCGGCGTCGCCAGGTCCTGCGGCTTGTAGTTCGCCCATAACCCGGTCTGCGCATCGCGGAAGGTGGGCAAGCCGGATTCCGCCGAGACACCGGCGCCGGTGAAGAACACGACACGCGATGCATGCCGCAGCTGTTCTATCAGGGCCGGCGCGAATTCCATCAAGCCTCACTGCACAAAGCGTTCCGCCTCGAATGGTTCGCCGTAGCCAAATCGCATTCGGCATCGCTATGCTAAAGGCGCGCATATTTCCGCGCCATGGGGGACGAATTATGACTGAATCGACCGAGCCACCCGCGAAGTCCGCGGGCGAGCGTTATCGCGTGCAGAGTCTGGGGCGCGCCCTCGACCTCATGGAACTGATCGCCGCCCGCGGCAAGGATGGCGCCCGCCTGACCGATCTCGCCCGCGCGCTCGACATGTCGAAGGCCGCGGTCTATGCGCTGCTGCAAACCCTGCTCACCCGCGGCTTTCTCTCCGACATGGGCGAAGGCGCCAGCCGGCGCTATCGTCTCGGCCTGTCGCTGGCCCGGCTCGGCGACATGGCGGTCGCGAATATCGGGCTCGCCGACGTGGCGATGCCGGAGCTGCGCAGGCTCACCGCCGATCTCGGCATGACCTCGCGGCTCGCGATCTTCGAGGATGATTGCGCCGTGGTGGTCGGCCGGGTCGACGCCCCGGGCACGATCCGCTTCGAGGCCGCGCTCGGCCGCCGCGAGTTGCCGCATTGCTCCGCCGTCGGCAAGGCGATGCTCTCCGCCATGCCGCGCGAAGAAGCGCAGCGGATCCTGGAGCGCGGGCCGCTGCCCCAGCGCACCTCGCGCACCATCACCGCCGTGCCGCGGCTGATGCAGGAACTGGCCATGAGTATCGAGCGCGGCTTTGCGGTCGATGACGAGGAGGACAATGACGGGGTCGCCTGCATCGGCTCCTGCGTCTTCGACCGCGACGGCGGGGTGGCGGGGGCCATCAGCGTGACCGGCCTGAAGCCGCGCGATTGGGGTATCCGGCTGCCCGACCTGGGCGCCCGTGTCCGGCACAGCGCCCGTTCGGTCTCCCGCCAGCTCGGTTTCTCCGGCAGCTAGCCGCAATTTACCGCAGGATTCGGGTCCAGCCCGCCCCCGTCCGGGGGCGGGCCGGCCGCGCACACCCCGATCTGGTGACCATCGTCACGCCGAAGAACAAAAGTGGTCGCAAATTAACCGTCTGAGAAGGATCTTGCCCAATACTACAATGGGTAGCAGACTTTGAAATCCGGGGAGATCCCACATCTTTGTGTGGGGCGCGGTGAGGACCAAGTTCCATGGAGACGACCGTTCTTCGCAACGACTTCGCTTTGCGCAAAGTTGCGAACCGATATCCGCTGCGCCGTCACATCACGGCCTTCTTCGCCGCGCTGCTGGTCATCGCGATGCTGGCGCTGGTCGTGTTTGGCGGCATCCAGATCTACTCGCTTCTCGGCCTGCCGGAGGATCAGCGCGAGCTCGGAGTCAATCGCACCATCTGGATGCTGGGGCTCGTCTCATCAAGTCTCGTGCTGATGTCGATATTCGCGGTCTGGGAACTGGCGCGCCGGCTGTCGAAGCCGCTGCGCTCGCTCGCCGACGAAGCGGGATCGATCCGCGATTTCGACTTCTCCAACGCCGCCGCCGTGCATACCGGCATCGAGGAAGTGGACGAGCTCTCGATCATCATGAACGAGATGAAGACCACAATCCGCCGCTTCCTGGAAATCGGCAGCAGCCTGACCGCGGAACGCGACCTGCACTCGCTGCTGAACCGGATCCTGCGCGAGATGGTCGATGTCAGCCGCACCATGGGCGGCGTGGTCTATCTGCTGGAAGAAGACGGCAAGGCGATGCGCTTCGAGATCGGCCGGCATTCCGGGGACAAGACCTTCGAGGCTCTCGACGAGGAATACGCCATGCGCGTCCCGCTCGAGATCCGCAACAGCATCATCTCGGACGCCGCTCTGCGCCGCAAGATCGAGACCCGGCAGGTCCGGCTCGATGAGATCAAGTCGGTCGATCGTGCGGTCGCCAGCAAGCTGGGCGTGAAGTCGGAATTCGTCGATCTGATCGCGGTCCCCCTGCTCAGCCCGCGCGGCGAGACCCTCGGCGTCGTGATGCTCGTTTCCGAGACGGCAACCGCCAAGACCGATACCGAGAATGTTTCCGGCCACCTGCTCGCCTTACTGAAGGCGATCGCCGGCAGCGCCGCCATCGCGCTGGAGAACCAGCAGCTGATGATGGCGCAGAAGAACCTGATGGACTCCCTGATCAAGCTGGTGGCGAGCGCGATCGACCGCAAGTCGCCGCATACCGGGGGCCACTGCACCCGCGTGCCGGCGCTGGCCAAGATGCTGGCCGAGGCGGCAGTGAAGCAGAACTACGGTCCCTTCGCCAATTTCCGCCTGACCGACCAGGAATGGGAAGCGCTGGAGCTGGCCTCCTGGTTGCACGATTGCGGCAAGGTGACCACGCCGGAATACGTGGTCGACAAGGCGACCAAGCTGGAGACGCTCTACAACCGCATCCACGAAATCCGTACCCGCTTCGAGGTGGTGAAGCGCGAGAACGAGATCAAGCTGCTGCGCGAGTTCCTCAAAGGCGGCGCCAGCCTGCGCGACATCGAGAAGCGGATCGTCGATTTCAACGCCGAGATCGACCAGGAATACGCCTTGGTCGCCGAGGCCAATATCGGCGGCGAAGGCATGGCGCCGGACGTGATCGAGAAGATCAAGGGCATCGCCGCCAGCCGCACCTGGACCCGCACCCTCGACGACCGCATCGGCATCTCGCACGAGGAAATGACCCGCCTCAAGGCCGCGCCGCCGCAGACCCTGCCGGTGGTGGAATCCGTGCTGGCCGACAAGCCGGAGCATATCGTGATCCGCGAGGAGCGCGACCAGATGCCGGAGGACAACGCCTGGGGCTTCAAGCTCCGCGTGCCGGCCCACAAGTTCAATCTCGGCGAGCTGCACAACCTCGGCATCCAGCGCGGCACCTTGACCGACGAAGAGCGCTACATCATCAACGATCACATCGTGCAGACGATCATCATGCTGGAGAGCCTGCCCTTCCCGCGGCACCTCCGCAACGTGCCCGAGATCGCTGGCGGCCACCACGAGCGCATGGACGGCAACGGCTACCCGCGCCGCCTGATGGGCAAGGACATGTCGGTGCTGGCCCGCATCATGGCGATCGCCGACGTGTTCGAAGCGCTCACCGCCGGCGACCGCCCGTACAAGAAGGCCAAGCCGCTGAGCGAGGCGATCAAGATCATGGGCGCCTTCAAGCGCAACGGGCACCTCGATCCGGACCTGCTGGATCTCTTCCTCGAATCCAACGTCTGGATGGATTACTCCTACCGCTTCCTCAATCCGGAGCAGATGGACGAACCGGACATTCGCACCGCCCTCTCGATCCGCCCCGCCAGCGAGCCGGTCGGCCCCCGCGCCGGCAACATGGCGCATATGGATACGCCGCGAAGGATCGCTTAGGCGCTGTCGCATAGCGCGCCGAGGTCTTTCCACACCGCGCCAGCTGCACCGTCAACCCCCACCCCAACCTGCCCCCATCTTGGGGGCGGGAGACGGGCAGATCCGTCACTTGCAGCAGCTACCTCATGGATTCCCCTCCCCAAGATGGGGGAGGGCCAGGGAGGGGTTGACGGTCCAGAGTTGAACGCGCTGGAAGACAACGCGCCATCTCTGCAACAATAAGAAAAACGCAGACTCCAGGAGGCTCCCATGGCCGTCGAACCCACTTCCGGCGGACCCGCCGGCAAGCTCGTCATCCGCAACATCGGCCTGCTCCTGACCGGCGACATCGAGAAGCCGATCGCCGAGGGCTGTGACACCCTCATTGCCCTCGACGGCAAGATCGTCGGCTTCGGGCGCGAGAAGGACCTCGACACCGCCGAGGCCAAGGTCGTGGTCGATGCCGGCGGCACCGCGCTGGCTCCCGGGCTGATCGACTCCCATGTGCATCCGGTCGCCGGCGAATGGACGCCGCGCCAGAACCAGCTGGGCTGGATCGAGAGCTGCCTGCATGGCGGCGTCACCACCATGATCTCGGCGGGCGAGGTCCATATGCCCGGCCGCCCGAAGGACATCGCCGGCCTCAAGGCGTTTGCGATCTCCAGCCAGCGCATCTTCGCGAATGCCCGCCCCGCCGGCGTGAAGGTGCATGGCGGCGCGCCGGTGATCGAGCAAGGCATGGTCGAGGACGACTTCAAGGAAATGGCCGCGGCCGGCGTTACCCTGCTCGGCGAAGTGGGCCTGGGCGGCGTGAAGACCGGCGACGAAGCCAAGAAGATGGTCGCCTGGGCCCGCAAATACGGCATCCAGAGCACCATCCATACCGGCGGCCCCTCGATCCCGGGCTCCGGTCTCATCGACAAGGACGTGATCCTGGAAGCCGATCCCGACGTGATCGGCCATATCAACGGCGGCCACACCGCCCTCCCCGACTCCCAGATCCGCTGCCTCTGCGAGCAATGCAAGCGCGGGCTCGAGATCGTGCACAACGGCAATGAGCGCGCGGCACTCTACACCCTGCGCACCGCACGGGAGATCGGCGATCTCCACCGGGTCATCCTCGGCACCGACGCACCGGCGGGCTCCGGCGTCCAGCCGCTCGGCATCCTGCGCATGGTCTCGATGCTCTCCTCGATCGGCGAAGTGCCGGCGGAGATCGCGCTCTGCTTCGCCACCGGCAACACCGCGCGGATGCGCAAGCTCGATGTCGGCCTGATCGAAAAGGGCCGGGCCGCCGACTTCGTCTTCCTGGACAAGGCGCAGCATTCGGCCGGCAAGGATCTGCTGGAAAGCATCCGCCTCGGCGATCTCCCGGGTGTCGGCATGACCATCATCGACGGCATCGTCCGCACCCAAAGGAGCCGCAACACGCCGCCGGCGACCAAGGTGCCGGCGATCGCGAAGACCTGACACGCGCCGTGCGCCGGCGGTCCATCGCCTCGGTCGCTCTCGCCTGCGCGCTGGCCTGGAACGCGATCGCCGCGGCGGATTCCGCTGTGGACAGCCTCAAGACCGAAGAGTCCGAATGGATGGAAATCCGCGACAGCCGGGATCCGGCCGTGTTCGAGGCCTATCTCGCGAAAATCCCTTCCGGCGTCTTCGTCGAGCTGGCGGCCCACCGTCTGGTCGCGTTGAAACCCGAGGCCGCGCCGGTGCTGCGGGGCCGGATCGTTCCGCTGTCGAGGACCGCCGTGGACGCGAAGCTCTACAAGGAGCTGGATTCCACCTTCTTCGACACGATCTGGGACAGCAAGAACCCCGACGACTTCTTCGCCTATCTGCGGAAATTCCCCGACGGCGCGTTCAAGGCGCTGGCCGAGCAGCGGCTGGGATCGCTGGTGCAATAGCCGCGGCGCGTGCTGGAATTCGGTGTCACGCGATCTCGCACCGGACAAGCGACGCCGATCGTGATAGGATCCGCTCCTCTCATCCGACCTTCCGCTGAAGCGCGTTGCGCGGTAGCGGAAGCCTTGTTTGAATCGTGAATCCTGAGGCTGAGGCTACGTCGAACGCCCGCGACGGCACGGGGTCGATGCAACCCGGACCTGACCCGGACGGAATCGCGTGACACAGACGTGACGCGGACAGATCGCAACGCAGACCGGACGCAGACAGATTTGCAGGCGGACGCAACACAGACGGACCTGCAACCCGGACCTGACCCGGACAGAATTGAAGATCGCCTCGACCACTCTGCGCCGTTTTTCGCTTTGCGACAAGGGTTTAGCGAACCGAGCGGGATTTCGCCGTCCGTGTTCGGACGGGCCGCTCCGGGTCGGCTCAGCGCAGCTTCTTCAGCAGCGCCATGAACTGCGCCCGCTCCTCGGCGCTGAGCGGCTCCAGCGTCTCCGCCGAGATCTCCAGCCCCGCCGGGATCGCCCGCGCCACCGCGTCGAGCCCCGCCGGCGTCAGCGCCAGCATGCGCCGGCGCCCGTCCTCGGGATCGACCTTGGCCTCGACGAAGCCGCGCTGAATGAGGCGGTCGGTAACGCCCTTGATCGTCGCGGCATCCATAGCGGTCAGCCGCCCGAGCTGGTTCTGCGAGCAGGGCCCCACTTCCTGAAGCCGCACCAAGGTCGCGAACTGCGTCGTGGTGAGCTGCTCGGGTATCCGCGCCGCGAAGATCGCGGCATGCCGCTGCGAGGCCTGGCGCAGGATGTAACCGACCTGCTCCTCCAGCCGGTACCCCTCGTCCGGCGTCACCCGCGCAATCGGCTTGGCGGCGTTAGGCTTCACCGGAGGCCGTCCTCGCCCTTGATCTCGGAGACCTTCAAGCCGCCGACCCGGGGCAAAGGCCGTCCGGAATCCGTGACCGCCACCGCGACCACGATCTCGTCGGCCGCCGGCGCATCGACCACGCGCACCTCCATCCCATCGAAATGGCTGCGCACGAAAGCAGCATCCTTATGGCCAAGCGGAATGTCGAGCGCCACGCCCGGCCCGCCCCGCTTCTTCGAGGACGGAATGAGGGCCGCACCCTTGCCCAGCACCTTGCGGAAGGGAGCCCCGAGCTTCGGATGCAGGATCGCCGCCGCATGCTCCAGCTCGCCGTTGGCGCCGACCGCGGCGGCCTTGCCGTAGCTCTCGATCTTCCCACCCTCGATGCCGAGCGCCTTCACCGCGCGCTCAGCCAGCAGCCCGCCCAGCTCCTCGCCGACATTGATGAGGTCGGTCAGGTCTTCCTGGTAGCGGCCAGCGAAGGGATTGGCGATGACGGCGATCGCCGCGGCGCGGCGGGTCGGCGGGCTGACGTCCCGCCCCGCCTCGCTCAGCGTCTCTTCGACCACGGTCACGATCTTGCGGATCTTCGCTTTCATGTTTCTCCCCTTATGCCGCTGCGATTTGCAGCGCGCCTTCGACCTGCCGCGTCTGCCCGCCGAGATGCAAGGCCACCGCGCGGATCAGCTGCCGGTCCAGGCACATCTCCGCGGCACGACAGCCGCGCTCCAGGGCCGCCGCTTTTTCGGCCTCGGTTAGCGTGCCGACCGCAACCGTCACCGGTCGCGCGCCGAGATCGTTGTCCGGCGCCAGGTCTTGCGCGGCGCGGCGCTCGATCGCGGCATGGCCGGGCAGGTCGACCGCATTGGCGATGATGGTGGCCGCGGCATCGGCCATCGCCGCCGTGTCTGCCAGCACCGTCACCGCATCGGCGATCCCGAGCGAGAAGCTGCGCCCGCGCCAGCCGCTGGTGGCGATGCCGCGCACCGGCTGGTCGGATGCGAGAAACAGCGAGCCGAACATACTCGGGTAATCAGGCCGATCCACCATGCCGATCCGCAGGGTCTCGCCCTTGGCCAGGAAGACCGCGATGTCACCGCCGTTGTTCACATAGGCGCGCTGCAACGATCCAGCATTGGTCATCGCGCCCAGCACTTCTTCGGCGACCGCGCCGGCGACCGCCGCCATCGGCGTGATGAACTGCGCCGACGCGAAAGGTGCGACGGCATCCCACATCCGCTGCGCCACGATCCCCACCGGCCGTGCCGCCCCGGCCGAGCGCAGCAGCGGCAGCTCGGCGCAAAGCTCGTCCAGGATGGTGATGAATCGCGCACCCGCCGCGCGGTAGGCGATCTCGATCTCCTCCGCCGCACCGAAGGCCTCGGCGATCAGGTCGATCGGCCCGTCCTGCAGGTGCAGCCGGTTATGCCCGAAGCGGCGGATGACCGGCGTCCGGCGCATCAGGCCGCGCCCTTCGCGGAACGAAGACGCAGCGAGGAATCCTTCAGCACCTCCTCGACCGGCCGCACGTGATCGACATGGCCGCCGAGCGCCGCATAGTCCTCAAGCTTCAGGGTGAACTCGATCGGGGCGACCAGAGCCGGCGTCGGCACATAGCCGAAGGCGCGCTCGGGCAGCAAGGTCACATCGACCATGTAGGTGATGCCGCCGCCCGGCCAGACATAGACCGGCGCGCCACCCGCGGTCACCCGGGTGATCGCCTGCCGCACCGAGCGCGTGAGCCGCACCGGGTTCTCGGTGACGCCGGCACGCAAGGAGCCGCCGGCGCCGGCCATGAACAGCACCGTGCTCAAGGCCGGCTCACAATTTTCGGCGATGCGGTCGACCGATTCCTGCAGGTTGGCCGGCAGGTCCTTCTCGACTGGCTTCAGTTCCTCGTTCAGCTCGTAATAGGCATGCTGCTCGCCCGTTGTCGAAACCATCAGCATCCGAAGACCCGGCTTGGCATGCTTCGGGTCGAAGCCGGTCACGATCTCCAGCGGGTCCATGACATTGGTGCCGCCCCAGCCGGAGCCGGGCTCGGCGACATGGAAGTAGCGGCCGGGTGTCGACTTGCGGCCGCGGATCTTGATGCCGGTGTCCTGTGCGCCCAGCACCTTGCCGGCCTGGTGCTCGGAGAGCACGCCGGTGATGTGGTCGTCGACCACCACCACCTCGTCCACCTTGCCGTACCATTGCTTGGCGAACATGCCGATGGTGGCTGAGCCGCAGCCGACCCGCATCCGCTCCTCGATCTTGCCGTTGATGACCGGTGGCTTTCCCGCCTGGATGATCGCAGTGGCGCCAGCATCCACTGTCATCTCGACGGCTTCGCCGTTGCACAGGCGCAGCAGCGCATCGCAGGTGACGCGGCCCTCTTTCTTGCCGCCATGGGTCAGATGGTTGACGCCGCCCAAGGACAGCATCTGCGAGCCGTATTCGCCGGTGGTCACATGGCCGACGGGCTCGCCGTCGACGCGGACGAGGTTCCGTTCGGGCCCCAGGTGGCGGTCGGTGTCGATCTTCACCTTGACGCCGCAATAGCTGAAGATGCCCTCCGTCACCACGGTGACGGTATCGATGCCCTCGACCTTGGAGGAGACGATGAAGGGCGCCGGCTTGTAGTCGGGATAGGTCGTCCCCGCGCCGATCGCGGTGATGAAGGTGCTCGGCGACTTCACGATCTCGCCGTCCCATTCGGCGCTGCCACCGCCGAGGAACGGCACCACCTTTTCGCCCGCCTCGATCGTGTGTTCCAGCACCACCAGCGGATCGACGCGGACCAGCTTGCCGTCCTCGTTAGCATAGCGGTCGCAGGCGCCGGCCTTGCCCGGCTTGATGTAGCAGGTGACGGGACAGGCGTCGCAGCGCACCAGATCGGGGTCAGCCATTCTTGGCCTCCTTGCGTGCCAGCAGCGCGGCCCGTACGCGGTCGGGGATCGCCGGAATGCGCCGCAAGCGGATTCCGGTCGCGTGATGGATGCCGTTGAGGATCGCGGGCGCCGTCGGGATGAGCGCTTGTTCGCCGATGCCCTTGGCGCCGAAAGGACCGACCGGCGATTGATCCTCGATCAGGATGGATTCGACCGGCGGCATGTCGCCGATGGTCGGGATCAGGTAGTCGTGCAGGTTCTCGCCCTTGCCGGGGAAGAACTCCTCCATCAGCGCCATGCCGAGGCCCTGCGCAACGCCTCCCTCGATCTGGCCTTCGATCAAGGTCGGATTGACCGCGCGGCCGACGTCATGGGCGCAGGTCATCTTCAGCACCCGCACGATTCCCAGATCGGTATCGAGCTCGATCTCGGCGATATGCGCGCCCGAGCCATAGACCGCATAAGGCGAGCCCTGCCCGTTCTTGTCGAGCGGCGAAGTCGGCGGATCGAAGGTCTCCTCGACCAGCAGCACATAGCCACGGTCATCGACCGGCAGCCGCCTGAGATCAAGTGCGCGACTCTGCCCCTGCTCTTCCACGCCGATCATGCCGTCGCCGAAGGTCAGCCGCGCGTCCTCGCCGGCATTAGCGAGGCGCAGGATCTCCTGGCGCAGCTTCCGGCCCGCGAGGAACGCCGCCTTGCCGGTGACGAAGGTCTGCCGCGAGGCCGAGGTCTTGCCGCAATCGGGAGTCAGGTCGGTGTCGGCGCCGAGCAGGTCGAAGCGATCGATCGGCGCACCGAGCGCATCGGCGCTGATCTGCGTAACCACCGTGTTGGAGCCCTGGCCGATATCGACCGCACCCTGGTAGAGCGCGACCCGGCCATCCGGCTTCAGGCCGAGCCGGATGGTGGAAGGGTTGGGCAGCGAGGTATTGCCGCAGCCATACCACATGCCGGCGATGCCGACGCCGCGGCGATAGCGGGACGCCGAAACATTGAAGGCTTCGGCATCGGCACGCGCGCGTTTCCAGTGCGAGGCCAAGGCTTCGAGGCAGGCCTTGTAGCCAAAGCCGGCACCGAGCACCTGGCCGCAGACCGTCGGCTGGTCAGCGGTCAGCGCGTTGCGCAAGCGGAACTCCAGCGGATCGAGGCCGAGCTTCTGGGCGAGCTCGTCATAGAGCTGCTCCTGCGCGACGCCGGCCTGCGGCACGCCGAAGCCGCGGAAGGCGCCGGCCGGCACCAGATGGGTGTGGATGGCGCGCGTGGTCGCCCGGTAGTTCGGCACGAAGTACGGGCCTGAGGCATGGACCGGCACTCGGTTCGCGACCGTCGGCCCCCAGGAGGCATAGGCGCCGGTGTTGAAGTCGCCGTGGAACTCGATCGCCTGCAGCTTGCCGTCCTTCGAGGCGCCGACCTTCATGCGGATCTGCGAGGGATGCCGCTTGGTGGTCGACATCATCGTCTCGGGGCGCGAATAGACCATGCGCACCGGCCGGTTCAGCACCCAGGCGGCGACGCCGATGAAGGGCTGCACCGAGAGATCGAGCTTCGATCCGAACCCGCCGCCGACCGCGGTCGGGATGATCCGCACGTCTTCCGGGGCGATGCCGAGGATGGCCGCCATCTCGTCGCGGTCGAGATAGGGCGACTGAGTGCAGGCCTGGATCTCGATCCGGCCGCCGACCCGGCGCGCGAAACCGGCTTCCGGCTCGATATAGCCGTGCTCGACGAAACCGGTCTCGAACTCGCCCTCGACGGTCACCGCCGCGTCCGCCATCGCCGCCGCGGCATCCCCGCGCTGGACGATGCCGCTGGTCAGAATGTTGCCGGCGCGGTTCTCGTGCAACTGCGCCGCCTTCGGGTCGGTCGCTTCCGCCATCCCGGTCAGCGGCGTGAGCGGTTCCCACTCGACCGGAAAATCCTTCAGGTCGAATTGCCAGGCGGTGTCCGGTTCCAGCACCACCGCGGCGACCGCCTCGCCCTTGAAGCGCACGATGTCGCGGGCGAAGACCGGCTGGTCAACAAAGGGGCCGATCGTGCCGAACAGGTTGCGCCCCGGCACGTCATCCGCCGTCAACACACGCACCACGTCGGCACGTCTTGCGGCCCAGCCAGCGACATCGCCAAGCATGAAACGCGCATGCGCATGCGGCGAGCGGATGGCACGCAGCACCAGCGCATCTTCCGGCCAATCGTCGGCGCCGAAGATCTCGCTGCCATCGAGCTTGCACTGGCCGTCGAGCCGCGCGAGGCGCGCGCCGACCGCCTGCCCCGCCGCCGCGGACATCTCCGGCGTCTCCACGCGGTTCGCGTCGCAGACGGCATCGATGATCTTGCGATAGCCGGTGCAGCGGCAAAGAACGCCACCCAGGGCCTGCTCGACCTCGGTCTCGCTGGGTTGCGCGTTCTTGCGCAACAGGGCCGTGGCGCCCACCAGCATCCCCGGCGTGCAGATGCCGCATTGCGCGGCACCGTGCCGGTGGAAGGACTGCTTCAGCTGCTCGGCGAGGGTATCGCCCAGGCCTTCGACGGTTTCGACCGAAGCACCATTCACCTGGCCGAGCGCGGTCAGGCAGGCACAAACCGGTTCGCCGTTCAGCAGCACCGTGCAGGCGCCGCAATCGCCGGCGTCGCAGCCGACCTTCACGCCGCGCGCCCCGAGATTTTCGCGCAAGGCATGCGAGAGCCGCCGGTTGGCCGGCGCATCGACGCTGATCGGCCGGCCGTTCAGCTTGAAACGGATCGGCGCCGGTTCCGGCTTCATGCCATGCCCCCGGCCCGGCCTTCGACCACGGCCAGCAGGGCCTCGCGGATCAGCTGCAAGGCGGCATCCTTGCGATAGCCCCCGGTGCCGCGCACATCGTCGATCGGCGCCAGTCCGGCCACATGCTCGGCCTTGGCGATACTGCGCAGCGAGGCGTCGAAGGATCGCCCCAGGAGCGCCGCTTCGAGCTCCGGCAAGCGCTTGGCGACTGCCGAGCAGGCGCCGATGGCGACCCGTGCCGCCGTGATCCGATAGCCATCGGCGACCAGCAGCGCCGCGACGGAAACGATCGAGATCACCAGGAAGCGCCGGCTGCCGAGCTTCAGGAAGGCCGAGCGGCCCTCCGCCAGCTGGCGCGGGATGCGGATCGCGGTGACCAGCTCGCCCGGCTGCAGCAGGGTCTTGCGGTTGCCGGTGATGAAGTCCCCGACGGCCATGCTGCGGCGCGTTCCGCTGGCCTGGATCTCCAGCATCGCATCCAGGGTCAGCAGCGGCGGCACGCCGTCGGCGGCCGGCGAGGCGTTGCAGAGATTGCCGGCGATGGTGCCGCGGTTCTGGATCTGGATCGAGCCCACTTCCAGAGCCGCCGCCTTCAGCCCGTCGAAACCATGCGGCAGGTCCGCCGCCACCAGCTCCGACCAGGTTGTGCCGCCGCCGATGACGACCGAATCCTCGGTGATCGCGATGCCCTTCAGCTCGGCGACGCGCGATATGTCCAGCACCGGGCCGGGCCCGAGATCGGCGGAAGCACCGACCATCAGGTCGGTGCCGCCCGCCAGCACAATCGGCCGGTTGCGGGCCGCCAGGTCCAAGGCTTCGTCGAGCCGGGTCGGTTGCGCGAACAGGAGGCAGGCCCTCGCGTATTGGAGATTGTTTGTGTACAAATGATCTTGTCGGGAGGCGCGAGAGTCAAGAGCGGATTGCCGCTCCCGAGGCCCACCGGCAATATGCGGGGACTGAGCGCAGGGAGACGCCGCCATGAATATCGCAACGCCGGTCCAGAACCCGTTGATCAAGCAGTTCAACGAGATCATGCCGCTCGCCTTCAGCAGCGCCGCGGTCGGAGCGACCGGCCTGGTCATCGTCGATGAGATCAACGGCTTCGCGACGGTCGGCGCCGGCTACCTGGCGCCGCCTTCGCCCAACGCCCAGGTCACCCGCATGGTCGAGGAGACCGATCGCCTGGCCAAGGCCTTCACTGCAGCCAAGCGGCCGATCCTCGCCTTCCTCGACACCCATGTCCCCGGCAAGGCCGAGCCGCCCTACCCGCCGCATTGCGAGGCCGGGACCGGCGAGGAGAACCTGGTGCCGCAACTCGAGTGGCTGGAGCAGGACCCGAGCACCACCCTGGTGCGCAAGGACTGCATCAACGGTTTCGTCGGTTCGATCACGCCCCAGGGCAACAACCGGGTGGTCGATTGGGTCAACGAGAAGAAGCTGGCCGAGATCCTGGTGGTCGGAATCTGCACCGACATCTGCGTCATGGACTTCGTGCTGACCATGCTGTCCGCGCGCAACCACGGCATGATGCCGAGCCTCAAGGAAATCCTGGTCTATGACGCCGGCTGCTCGACCTACGACATGCCGCGCGCCGTCGCCGAAAAGCTCGGCCTGCCCTCGAGCCTGGCGCATCCGCAGGACGTCACGCATTACATGGGGCTCTATTTCATGCATATGCGCGGCGCGAAACTGGTCAATGAAGTGGTGCTGAAGTAATGGCTTTCGACATCCGCAAGACCCAGGTCGCCGTCGAGGAGACCTGGCACGAGCGCGGCCCGCGCCTGAACGCCCCCTTGCGCGTCGGTATGGCCTGCGCCGTGATCCGCAACCCCTTCGCCGGCCGCTACGAGAAGGACCTGCTGCCCTTCATGGCCGAGCTGCGCGAACTCGGCACCCTGCTCTCGAAGGCAATCATCGAACGCCTCGGTGTGGCCAAGGTCGAGGCCTATGGCAAGGGCGCCATCGTCGGCGAAGACGGCGAGCTGGAGCATGGCGCGCTTTGGCATGAGGCCGGCGGCTGGGCGATGCGTGCCGAGTTGGGCCAGCCGAAAGCGATCGTGCCCGCGGCGAAGACCGTCGGCACCTTGGGAACGCGCCTCATGATCCCGCTTGGCCATATCCAGGCCGCCTATGTGCGCAGCCATTTCGGTGTCGCGGAGATGACGGTCTGGGACGCGCCACGCCGCGACGAGATCGTCTATGGCCTCGCGATGGCTACCGGCGGCCGCGTCCACGAACGCAGCGGCGGATTGAAGGCCAGCGAGATCAAGGTCGGCGACGGGCAGCGATAGCCGGCACTACCAAAGCCACGAATCCGGTCTTGGATAGGGCGACATTTCCAGCGCGGCCTTCAGTCCGATCACACATCGGACGACCGTCCAGATGAAGGTCAGGAACAGAATTGCCGCACCAACGAGATAGATATCGAACCACACGGCAATGATGCCGACCGCCGAATACAGCAGACCGATCCAGAAGGTCCGGATCTGCAGCTGGAAGTGGGTTTTCACCCACTGGCGGGCGTCGCCCAGGCAGACATAGGCAACGATAAGCCCTATCAGGTTCGTGACGCCGCCGAGCACAAATCCCAGCAAGTAGAGGGCATAGACCAGCTTCGCCATGTTGGCGTCGACCGGCGATCGCGCCAGGGACTCATGATCTGCCATCGCATCCCCCTCCCGAACCCTCACGGCCAGCGTAGCGGCGAGATCTTGCTTGCGCAATCAGGAGGCCCAGCGACAAGGGTCGCGTCAAATCTCCACCGGATGATGGCAAGCCACCAGCCTTCCCGGCTCGATCTCGGCGAGCTTGGGACGCTCGAGCTTGCAGCGTTCGGTGGCGTAGCGGCAGCGCGGGTGGAAGCGGCAACCGCTCGGCGGGTTGATCGGGCTCGGCACGTCGCCTTGGAGCACGATGCGCTCGCGGCGGCTGGTGCGGTCGAGATCGGCTGACGGCACCGCGGAGATCAGCGCCTCGCTGTAGGGATGGCGCGGCGACTTGAATATCTCCTCGGTCGGGCCGGATTCCACGATCGAGCCCAGATACATGACCGCGGTCCGGGTCGAGACCTGGCGCACCACGCTCAAGTCATGGGCGATGAAGACATAGGTGAGGCCGAGCCGCTCCTGGAGATCGGCGAAGAGATTGACGATCTGCGCCTGGATCGAGACATCCAGCGCTGAGACCGGCTCGTCGGCCACGACCAGGCTCGGTTCCAAGGCTATGGCGCGGGCGATGCCGATGCGCTGGCGCTGGCCGCCGGAGAACTCATGCGGGAAGCGGTTGAGATGGTCGGGCAGCAGCTCGACCAGGCGCATCAGCTCGGCCACCCGCTCCTTGATCTCGGCGCGGCTGCGGCGGCCATGCACCTTCAACGGCTCGGCCAGCAGGTCGGCGACGCGGCGGCGCGGGTTCAGCGACGAATAGGGGTCCTGAAACACCATCTGCATCCGCTGCCGGATCGGCCGCAAGGCGCCGGTCTTGGCGGTGGAGATATCGATGCCTTCGAACTCGATCTTGCCGGCGGAGATCTCGTAGAGCCGCACCAGGCAGCGGCCGAGCGTGGACTTGCCGCAGCCGGATTCTCCGACCAGTCCGACGGTCTCGCCGCGATAGACGTCGAGCGAGACGTCATCGACCGCATGCACGATCGTATTGCCGCCGGGCAGGATGCTGTTGCCGACTCGGAATTGCTTCGAGACGTTCCGCGCCTTCAGCAACGGTGTGCCGACCACGTTCATCGACCCGCCTTGCTCAAGCGGCTGTCGGGATGCGCGGCGCGGAAGCGTGCCTCGGCCCGCTGTTCCGTCGGGATCCAGCAGCGCGCCAGGTGGCCATCCGCGCCTTCCAGCGCCGGCATTTCGCTGCAGGGCTCGAAGCGCTGGCCGCAGCGCGGGCGGAAGGAACAGCCTTGCGGCAGATCCAGCAGCGAGGGCGGCGCGCCAGGAATCGAGACCAGCCGTTTCATCCGCGCGCCGGTCAGCGGCGGGATCGAGTTGAACAGGCCCCAGGTATAGGGATGCTGCGGATCGACGAAGATCTGCTCCTTGGTGCCGGCCTCGACGATCTTGCCGGCATACATGACGACGACCCGGTCGGCGATCTCCGCCACCACGCCCATATCGTGGGTGACCAGCATGACCGCGGAGCCGAAATCCTTCCGCAAGCGCCGGATGAGATCGAGGATCTGCGCCTGCACCGTCACGTCGAGCGCGGTGGTCGGCTCGTCGGCGATCAGCAGCGAGGGATTGCAGGACAGGGCCATGGCGATGAAGGCGCGCTGCCGCATGCCGCCGGAAAGCTGGTGCGGGTAGCGGTCGATGGTCTTGTCGGGATTGGGGATGCCGGTCTCGCGCAGCAGCTCGATCGCGCGGTTGCGCGCGGCCTTGGCCGAGAGATCGGTATGGGCGCGAAGCTGCTCGATGATCTGCCAGCCGATAGTGTAGACGGGCGTCAAGGCCGTCATCGGGTCCTGGAAGATCATCGCGATCTCCTCGCCCCGCACATGCCGCAACTCCTGTTGCGGCAGGCCGATCAGCTCGCGGCCCTTATACTTGATCGAGCCGGCGATCACGGCGTTCGGGTCGTTGATCAGCCCGACCACGCTCAGCAGGGTCACGGTCTTGCCGCAGCCGGATTCGCCCACGACGCTGACGATCTCCTGCGCATCGATGGAGAAGGAGACGCCGCTCACCGCCCGCACCAGCCCCTGCTGGGTGCGGAAGGAGACGGTGAGATCCGCCACTTCAAGCAGAGGAACTGTCCCCTGCCCCGCGGCGCTATCGGCCGCGGACACGGGGGTCGAGGACTGCATAGGCCATATCCACCACGAAATTCGCGCCGACCACGAAGAAGGACGCGTAGATGACGGAAGCCAGGATCACCGGCAGGTCCAGGCTCTTCAAGGAATCATAGGTGAGCTTGCCGACGCCCTGGAGTCCGAACACCACCTCGGTCAGCAGGGCGCCGCCACCGACCAGCGCGCCGAAATCCAGGCCGAACAAGGTCACGAAAGTGATCAGCGAGGTTCGCAGCGCGTGTCGGAAGAGAATGCGCGTTTCGGTCAGGCCCTTGGACCTTGCAGTACGGATGTAGTCTTCTTCATTGGCTTCGATCAGGCTGGCCCGCAGCACGCGGCCGTAGAGACCGATATAGAGCACCGCCAGCGAGATCCAGGGAATGAGCATGGTCTTGAACCATTCCCACGGGCTCTCCAGCAGCGGCTTGTAGCCGAGCGCCGGCACCCAGGAGAACATCCAGGTGTCGTGGAAGCGGCTCTGGGTGATGAGGTTCAGCACCGAGCCCAGCCAGAAGACCGGCATGGATATGCCGATGAGCCCGATGATCATCAGGCCGCGGTCGATGACGCTGCCCTTGGTGGCCGCGGCGGCGACGCCGACCACGATGCCGCCGATCACCCAGAGGAGCGCGCCGCCGAAGACCAGGGAGAGTGTCACCGGCATCGCCTGGACCAGCTGCGGCAGAACCTTCTGCCCGCGATTCTGGAACGAGGTGAGATCGCCGGTGATCAGCAGCCGCTGCATCATCAGCCCATACTGCACATAGATCGGCCGGTCGAAGCCGAAATCCTTCCGCACTGCCGCCAGCACCTCGGGCGAGGCGTTGCGGCCGGCGATCCGTGCGGAAGGATCGGAGCCCGGCGTCGCGAAGAAGATCAGGAAGACGATGACGCTGATCCCGAACATCACGAAGACCATCTGGATCAGGCGGCGAATGAGCGTGTTGAGCATGGGCTTGCCTAGTCGCCCCCGATCCGGAGCTTGGACCGGGGATCCAGCGCATCGCGCACGCCGTCGCCGAACACGTTCAGGGTCATGACCGTGACGGCAATGGCGAGGCCCGGCGCCAAGGCCACCATCGGCCGCGAATAGAGCAGATTCTGCCCATCCTGGATGATGGTGCCCCAGCTGGCATCCGGCGGCTGCACGCCGATCGAGAGGAAGGAAAGCGCGGATTCCGTCACCATGTTGAGCGCCATCATCAGCGGCACGAAGACGATCAAGGTGGTGGCGACGTTCGGCAGGATGTCCTTCCACAAGATGCGATGGCTCGGCACGCCCAAGCCCACCGCCGCCAGAACGAACTCGCTGTTCTTCAGGCTAAGCACCTGCCCGCGGATCGGGCGCGCAATATAGGGCACGTAGACGACGCCGATGATGAAGATCGGCAGCCAGAGACTGCCTGAGCGGATGACGATCGGCCCGATCGCGATCGTGGTGTTGATCAGCACGATCGAGAGCGAAATCGCCAGCAGAAAGATCGGGAAGGCCCAGATCACGTCCATGATCCGGGAGATCACCGCATCCACGGCGCCGCCGAAGAAGCCCGCGGTGACGCCGAGCAGGGCCGCGAACAGCAGGCAGATCACCGTCGATGCGCTGGCGATCCAGAGCGAGTTCAGCCCGCCGTAAAGCATGCGGGCGAAGACGTCCCGCCCCTGGTCGTCGGCGCCGAGGAAATAGCCGTGGATGTCCCAGGTCGGCCCGATCGGCGTGGTGCCGAGACCCAGTCCCTCCGTCGAGCGGGCGATGACCTGCTGCTCGACACCGTCCACCACGACCTTGCCGTTCAGGTTCGAGCTGAAGGGCAAGGTATGGGCGACATTGGAGGCGTAGTAGGACGCGAAGCTGCAACCGATCACGATCAGAACGAAGACGAGCAAGGCCGCCATCGCGGCCTTGTCGCGCACCAGCTTGCGGAAGGCGGTAACCCAGGGACCGGTGGCCGGCCGGCGCTTCGCGCCGACCGGCTCGGGGGTCCTGGTGTCAATCGAAGTCTCTGACGCTGCCATAGTAACGATCAGGTTGCGTCAGCACTCGGGCAGAAGTGGCGTTCACTGCACCCACGCCTGGTAGACCATGAAGTAATACTGCGGATTGAACTGGAAGTTGCCGAGGCGCTTGGACACGAAGTCGACATGCTTCGGCGTGAACAGGATCGCCGCCGCGGCCTTGTCGGTGACCGCCTTGTCAATCTCGGCCCACATTCCATCCGCCTTCTTGGGATCGGTGACCGCGACTTTCATCGCCTCCTTCATCTTGGCGTCGATTTCCTTGTCGCAGAAACCGGCGATGTTGACCGAGGAGTCCGAGCCCTCGTGGAAGCTGTCACAGCCGAACAGGATGTTCAGGAAGTCCGAAGCCGCCGGATAATCCTGGTACCACTGGGTGACGCTGATCTGCACCTTGTTGTTGGTGTTCTGGATATAGGTGAACTGGATGTTCGAGGAGATCGGCTTCAGCTCGGCCTTGAACCCCAGCTCGTTCAGCACGCTCTGCAGATAGGTGCCGACCGACTTCGAGACGGCGCTGTCCTCGGAGATCACGGTGACCGGCTGGCCGATCTGCCCGGATTCCTGCATCAGCGCCTTGGCCTTATCCATGTCCGGGGCCGACCATTTGTTGGCCTCCGGGTTCTTCGTATAAGGGCAATAGTCCACATGGCCAGGGAAGCCCGGCGGCAGGATCTGGCAGACCGGCGAAGCCAGCACGTCGCCGCCGAACAGCTTCACCAGTGCCGCGCGATCGATCGCATAGGAAACGGCCTGGCGCGCCTTCTCGTTGTTGAAGGGCGGGATGTTGACGTTCATCGGCGCGTACCACATCGCGGTCAGCGGCGTGACATGCACCTGGTCCTTGTACTTGGTGCCGATCTCGGCCAGGCGATCGGCCGGTGGCGGATCGAAGGCCCAGTCGGCCTGGTCGTTGGCGACGGCGGTGACCTCGGCTTCGTCGGTCAGGCCGAAGTCCATGACGACGACATCCGGATAGCCGTCCGGCTGCGCATCCTTGCTCCACTCCTTGAAGTGCGGGTTGCGCACGATCTTGAGCTGCTTGTTCGGATCATAGCTCTCGATCATGTAGGCGCCGGTGCCCGGCAGCGGCGCGGTGCCGACATCCTTGGCCGGCGAATCCGCCGGCAGGATGACCGCATGCGGCACGGCGAGCTTGTAGTAGATCTCGGCGTCGGGCTGCGTCAGATGCAAGGTCACGGTGTTCGCCGCCTCATCCGCGACCACGCCGCCCTCGAGCGTGCAGGTGGCGGGCTCGGCCAGGCATTTGTCGGCGCCGACGATGCCGGCATAGAAGCCGCCGGCGGTCGGGCTCGACACCTTGAAGATGCGCTGGAACGAGGCGACCACGTCCTTGGTGGTCAGCTCCTGGCCGTTCGAGAACTTGAGGCCCTTGCGGATCTTGAAGACCAGCGTCTTCCCATCGTCGGCGACCTGCGGCATGTCCTCCGCGATGTCGGGGACGACCTTGAAGCCTTCGTCGCCGGTGCCCTTCTTGAAGTTCAGCAGGCCGTCATAGAGGCCTTGGTAGAGCTGCCAGTATTGCAGCGTGTAATTGATCTGCGGGTCGATCGTACCGCCCGCACCGACCGCCACCAGGCGCATCGTGCCGCCGCGATGCTCACCAGCCTTCGCAGCTTCCTGCGTGGCCGGTGTTCCGCCGCCCGTCTCCGGCGCCTTGCGCATGAAATATGCACCGGCCGCCACCACGATGACCGCGACGACTGCGATCCCCAGCATTTGACCCCGTTTCATCGGTAGCCTCCTTGTTTCACCCGTTCTGCGCTTCTGCGAGCGCGACCCCGTTCACCCGGGCCGGCCTTGCTCCCGGCCTACTCCTTGATATTGGCGGGAAGGTTACGTCCCGCATCTGCGAACGGCAAAGCTAGCAAATTTACTAGGGGGTGCGTAAGGTGGCCTCCCATGTATGGTTCCCATGGGCAAGATCCGTTACCGGGCTTCGAAGCTGCCCTGGGCCAGGCGCATGGGCTGGAGCCCCGCCTGGATGCCGCCCAGGAGGCCCTCGCCGCCTTCGGCTTCACCTCCGTCATCTATGACTACACCCCGGTGCCGCTCACCCATGACGGCGAGCTGATCACGCCCAGCCTGCTCAAGCTGCGGAATATAGAGGCCAATATGGCCGATCTCTGGTGCCGGGGCGGCTATTACCAGATCGATCCGGTGCAATGGGTGGCGGCAAGGCGCTCGACCCCTTTCGTCTGGTCCTACGCCCATCCCGAGGACTCGGCGCTGGCCCGGGTCATGGGGCCGAAACACGCGCCGGTCGTCTCCTACCTCCGGGAAACCCGGATGACCTGCGGGGTGACCGTGCCGATCCATCTCTCCGGTGGGGACTTCGCCACCTTCACCGGAATCCGCATCGATCCTGAAGGCGATTTCGACGACGGATTGCGCCCCCATCTCGCGGCGATCAGCCTGATCGGCCATATCTTCCACAATGCCGTCGCCGGGGATTTCGACGCGCCGACACGAACCTGTCAGCACGTCCGCTTGACGGCGCGGGAACGGGAATGCCTCCGCCTCACCGCCCAGGGCCTGACGGCAAAGCAGATCGCGCACCGGCTCGGCCGCGCGGTCGGCACGGTCAACCTGCATCTCAACCTCGCGATCCGGAAGCTGGGCGCCAAGAACCGGGTCCAGGCGATCGCCCGCGCCGCGCATTACCGGCTGCTCGACGGCGCCTGCTGAAATCACCCGGCCCTATAATTTTTGCTAGCTGGCTCGCGGTTTCGCGTCGGCGCTAGGCTCGCCTCAAGATTTCGAACAGAGGGCGTCATGACTGAACCGCAATCGACAGAAGGCTTCGCACCATTCCGCGGGCATCAGACCTGGTATCGCGTCACCGGCGATCTGAAGGCGGGCAAGAAGCCGCTGGTCATCTTGCATGGTGGGCCGGGTGCATCCCACGACTATACCGATCGGATGAAGCTGATCGCCCATCAGGGCCGCGCGGTCATCCATTACGACCAGCTCGGTTGCGGCAAGTCCACGCATCTCCCCGGCAAGGGTGTCGACTTCTGGACCGTGCAGCTCTTCCTCGACGAGCTCAACAATCTGCTCGACCATCTCGGCATCCGCAGCGCCTATCACGTGCTCGGCCAGTCCTGGGGCGGCATGCTCGGCGCCGAGCATGCGGTGACTCAGCCGAAGGGGCTGAAGTCGCTGACCATCTCGGATTCGCCCGCCTCGATGGAGCTCTGGGTGCAGGAAGCCAACAAGCTCCGCGACCAGCTGCCGCCCGAGGTGCAGAAGACCTTGCTGGTGCACGAGGCCGCCGGCACCACCAGCTCGAAGGAATACACCACGGCGATGATGGTGTTCTACGCGCGCCATGTCTGCCGGGTGCAGCCGATGCCGGAGGAAGTCACCCGCAGCTTCGCCCAGATCGAGGCCGACCCGACGGTCTACTTCACCATGAACGGCCCCAGCGAGTTCCACGTGATCGGCAGCCTGAAGCACTGGTCGATCATCGACAGGCTGCACAAGGTCGAGGTCCCGACCCTGCTCATCTCCGGCAAGTATGACGAGGCGACACCCGCGACGGTCCAGCCTTATAAGGACAACATCAAGGGATCGCGCTGGCAGATCTTCGAGAATTCCAGCCACATGCCCCATGTCGAGGAGACCGAGCTCTATATGAAGAGCGTTGGGGCCTTCCTCGATCAGAACGACTGATCGCTAGCCCTGGGGCGCCAGGAAGGCGTCGCTGAGGACGAGTTCCGCCAGGTATTCCGGCAGGCATTCGGGGTTCAGGTTCTGCGCCGCTTCGGCCAGCACCTGCCCGCCCGCCAGGGCGCGGATGAAGAGCGCAGGCCCGCGTTCGAGCGCGACATGGGTGACGACGCCCGCCTTCCGCCAGATCATGAGATCGACGCCGCCGGCGTCGAGCGATGCGTTCTCCGCCAGACCGGCGGCGACGTCGCGGATCTGCAGCAGCGGGAACAGCGATGGCAGCAAGGTCAGCGAGGGATGCGGCTTCAGCTGGAGCGTCACCAGGCGCTCCGCGTCGAGTGCCGCCAGGTGCTGCGCCGTGAACGTCGGAAGGTCGTCGACGCGATCCGCGACGTTATGCGCCCAGTCGAGCCGCGCGACATCGCCGAGATAGACCAGGCCCAGCGATCGCGGGTCGCTTTCGACGAAGGCCGGGAAGCCGGCGCCATAGGCGGCCAGGCTGGGCTCGCGCGGCGGATCGATCGCCAGGAAAGACAAGGCCAGGGCCTCGAAGGCCGGTTCGCCGATCACCTTGACCACAGTCGGGAAGTTGGCGGCCAGCGCGGCCGCGAGGCTGATGCGGTGATGGTTGCGATAGACCGCGAGGCGACGCTCGGGGTTGAGGCCAGTGGCATCGATCTCGAGCCGCGGCACGGCCAACGCGTCGCCGCGCACGGCACGGGCGAAATCGCGCTGCAGCTCAGCCAGCATGGCGCAGCTCCGTCATCGCAGCGCGATGGGCATCCGCTTTGCCGGCCTCCGCCAGCAGGGTATCGAGCGGCGGGATGCGGCTGTCCCATTCGACCAAGGTCCGGGCCCGCGAGAACCGGATCGCGGCCTCGCGATAGAGATCCCAGACCGCATCCGAAACGGTCGAGCCGTGATCGTCGATCAGCAGAGTGGCGTCGCCGAGCTCGGCGACGTGATGGCCGGCAACGTGAATCTCGGCGACGCTCGCAAGCGCCAGCGTCGCCATGACGGCGCGCGCCGGAACGCCGTGATTGCGCTCGTTGACATAGAGATTGTTGACGTCGAGCAGCAGGCCGCAGCCGGAGCGCCGCGCCATCTCCGCCAGGAATTCACCTTCCGGGATCGTCGAATGCGTGAAGGCGAGATAGGTGGAAGGATTCTCCATCAGGATCGCCTGCTTCAGCCGGCCTTGCACCCGATCGATGTTGCGGATGAGGACGTCGAGCGCCTCTTCGGTATAGGGCAAGGGCAGCAGATCGTTGAGGTAGACGCCGTCCTGGCGGCACCAGGCGACATGCTCCGAGACCAGCAGCGGATCGATCGCGGCGACCAGCTCGGCAAACCAATCGAGATGCACGCCGTCGACCGGCTCGACCGAGCCAAGTGAGAGGCCGACGCCGTGGATCGAGATCGGATAGTCGCGCCGGGCCCGTTCCAGCACGGCCGTGCGACGGCCGCCGCCCATGTGGTTCTCGGCATGGACCTCGAGAAAGCCGACCGAGGGGCGACGCTCCAGCAGCTCGGCATGGTGCGGCGCCCGCCAGCCGATGCCGGCCGTTGTCTCCATGGGCCCGATGCTATCCAGCGGCATGGCGCTAACGCAAGGCCTTGCCGATCACATGGTCGAGCGAGAAGACGCCGGGACCGCGGCTCAAGAGCAGCAGCAGCATAACCGCCCAGCTGAGATGGTCGACCCAAGCCTGCGGATAGACGAAGGTCTGGATCACCAGGGTCATGCCGAGCATCGGCAGGGTCGCGAGCCTTGTTAGGAGACCCAGCACCAGCAGCACCGGGACGCTGAGCTCGACCGCAACCGCCATCGACGCCGCGATCTCCGGCGGCAGGACCGGCACCTTGTATTCCTCGGCAAAGAGCTTGAGCGTCAGGTCCCAATTCGCGATCTTGGCCTGGCCGGACCGCCAGAAGACCATCGCCATGCTCACCCGCGCCATCAGCTGGATGAAGCTCAGCGGCAGCCGGCCGAGCCGATCGTAGAAATCTCGAACCCGGCCGAGCAGGGTCGGCGATGTCGCCTCATCCATCTTCATCGTCATGGTCATGACCCTCTCCTCTCGGGCGTCTTCGGGGCGGCCGATCCAGCACCGGTCGCCGCGCACGGCGGCGATGATGTCGGATTGGCTCGAACCCATGACCTGGCGCCGCACGCGGCTCTTCAAATGTTCGGAAATGCCTGGGGACGCCATGGTCTAATCTGCGTGAAAGACGGCGGGACGACCGCAATCGCCCCGCCGTTGGTTGCGTGATCAGGACTTCTTGGGCTCGAGGCTGCCGCCCGAGATCTTGCCGCAGACGCCGGCCGGGACGTAGATCTAGGCATCGCCCTGCATCGGCTGGGTGACGCTGCCGGCGCAGGAATTGGTTGCGGTCTGGCAGTCGTTGGAGCCGCTGGCGGCGACGCCGAAGCACTTCTCGGAGTCATAGCTCGGCACCGCGGCCGGGCCGGCATTGGCGGCGCTCATCGCGACGAGGCCGAGGGCGGCGGAAGCGGCCGCCATCAGCAGAGCATTGGAAGTCTTCATCGGAGGTCTCCTCAAGTTTCTAAGTTCAGGGTCGGGGTCACTCCCCGGGGACAATTCGAAGCTAAGCCTTCCGGGGTTACAGGCGAAATGCCGCTTTGTTTGTAAATCGATAGCGGCCGGGCATGGTCGGGCGCCTAAAGATAGGCCTGGTTGATATCGATGGTCGACCGGCGGCCGATCTGGTCGAAATTCTGCTTCAGCCAGGCGTCAGCATGGGCGCGGCCGACTTCCTTCAGGTCCAGCAGGAAATCCCAGTCGGCGTTGAATTTCGAGAGGACGCTGAAGTCGCGCATCCGCTCCTCCGCCGAGATCGCGTGGATGTGAAGCCGCTTCAGCCGGTCCATCTCCACCTCGCCGTCGTCGATCAGGCGGGTGACGAAGCTGATCGCCCGCATCTCCCGCATCAGCGAAGAATTGAAGCTGATCTCGTTGATGCGGTTCATGATCTCGCCGGCGGTCACCGGCACTTCCTCGCGCATGATCGGGTTGACATGCACGACCATGATGTCCGGGCTGCCGCAGCGATAGATCAGCGGAAAGATCGCCGGGTTGCCCATATAGCCGCCGTCCCAATAGGCTTCGCCGTCGATCTCCACCGCCTTGAACAGGAACGGCAGGCAGCCGGAAGCCATCACCGCGTCCGCCGAGAGCTCGGACTCGTTGAACACCTTCACCTTGCCCGAGCGGACATTGGTGGCGCAGAGGAAAAGCTTGATCGGCAGTTTCGCGCGGCGCATCGCCTCGAAGTCGACCGAGGCGGTCAGCACGTCGCGCAGGGGATTCCAGTCGGTCGGGTTGAGCTGGTAGGGCGAGAGCACGCGGGTGACGAAATCCAGCCAGAGGAAAGCCGGCGAGTTGTCGAGCGCGTGGTTGCCGGTGAACCGGTCCCACCAGGTCGCCTGGAACGGCGTCTGCGCCTGGGCATGGGCGATTCGGCGCCAGAAGTTGCCGAGCGCGGCACGGGCACCCGC
The DNA here is from genome assembly GCF_041905885.1 of Dongia sp. NCBI lineage: Bacteria > Pseudomonadati > Pseudomonadota > Alphaproteobacteria > Rhodospirillales > Dongiaceae > Dongia > Dongia sp. The sequence continues at coordinate 20,488 of NZ_JAYRKD010000012.1, read as the reverse complement.
CCGGCCGCCCTGCTGATAGCCATAGACCATCACCGTCGCGTTCATGGCGCCGGCCGAGGTCGCGGAGATGCCGTCGAACACCAGCCGCTCGTCCTCGAGCAGGCGGTCGAGCACACCCCAGGTGAATGCGCCATGGGCGCCGCCGCCCTGCAAGGCCAGGCTCAAATGCCGGGTTTCGACCGAGGCATTGCCGGCCGGGCTGATCTCGGATTTCGTCTCGAGGTTCATCGCATCCTCCTCAATGCGCGGTCCAGCCGCCATCGACCGGCAGCGCGCTGCCGGTGATCGAGGCGGCATTGGGACCGCAGAGAAACGCCGTCAGGGCGCCGATCTCGGCCGCTTCGGCGAAGCGCTTGCTGGGCGTGTTCTTCAGCAGCACGTCGCGGACGACCTGCTCCTTGTCGATCTTGTGGGCAGCGGCCTGTTCGTCGATCTGCTTGGCGACCAGCGGCGTCCAGACATAACCCGGGCAGATCGCGTTCACCGTGACGCCATGCTCCGCGCCTTCCAGGGCTGCGACCTTGGTCAACCCGAGCACGCCGTGCTTGGCGGCGACATAGGCCGACTTGAAGGGCGAGGCGATCAACGCATGGGCGGAGGCGATGTTGACGATCCGGCCCCAGCCGCGGCCCTTCATACCGGCGAAGCTCGCCCGGATCGCATGGAAGGCCGCGGAAAGGTTGATCGCCAGGATCGCGTTCCACTTCTCGACCGGGAAGGTCTCGATCGGCTCGACATGCTGGATGCCGGCATTGTTGACCAGGATATCGAGAGAGCCGAAGGCGGCGCGCGCCGCCTCCACCATAGCCTCGATCTCCTCGGGCTTGCTCATGTCGGCGCCGTCATAGCGGACGCGGACGCTGTAACGATGTTCCAGGCCGGAACGAAGGGTCTCGATGGCCGTGGGATCGCCGAAGCCGTTCATGACGACGTCGGCGCCTTCGGCCGCGAGCTTTTCAAGCACGGCCAGGCCGATGCCGCTGGTCGAGCCGGTGACCAGGGCCACCTTGCCGGCGAGCGACCGCGGCGTGTTCAGGGAAGAGGATTGTGCAGTGATGTTGTTCATGGGGACCCATCCGAACGGGATTGCGAATGGGTCCAATCTGGGCCGCGCTTTGCATCACGGGAAATGCCACCCCCCTATGGTTTCGATGCGGCATCGGCATCGCCGGACCGATGCCTTCCGGTTATAATCAGGCCATCGATCGGCGGGACCCAACCAAGGCTAAACCCATGGAAATGCACCAAATCCGCTACTTCCTGGCGGTCTGCAACACACTCAACTTCACGCGCGCCGCGGAGCAGTGCAACGTCACCCAGCCGGCTTTGACCCGGGCCATCCAGAAGCTTGAGGAGGAGCTGGGCGGCCTCCTGTTCCGGCGCGAGCGCAAGCTCACCCACATGACCGACCTCGGCAATCTGGTGCGGCCGCAGCTGGAAACCATCCTGAAACAGAGCGAGCAGGCCCGCTCGACGGCGCAGAGCTTCCTGCAGCTACGCGACGCGCCGCTCCGGCTCGGTGTCATGTGCACCATCGGCCCGGTGCGGTTCGTGAGCTTCCTCTCCCGCTTCGGCGCCGATCATCCGGGCATCGAGGTCTCTCTCACCGAGAGCATCCCGGATGAGCTGATCAACATGCTGATGGAAGGAACGCTGGACGTCGCCATCACCACCGCTCCCGAAACGCCCAATGAGCGGCTCGATTTCCGCAAGCTCTACGACGAGCGTTTCGTCGTCGCCCTGCCCGCCGGGCATCGGTTCGAGGCGATGTCGGCGGTGCCGATCCAGGAGATCGCCGGCGAGGCCTACCTCTCTCGGACCAACTGCGAATATTATGAGAAGATGGAAACCGTGCTCGAGCAGCAGATGGTGCAGGTCGAGGACGTGTTTCGCTCCGAGCGCGAGGACTGGATCCAGACCATGGTGATGGCCGGGATGGGAATCTGCTTCATGCCGGAATTCTCCGCCGTCCTGCCCGGCTTGCTGACGCGGCCGATCTGTGACCCGCCCGTCACGCGCACCATTCACCTCGCGACCGTCGCCGGTCGCCGCTTCTCGCCCGCCGTCGCCACCTTCATCAAGGCGGTGGACCGTTATCGGTGGCCGGAACACGCCGAGCCTTCCGACGCCGCGCTGGAATCCGCTTGAGCCGCCATGGCTGATCCGGCGTCTCCTTCTCCTCCACCGCGGCGGTTCCGGCGGCTCGGCCTCGGCGCCGCGCTGATGGTCCTGCTGGCCGGCATCTGCATCCTGATGGCGGCCCTGGTCCATGGCAGCTGGCAGCGCACCTCGACCAAGAACGCCAACGCGCTGGTCAAGGAGATCAACACGCGGATCGCCGACACCGTCGCCGGCAACCTGCAGCAGATCCTCACCAATGCCAGCGCCAGCCAGGAGGCGTTGCGCACGATCTTCTTCCAGGACGTGATCGAGATCACCAACGAGGCCAAGCGCGAGTTCGTCTTCCTGTCGCTGCTGCAATCGCAACCGACCATTTCCTGGGTGGCCTTCGGCTGGCCGGACGGCAACTTCTTCGGCGCCCGCAAGGATTCCGACGAAGGCATCCGCATGGTCGAGGTACGGCACGGCGCGGAGGGCCGCCCGGAGCCGAACCTGCTGCGGGTGGACAGCTATCAGCCGGTGGTAGGCGACATCCACTTCCTGGATCGCGCCATCAGCGCCAAGTCGTTTCGCTCCACCGAGCAGGACTGGTATCACGCCGCCGACCAGGCCAAGATGCCGGTCTGGACCGAATACACCGATACCCCGCTCGGCCAGCAGCCGGGCATCGCCATTTCCAGCAAGCTCCGGGTCTACGGCCACTATCTCGGCGTGGTGATGATCGGCATCGATCTCGATCGCCTGGCGCGGTTCCTCACCGCGCTGAAGGTCACCAGCCACGGCCGTGCCTTCATCCTCGCGCCCGGCAACAAGGTCCTGACCGCGAGCGAAATCGGCGCGACGGCCGGCGGCTGGCACGACTTGGCGGCGGTCAAGGACCCGCTGGCCGGGGCGATCCTGCGTGCCATGGCCCAGGACAAGATGGACATCGGCAGTCTCGCCATGCCGCGCACCATCACGGTGATGGACGGCATGACCGAGATCGAGGAATACGTGACCTTCACGCCCCTGCCCTTCAGGCACTGGGTGATCGCGACGGTCATCCCGGCCGAAGACATCCTCGGCGAAATTCCCGGCGCGACCCGGCGCCTCTACATGATCGTGATCGCCTCCGTCGTCGTGGTCTCGCTGCTCGGCGCCTTTGTGGCGCATCGGCTGATCAGCCGGCCGATCGCCGGCATCGCGGCCCAGATGCAGCAGATCGAGCGCTTCCACCTCGACAACCTCGTCTATCGGCCCTCCCGCTTGCGGGAACTGGACGAGCTCTCGCGCGCCCTTCGGCTGATGGGCACCGGCCTCTCCGCCTTCCGCAAATACCTGCCGGCTGACCTGGTCGAGATCCTGATCCGCGAAGGCATCGAGGCCAAGCCCGGCGGACGCACCCAGCCGCTGACCGTGCTGTTCACCGACCTCGCCGGCTTCACCGGCCTGACCGAGCAGGCGCCGGACAAGATCGTCGAGATCCTCGGCGATCACCTGGACTTCATGTCGCGGATCGTCGCCGCCCATGCCGGGACGGTCGACAAGTTCATCGGCGATTCCGTCATGGCCTTCTGGAACGCGCCGGCCAGCAACCCGCACCACGCGCTTTCCGCCTGCAAGGCAGCTTTGGCCTGCCGCGCCGCCTTCCTGCAATCGGCACAAGGGATGCAGGCCGCGACCCTCGGCCAAGTGGGCCTCCGGATCGGCGTCAATTCCGGCGCCGCGCTGGTCGGCAATATCGGCTCCCACGACCGGCTGAACTACACCGCGATCGGCGACGTGGTGAACGTGGCGAGCCGCCTCGAATCGCTGAACAAGCGCTACGGCACCGACATCCTGATCGGCGAGGCTACCTTCCAGGAAGCCGGCGACGGCATCATCATCCGCCGGGTCGACAAGGTGGCGGTTTATGGGCGCCGTGGCGGCATCGCGGTTTACGAGCTGCTGGGGCTGGCCGAGACCCGCGGCGAGCTCGGCGATCTCGCCTGGATCGCGCAATACGACGCGGGATTCGAACGCTATCTCAACCGTGACTTCGACGGCGCCGTGGCAGCCTTCCGCGAGGCCGACCGGCTCCGCGGCCGCGACGAGCCCTCGCGCCGCATGATCCTGCGCTGCCACCGCTACATCGAGCAGGCACCCCCGGTCGATTGGGACGGCACCGATACCGCGGAGAGCAAGTAGCGCTCCGATAGCCGCGCGCTATCGATTCAAAAGCCCAACGGCATTCGTTCTTGCCCCTTCTTTCGGCGATGTTGCATTCACCGCTGCGGCCGCTTCCGGACCTCAGCCGAGACTCGTTGAAGGAGAAAGACGATGAACATGAGGAACCTGACCGCCGCCGCTTTCCTCGCCGGCACGACCATGCTGGCCGCCACCGCCGCCAGCGCCAACGGCTGCCCCGCCAATCAAATGGGCCAGAACGCGCTTTCCAACGCGCCGACCAAGCCGGTCGGCGTCACCGACACCGTGCTGGAATCGATCGACCTCGCCCAGCAGATGGTGAAGCTCGACGACCACAAGCTGCGCATCCGCCGCCTGGAGATCCAGCCCGGCGGCATCGTGCCGCTGCACGACCATGCCGACCGCCCGGCGCTGATCTACATCGTCTCGGGCGAGATCACCGAGTTCGCCAGCGACTGCAAGACCGGCATCGTGCACAAAGCCGGCGACAGCTCGCGCGACGCCGACCTGAAGCACTGGTGGAAGAACATGAGCAAGAAGCCGGTGGCGCTGATCTCCGCCGACATCCTGCACGATGCGATGGATATGAACATGTAAGGACGCCCGGCCCCACCTGTCTCCAACGAGGGGCGTCCTTCCACGAGGCGTGATGCCGGTCCACCCCACACCGGCATCACGCCGCTTCTTTTTGAGGCATGACATGCGCCAAGACAGCTTCCGCAATATCGTGATCGGCCTGATCGCCTTTCTCACCCTGGTCGATCTATTCGCCACCCAGGCGATCCTGCCGGCGCTGGTGACGCATTACGGCGTCAGCCCGGCCGCCATGGGCCTGGCCGTCAATGCCAGCACCTTCGGCATGGCGGTCGCCGGGATCGCAGTCTCGCTGTTCAGCCGCCGCATCGACCGCCGCAAAGGCGTGGTGCTGAGCCTTCTGCTGCTTTCGATTCCGACCGCCCTGCTCTCCATCGCGCCGGACCTTGCGATTTTCACAACGCTGCGGGTGGTCCAAGGGCTGCTGATGTCCACGGCCTTCACCCTGACGCTGGCCTATCTCGCCGAGAATTGCAGCGCGCGGGCCTCGGGGAGCGCTTTCGCCGCCTACATCACCGGCAATGTCGCCAGCAATCTCTTCGGCCGCCTCATATCGGCGGCCGTTGCCGACCATCTCGGCCTCTCGGCCAATTTCATGCTCTTTGCCGGACTGAACCTGGCCGGCGCTGCGCTGGCCTTCTCCAGTCTCCGTCGCACCGAGCCGATGCCTGCCGCGGACGGCATGCGCTTTGCGCCGCTCGAGCATCTCCGCAATCCCGCTTTGCGGGTCGCCTTCGCGATCGGGTTTCTCATCCTCTTCGCCTTCATCGGGACCTTCACTTACGTGAACTTCGTGCTGGTGCAGGCACCTCTGGCGGTCAGCCCGATGCAGATAGGCCTGGTCTACTTCGTCTTCCTGCCGTCGATCCTCACCACGCCGCTCGCCGGTCGCGCCGTCCAGCTTTTCGGCACCCGCCCGACTTTCTGGAGCGCGCTGATCGTAGCTGCTCTCGGCCTTCCCCTTTTGCTGGGCGCCACGCTCGCTCCGATCCTGGTCGGCCTCGCTCTTGTCGGCGTCGGCACCTTCCTCGCCCAGGCCGCCGCCACCGGCTTTGTCGGGCGCGCGGCGACCGGCGATCGCGGCGCTGCCGGCGGACTCTATCTCGCCAGCTACTTTCTCGGCGGCCTGGTGGGCAGCGCCGTTCTCAGCCAGGTATTCGACCTATTCGGCTGGCCGGCCTGCGTGCTCGGCATCGGCCTGGCGCTTGGGTTGGCCGCTCTGCTCGCTTTCGGCCTGGTCGCGCCGCGCGCCTTGCGCGACCCGGCGGCAGCGCCGATGATACGCACCCCCTCACCCGCGGAGGAGCGCATGTGATGTCTTCCTCGTCATTCGACGTGGTGATCATCGGCGGCGGCAATGCCGGTTTGGGCGTCACCGTCGCGACCCGCAAGGCTGGACTCTCGGTCGCGCTGATCGAGCCCCGCGAGCTCGGCGGCACCTGTCCCAACCGCGGCTGCACGCCGAAGAAGGTGCTGGTTGCCGCCGCTCATGCGCTCGATGAGATCGCCCATGCCAAGACGCATTGCATCTCGGTCGACAAGCCGAAGCTCGATTGGGGTGCCTTGATCGACCGGGAGCAGGAGATGATCCGACCGATCCCCCAGAATCTGGAGAAATCCATGCGGGATCGCGGCGTCACCGTGTTGCGGGGCCACGCCAAATTCGCCGGGCCGAACCGCGTGAATCTTGACGGCCGCATCCTCGAGGCCAAGACCATCGTGATCGCCACCGGCTCAAAGCCGCGCGACCTGCCGATCTCCGGCGCCGAGCACCTTGTTACCTCCGACGCCGTGTTGAGCGACCGCAATCTCCCCGGCGAAGTTGTCTTCATCGGCGGCGGTGTCATCGCGCTGGAGTTCAGCCATGTCTATGCCCGCGCCGGCGCCACTGTGACGATCCTGGAGACCCTGCCGCGCCTGCTCTCGGCCCTCGACACCGACGCGGTCGACCAACTGCGCGCCGAAACCGAGCGCATCGGCGTCTCGGTCCGTACCAGCGTCACCGTCAAGCGGATCGAAAAGAAAGGCGCCCGTTTTCGCGTCGTGTTCGAGCAGGACGGAAAGGAGCACGATGTCGAAGCCGATCGTGTCGTCAACGGCGCCGGCCGGGTCGCCGATATCGACGGGCTCGATCTCGGCGCAGGACAGGTCGAGACAGATAAAGGCAGGGTCAAGACCGATGCCTTCCTCCGCTCGACCTCCAACCCGAATGTCTACATCTGCGGCGATGCCTTTGCCGGCTCGCCCCAGCTCTCACCGCTCGCGACCTACGAAGGCAATTTGGTCGGCCGCAACATCGTCGAGGGACCAAAACATCAGCCCGACTATGCCAGCATCCCTTCCTGCGTCTACACCATCCCGGCGCTCGCCAGCGTCGGCCTGACCGAGGCCAAGGCAAAGGAGTCGGGACGCAGGATCAAGGTGCGTAGCACCGACATGTCGGGCTGGATCTCGGCGCGGACCTATGCCGAGCCCAAGGCCTGGGCCAAGCTGGTCATCGACGAGGATGCGGACCTGATCCTCGGCGCCCATATCTTCGGCCATGCCGGTGAGGAATTGATCCACTTCTTGGCGCTGGCCATGGCGCAGAAAACGCCCGCGGCCCGGTTGCGCGACATGGTCTACGCCTTCCCGACATTCTCCGCGGACATCAAGTACCTGCTGTAACCACCCGGTGCCGTGCTATGGATGGATATCCAGAACACACCGGACCGGAACATGAGCAAGCCCAAGTCTCCTGATCAGCTTCGCAGCGCGCGCTGGTTCGCGCCCGACGACCTTCGCTCCTCGACCCACCGCTCGCGGGCGATGCAGATGGGCTATGCCGCCACCGAATGGGCCGGCAAGCCGGTCATCGCCATCATCAACACCTGGTCCGACATCAATCCCTGCCACGCCCATTTCAAGACCCGGGTCGATGATGTGAAGCGCGGCGTGCTGCAGGCCGGCGGCTTCCCGGTCGAGCTCCCGGCGATTTCGCTCGCCGAGATCTTCGTGAAGCCGACCACCATGCTCTATCGCAACATGCTGGCGATGGACACCGAGGAGCTGATCCGCTCGCACCCGGTGGACGGCGTCGTGCTGATGGGCGGCTGCGACAAGACCACACCCGCTTTGCTGATGGGCGCCACCAGCGCCGGCCTGCCCGCGATCTACGTCCCCGCCGGACCGATGCTGCGCGGCAACTGGCAGGGCACGGTGCTCGGTTCCGGCTCCGACGTCTGGAAATACTGGGACGAGCGCCGCGCCGGACGCATCGGCAAGACCGAGTGGGAGGGCGTCGAGGCCGGTGTCGCGCGCAGCCACGGCACCTGCATGACCATGGGCACCGCCGCCACCATGATGTCGATCGCCGAGGCGCTCGGCATGTCGCTGACCGGCGCCTCCTCGATTCCCGCCGCCGACGTCAATCATATCCGCATGTGCTCGGCCTCGGGCCGGCGCATCGTCGAGATGGTCTGGGAGGATCTTACGCCGGCGAAGATCCTGACCCGCGCGGCATTCGAGAATGCGATCCGCACCGCAATGGCGCTCGGCTGCTCGACCAACGCCATCATCCATGTGATCGCCCAGGGCCGCCGCGCCGGCATTCCGATCGGCCTCGACGACTTCGAGAAGGCGAGCCGGATCATTCCCGTCATCGCCAACATCCGGCCGAGCGGCGACCAATACCTGATGGAGGATTTCTTCTACGCCGGCGGCCTGCCCGGCCTGCTGAACCGGATCCGCGACAAGCTGCATCTCGGCGCCTTGACCGTCACCGGCAAGACCCTGGGCGAGAACATCGAAGGCGCCGGCGTCTTCAACGACGACGTCATCCGCCCGATCGACAACCCGATCTACGACGAAGGTGCGCTGGCGGTGCTGAGAGGCAATCTGGCGCCTGACGGCTGCGTCATCAAGCCGAGCGCCTGCGCACCGCATTTGCGGAAACATTCCGGCCCGGCTTTGGTGTTCGACGACTATCCGTCGATGAAGGCCGCGGTCGATGACGAGAATCTCGACGTCACGCCGGAGCATATCCTGGTGCTGCGCAACGCCGGGCCGCATGGCGGCCCGGGCATGCCGGAATGGGGCATGCTGCCGATGCCGAAGAAGCTCTTGAAGCAGGGCGTCAAGGACATGCTGCGCCTCTCCGACGCGCGGATGAGCGGCACCAGCTACGGCGCCTGCATCCTGCATGTGGCGCCGGAAGCCTATATCGGCGGTCCGCTGGCCTTGCTGCGGACCGGCGACATCGTCTCGGTTGATGTCCCGGCGCGCTCGATCAGCATGGAAGTCTCGGACGCGGAACTGGCCAAGCGCCGCGCCGCCTGGACCCCGCCGCCGCCGCGCTTCGAGCGCGGCTATGGCTGGATGTTCGCCAAGCATATCCGCCAAGCCAACGAAGGCTGCGACTTCGACTTCCTGGAGACCGCGTTCGGCGCTCCCGTCCCGGAACCCGTCATCTATTGAGCGAAAATGGGTTGACTGGCGTTCATAGCTGAAGTCTCTTTTCTCTAATAACGAGAAAGGCTCCTGACGGCGCAATCGACGCCGCAACGGACCGGCGGGGAGAGGGACAGATGGCCTTCGACGAGGTCGAGGAGCGCTATCGTGCGCCGGCTCTGGACAAGGGCCTCGATATTCTCGAATTGCTGGCGGAAACCGAGGAAGGACTCTCGCAAGCCGAGATCGCCAAGGCGCTCAGCCGCTCGCCGAACGAGATCTACCGCATGCTCGACCGGTTGGTGCGGCGCGGCTACATCGCGCGCACCACGACCGACCGTTATGAGCTCACCTTGAAGCTCTTCGCCCTCGCCCACCGCCACGCGCCGATGCGGCGCCTGGTCAGCCAGGCGATGCCGGTGCTGCGCGACTTCGCGCGCGCCGCCGGCCAGGCCTGCCATATCGCCGTCTATGACCGCGGCGAGGTGATCGTGGTCGCCCAGGTGGATTCGCCCAGCTACTGGGGCATCGCGGTCCGGGTCGGCGCGCGGGTCGGCCTGTTCGACACTGGCTCCGGCCATATCCTGCTGGCCTATGCCACGCCGGGCGAGCGCAAGCTGATGGCCGAGGAGCACGAGATGCTGCCGCTCGAGACCCGGCCCGCCGATCTCGAAGCCCGCCTCGCCGACATCGTGAAGCGCGGCTACGAGCAGATGGAAAGCCGGCAGACGCCGAGCGTGGTCAACCTCGCGGTGCCGATCCTGGGGCCGCATGGCAGCATCATCGCCGCCATGACCTGCCCCTATGTGCAGCGCCTGGACAGCAACTCGCCCGATCAGCAGGCGGTATTGAAGCACCTGGTTGCCAGCGGCGCCGCCATCTCCGCCAACGCCGGCGGCGCCGAACCATAGGACGTGCATGCCCACGCCGATCATCGACACGCATCTGCATCTCGTCTACCGCGAGCGCTTCTCCTATCCCTGGCTCGGCGATGTGACGCCGCTCAACCGCGACTTCACGCTCGAGACCTATCGGCCACAGGCCGAAGCCGCCGGCATCGCCCAGTCGATCCATATGGAAGTCGATGTCGTGGAAGCCGACCAGCTGCGCGAAACCGACTTCGTGACATCGCTCGGCGGGTCCGTGGTCGCGGCGATTGCGTCCTGCCGGCCGGAGAGCCGGGACTTCCCCGCGCAGCTGGAGAAGCTCGCGCAGAATCCCAAGGTCAAGGGCCTGCGCCGCATCCTACACACCTCGCCCGACGAGCTCAGCCAGGCGCCGCTCTTCACCGCGAATCTGCAGCGTCTCGCCGCGCACCGGCTGAGCTTCGACCTCTGCGTGCTGGCGCGGCAGTTGCCGCAAGCCTTGCGCATCGCCCGCGCCTGTCCCGAAGTGCAGTTCATCCTCGACCATTGCGGCGTGCCTGCGGTGAAGGAGCGTGCGCTGGATCCCTGGCGCGTCGATATCGCGGCACTTGCCGCCGAGCCCAACGTCGCCTGCAAGATTTCCGGCGTGGTCGCCTATGCCGAGCAGAACTGGACCGTCGATGACTTGCGCCCCTTCGTCGAGCACGTGATCGAGAGTTTCGGCTGGGACCGCGTGGTCTGGGGCAGCGACTGGCCGGTCTGCACCTTGATCGCCGATCTCGGCCGCTGGGTCGCTGCCACCCGCGCGATCATCGCCGGCGAGAGCGCGAGCAATCAGGCGAAGTTGCTGAACGGCAACGCGCGCCGAATCTATCGTCTCAACTGAGGGGTTTCGATGAAACGCATGGGCTTCGTCCTCGGCATCAAGGCCGACCAGATCGCCGAGTATAAACGCATCCACGCCGCGGTCTGGCCGGAAGTGCTGGCCACGATCGCCCGCTGCAACATCAAGAACTACACGATCTACTTGAAGGAGCCGGAGAACCTGCTGTTCGCCTATTTCGAATACCACGGCACCGACTTCAAAGCGGACATGGCGAAGATGGCCGCCGACCCCAAGACCCAGGAATGGTGGGTGATCTGCGAGCCGATGCAGCTGCCACTCGAGACGCGCAAGCCCGGCGAATGGTGGGCTGAAATGGAGGACGTCTTCCACACCGACTGAAGGGCCGAAGGCAGATCGGTCGGGAGGCGATTTCGCCTTGCCTCAATGCTTTATGCATGAATATTTGATTTAAATAAGAACGGCCGTCGCGCCGAGCTGGGAGGATTCCTTGGGCAATTCGCCAGTCCCGAACCTGCGTCAGGCTTGGCCGAGGCCAAGCCGGCCGCGCCCGCTCGTCATCATCGGCGCCGGCGGCATCGTCAACGACGCCCATCTCCCCGCCTATCGCCTGGCCGAGTTCCCGGTTGCCGGCATCTTCGACATCGACCGCGCCCGCGCCGAGGCACTGGCCGCGAAGTGGGGACTGAAGGCGTTCGCGAGTCTGGCGGAAGCCGCCGCCGTCGAGAACGCCGTGTTCGATCTCGCCACCCCGCCCGCCGCACATTTCGATGTGCTGAGCGCCCTGCCCCCAGGCTCCGCTGCGCTGATCCAGAAGCCGATGGGCCGCGATCTCGATGAGGCGTCGCGCATCCTGAAGCTCGCGCGCGACCGCAGGCTCACCGCCGCGGTCAACTTCCAGCTCCGCTTCGCGCCGATGATGCTGGCCTTGGCGGACGCGCTGGAGCGCGGCCTGCTCGGCCGGCTGATCGATGTCGAAATCCATCTCAACATCCTGACGCCCTGGCATCTCTTTCCCTTCCTGAAGGGCCTGCCGCGGATCGAGATCGCGGTGCATTCGATCCACTATTTCGACTTCATCCGCGCCCTGCTCGGCAACCCGACCGGCGTCTATGCTCGGACCATGGGCCATCCCCTGTCCGACATGGCGCAGACCCGCACCTCGGCGATCCTCGACTACGGAAAGGACGTGCGTTGCACGCTCTCCATCAACCACGACCATGATTTCGGCCGGCGCTTCCAGGATTCCACCTTCCGCTTCGAAGGCGACCGCGGCGTCGCGGTGGTGAAGATGGGCGTCCTGCTGAACTACCCCAAAGGCGAGCCCGACGAGCTCTGGATCGGGCAGCGCGGCGGCGACTGGACCCAGATCCCGCTTGAGGGCGGCTGGTTCCCGCACGCCTTCGTCAGCAAGATGTCGAACCTGCAGCGCTTTGTTGCCGGCGAAGACCCGCACCTCATCTCTTCCGTCGAAGATGCCTGGCACACGATGGCGCTGGTCGAGGCCTGCTTCACCTCCAGCGCCGCAGCGGCCACGCCGGTGCCGACCACACCGAAAGCTTGACGATGTCCTACGATCCCCCGCTTGCCGGCTTGGTCGTCCTCGACCTCAGCCAGTTCCTTTCCGGACCCTATGCGGCCTTGCGGTTGATGGACCTCGGCGCCCGGGTCATCAAGGTCGAGCGGCCCGACGGCGGCGATCTCTGCCGCCGGCTCTATTTGAGCGACACCGAGATCGGCGGGGATTCCACCCTGTTCCATGCGATCAACCGCAACAAGGAGAGCCTCGCCCTCGATCTCAAGAAGCTGGACGACCTCGCCGCGCTGAAGCAGCTCGTCTCGAAGGCCGACGTACTGATCCAGAACTTCCGTCCCGGCGTGATCGAGCGCCTCGGCCTCGACTATGCACAGGCGCAGAAGATCAACCCGCGCATCGTCTATGCCAGCATCACCGGCTATGGCGAGCATGGCCCCTGGGTCGACCGGCCGGGCCAGGACCTGCTGGCCCAGGCGCGGTCCGGCGTGATGTGGCTGAACGGCGATGAGGATCAGGGCCCGGTGCCCTTCGGCCTCGCGGTCGCCGACATGCTGGCCGGCGCCGATGTCGCGCAGGGCATTCTTGCCGCCCTGGTTCGCCGCGGCACCACCGGCAAGGGCGCGCATATCCAGACCAGCCTCCTGGAAGCGCTGGTCGACTTCCAGTTCGAGGTCCTGACCACGCATTTGAACGACGGCGGACGGTTGCCGAAGCGCGCCACATTCCGCAGCGCGCACGCCTACCTCTCCGCGCCCTACGGCGTCTATACGGCGAGCGACGGCTATATCGCCATCGCCATGACCCCGATCTCCAAGCTGATGGATCTGATGCAGATCGCGGAATTGGCACCCTACGCCGCCGACCCGCAAAGCTGGTTCACCGAACGCGACGCGATCAAGCGGATCATCGCCCGCCGCGCGGCGGAACATGGCGTCGCGTATTGGCTGGCGATCCTGGAGCCGGCCGACATCTGGTGCGCCAAGGTGCTGGACTGGCGCGAGCTCATGCAGAGCGATGGCTTCCGCGCCCTCGACATGCTGCAGACCGTGGAGCGCGAAGACGGCGTTCGGATCCGCACCACCCGGTCGCCCTTGAGCATCAACGGCGCCAGGCCGCCGGTCTCGCGCGCCGCACCCCGGATCGGCGAGCATAACGCCAGGATCCGCGCCGAGTTCGGGCTCTGATGATCACCCTCAAGGGCATGACCTGGCGTCATCCGCGCGGCTATGACCCGATGGTCGCCTGCGGGAAACTCTGGCTGGAACAGACCGGCGTTGCCGTCACCTGGGACCAGCGCTCGCTGCAGGATTTCGAATCCTTCCCGGTCGAGACCTTGGCGCGCGAATACGATCTCATCGTCATCGACCATCCGCATGTCGGCCAAATCACCGCGGAGAACTGCCTCGCCCCGCTCGACCTCCCCGGCCGCAAAGCCGCCTGCGCCGCGCTGAGTCAAGGCAGCCTCGGCCAATCCTATCCGAGCTATCACTGGCAAGGCCGGCAATGGGGCTTCCCGATCGATGCCGCGGCCCAGGTCCAGGCCTGGCGACCGGAACGCCTCTCGGCGCCGCTCACGACCTGGTCAGAGCTGCTTGATCTCGCCCGGCGCGGCGCGGTCGCCCTGCCCTTGCGGCCACCGCATGTGCTGATGGCCTTCTTCACCCTGGCCGGAAATCTGGGTCATCCCTGTGCGGTCACCGGTTCGCAGCTCATCGCCAGCAACGACGGCGCCGAAGCCTACGATCATCTCGCCGCACTCGCCGCCCATGTCGATCCAGCCTGCTTCGAGCAGGACCCGATCGCCGTCTACGAGCAGATGGCGCAATTGGATTCGCCGATCGCCTGCGTGCCGCTGACCTACGGCTACGTGTCCTATGCCCGCGCGGGCTTCCGCCCGGCCCGCATCGCCTTCGCCGATATTCCGGCCGCAGGAAACAACGGGCCGATCGGGTCGGCCTTGGGTGGGACCGGCATCGCGGTCTCGGCGCGTTCCGCCCAGCGCGACGCGGCCATCGACTTCGCCTATTGGCTGGCCGGCGCGGAAGTGCAGAGCGGGGCTTATGCCGCCGCCGGCGGGCAGCCGGGCCATGCCGCGGCCTGGGCTTCGCCCGACGTGAACGCGCCGGTGGACGACTTCTACGCCAGGACCCGCACCACGCTCGACGCCGCCTGGGTGCGGCCGCGCCACAACGGCTACATGCGATTCCAGGACCAGGCCGCCGAACGGCTGCGCGCCGCGCTGCAGGCCCACGAAGCAGCGCCGGGCGTGATCGCTGATTTGAACAAGCTGTTCGCTGCCAGTTTCAGCTAGGATCATTCCCATGCACACGCGCCCGCGCTACTTCGAGGACTATGCGATCGGCGAGGAGCGGATCAGTCATGGCCGCACCATCACCGAGACCGACTTCGTGGTCCATGCCGGCCATAGCGGCGATTTCTTCCCGCATCACCTCGACGCCGAGTTCATGAAATCGACCGAGTTCGGCCAGCGCATCGCCCACGGGACCATGACCTTCGCGATCGGCATCGGCCTGACCGCCAGCGAGATCAACCCGCAGGCTTTCACCTACGGCTACGAACGCCTCAGGTTCCCCAAGCCGGTCTTCATCGGCGACACGATCCACACCGTGCTGAAGGTGACCGAGAAGGAGCCCGATCCCAAGCGGGCGGGCTTCGGCAAGATCGTCGAGACCATCCGCGTCCTCAATCAGCGCGGCGAGACCGTGCTGGCCTGCGACCACATCCTGCTGGCCCATATGAAACCAGTGGGATGAAAAGCTAGCGATTGGCACAATTGATCCAAGTCAACGCGACCCCGACAGTGATCGCCGAAACTCATTCTTTTCGCGGATATTCCGGGGCTGAAATGGAGCCGACTTTCGTCATTGAATTGCCGGCTCCCGAGGCCGCAACCCTGAAGCGGCTGCAGGCCTATTGGGAGGGCAAGAAGGGTGACCGGCCGGCGCCGCCCAAGTCGGCGATCGATCCCGCGGAGCTGCGCGACCTGCTGCCGGACATCCTGCTGATCGACGTCGTCGGCGACCCGCCACGCTTCCGCGCGCGCCTGTTCGGCAGCGCGCTGGTCGCCGCCTATGGCGAGGAGGTCACTGGAAAGTTCGGCGAGGAGGTCGATCTCGACGCGGTGCACGACGAGCTCATGCGCTTCGTCGAGCGGGCCGCCGGACAATGCAAGCCGCAATATCTGCGCGCGGCCTTCACCAAGCGCGACGGCCGGCATCTCCAGTACGAGCAGATCATCCTGCCGCTCTCGGATGACGGCAAGAAGACCAACATGCTGCTCTCCGCCTATTGGGTCGAAGAGGCCTATGGTTGACGCCGGTCAGAACTGCGTCAGCTCCAGCCAGGCCGGACGAAAGCCGCGCGCCTCATAGAAGCGGATGGCGCCGGCGTTGGGCGCGATCGCGCCGACGAAGACATCCTCCACGCCCCGCGCGGCCAAGGCACGATCGACGGCTTGGGTAAGCGCTGCGCCGATCCCCCGACCCCGTTCGGCGGGCGCAACGCTCAGGAACTTGATTTCGCCCACCCGCTCCCCTGTCCGCCAGGTATCGGAATAGGATGGAAGGGTCCGCACATCATAGACGGCAGCGCTGGCGAAACCGGTCAGACGGTCGCCGTCGAAGGCGCCGAACAGCAGCCCATGCGCGGCGTTCTCGGCGACGAGGTCGCGGATCACCGGCCAGGACACCGCGTCCGGCACGAAGGGACCGAGCTCCGGCGACACTGCCTGATGATGGTGGTGCAGCGCCAGCCACAGCGCTTTCAGCCGATCAACCTCGTCCACCGGCAGCGACCTGATCGAAGCCCCGCCCACAGTTGGCGGCACGGGCAGCGGGCGCTGGAAGCGCGTGAGCATCAGCCAGGTCGACCGGTAGCCGCGCGCCCGATAGAGCGCCACCGCCGCGCGGTTGTCGGGGATGACGCCGATCAGCCGGCTCTGCACGCCACTGGCCTGGATATGCTCCTCCATCGCCGCCAGCATCCGGCCGCCGATCCCCCGGCCGCGATGGTCGTCCCTGAGGGTGATCGTCACCAGCTCCCAAAGTGTGGCCGGCACGTCGAACGTGGCGTTCCACTGCATCGGCCGCTCGGCGCAGAGCAGATAGCCGACATCCGCCGCGCCGTCGCGCGCCAGGAAGCCGAACCAGTTTCCCGCCATCACCTCGGCGTATTGACGCTTGCGGCTGGCCCAGGACAGCGCGTCGTCCACGAAAGGTGCAAGCTGCGGCGCCACGCGCCGGTGATGCGCGTGCAGCCCGAGCCAGAGCGGCTCGAGCCGGTCGAGGTCCTCAGTCCGCAGTGGCTCCAGCTTCATCGGCCGGACGGCCTCTCGGCCAACCGCGGCAACAGCACCTCGATGAAGGTGTTGAGCGCCGCCGGCTTGCGTTCGACCTTGGCCCGCAGCAAGGCGCCCTGCCAGGCATCCAGCAGCAGGACCGCGAGGTCATGCGCCGCGACATCCATGCGGACACTGCCGTCGCGCTGGCCTTCTTCCAGGCAGGCGGAAATCGCGCCGGTCCACTCGCGGATCAAATGCGCGAGTTGTGCGCGCGTGGCCGGACTGACCGCGGCGACTTCGGCGCTGATATTCCCGATCAGGCAGCCGCGCGCGTAGTCGTCCTGCCCCACGTATTTCCGCAGCCGCAGGAAATAAGTCCGCAGACGCGCCAGTCCTGGCCGCCCCTCGACCTGCAGCGTCTCCGCGAGTGCGGTGCGGGCTTCGGCGAAATAGAGGTCGAGCACGGCGCTGCCGAAATCGTCCTTGCTCGCAAAGTGATTGTAGAACGAGCCCTTGGGCGCGCGCGCCGCGGCGGCAATGTCGGCCACGCTGGCCGCCGAAAACCCGCGCTGGTGCAGCAGGTTAAGCCCCGCCTCCACCAGCTCCGACTTCTTGCCCGGCCGCGCCATGCATTCCAATATGACCGGTCGTCTTAGTTCTGTCAAACCAGCGCGGCGCCCCGGCCGGCGGTGGGTTTCAGAACCGTTCCGGGATCTTCTTGAAGCTGTAGTTGGACTCCCGGTAGTCGCCGCGCTTCTGGCGCTTCGGGAACTTGATCTTCTCCCGCGCCACGTCCTTGTAGGGAATGAGATTGAGGAAATGGGAGATGATATTGAGCCGGGCGCGGCGCTTGTTGTCGGAATGCGCGACATACCAGGGCGCCCAGGGCGTATCGCTGGCCTGGATCATGTCGTCGCGGGCGCGGGAGTAATCGTACCAGCGGCTGTACGACTTCATGTCCATCGGCGAGAGCTTCCAGATCTTGCGCCCGTCATCGACCCGTGCCTTTAGGCGCCGGGTCTGCTCTTCCTCGCCCACCTCCAGCCAGTATTTGACCAGGATGATTCCGGATTCGACGATCGCCTTCTCGACCGCCGGCACCACCTTGAGGAAAGCCTTGGCCTGGGCCTCGGTGCAGAAGCCCATCACCCGCTCGACCCCGGCGCGGTTGTACCAGCTGCGGTCGAAGATCACGACCTCGCCGCCCGCCGGCAGATGCGGCAGGTAGCGCTGGATGTACATCTGCGACTTCTCGCGCTCGGTCGGCGCCGGCAGGGCAATCACCCGGAACACCCGGGGGCTGACGCGCTCGGTGATCGCCTTGATCGTGCCGCCCTTGCCCGCCCCGTCGCGCCCCTCGAACACGACGCAGATCTTGGCGCCGGTCGCCTTCGCCCATTCCTGGACCTTCACCAGCTCGACATGCAGCTTGTAGAGCGCGGCGTCGTATTCCTTGCGCGTCGGCCCTTCCTTGGCCGGCTTCTCATTCTTGGCGGCGGCCTTCCTGCCCCCGTCACCCTTGGCCATCGCGACCCTCCCGGCAGCGTTCGTTACGGTAATTGACGGCGGATGCAGCGGCGGTCAGCCCCAGGTCAGATAGAGCCCGATATTGCCGGGCATGCCGCCGGGATAGTCGAGCACCTGGGCGTTCAGCTTGAAGCCGAGCGGCTTCAACTGGGCCATGTAGAACTCGTAGGCCTTCTTGGCGAAGCCCTCGAGCGAATCCGGCCAGTCCGCTTCGAGATTGTTGATGCGCCGTCCCTTGTCGTTGCAGTAGCTCGCGGGAAAGGTCACCGCCAGCAGCTGGCGATTGCCCTGCTCCGCCGCCCGGCGCACCGCCGCGTTGACCCGCGCCACGGCTTCGGGATGGATGTCGCGCGACATGAAGATCTCGCGCAGGCCGGCTTGCTCCTCGTCGTCCTTGCGCTGGCGCTCCATGGCCTTCTTGGCCTTCGCCATGTCCTCGTCGTCGGAGATCTTCCTCAAGTCCTCCGGCCTCAGCAGAGCGGTCATGCGGGTTTCCCTTCGGTTCTTGCGTTCAAGTCGGCGGAGAGCGGAATGCGCGCGAGCTCGTCGCGCAGCTCCCGCTCGAGATCCCGGATCAAGGCGCGGTACTCGAGGATCTTCTCGAGGTCCATCGGATGGTTGCGGAGCTCGAGCCGCCGCAGCGCCTCGAGCGCCATGCCGAAATCCTCGCAGATGGTCCGGAACGCGTCGTTGCGCAGCGCCAGGCGCGGAATCTCCTCGGCCCGTTCCGGGAACAGCCGGCGGATCCTGGCGATATTCGGCACGATCGATGACACGCGCGCGGTCCCTCCGATCCCCCTCCGATCCCTTGGGATGCATTCAAGGGCGGCCGGGCCGCGGGCCGAAGTACGTTACCGTAACAACCGGGCACGCGCCGCGGCCCGGCTCCGGTCCGGAAAACCGGTTTGGCTATTGGACCTTAGCCCATCGGGCCTTTCCGGGGAGCGAGGGCTATAGTTCGACACCGGGATGCGGGAAACGCATCCTGGGCAATTCGGTAAATCGGGGACCGGCCGCGATGGCCCGATCGTCACAGCACAGCGCGACTTCGCGCCTGCCGCAGCCGACGGCAGCCGAGGTGCGCGCCCATCTCGAGACGCTGCTGCACAACGAGGCGCTCGCCATCTCCGACCGCAACCGGCGCTTCCTGGCCTATATCGTCGAGGAGACCCTGGCCGGGCGCGGCGACCGGATCAAAGCCTACAACGTCGCCCTGACCGCCTTCGACCGGACCGACGATTTCGACCCGCAGACCGACCCGATCGTGCGGATCGAGGCGAGCCGCCTGCGGCGCGCGCTCGAGCACTACTACCTGACCGCCGGCAAGGCCGACGCGATGCGGATCGAGATCCCAAAGGGGTCCTACGTCGCCAGCTTCAGCTATGCCGAGCTCGAACCGGCGCCGTCCTTCGACGGTGAGAGCCTGCGCATGGCCGGCGCCCTGCCGGCGCCGATCGCGCGCCGGCGAATCCTGTCGATGCGCAAACCGCCGATCTGGTGGATCGCGTCGCTGGCGGCGCTGCTGCTGCTGATGCTCGGCTGGCTGCTGCCCGTCATGGTCGACGGTGCCGTCGGCCGCGCCAAGCTGGCATTGAATGGCCCTTCGATTCTGATCCAGCCGTTCGAGACCGGCGCCGGCGACGCCCAGGCCTTCGTTGCGCGCGGCATCACCGCCGAGCTGATCGGCCGGCTGTCGCCGCATGACGCGGTCTCGGTGCTGGGGCAAGGCGCCACAGGGCTCGGCACGGTCAAGCCGGACTTCGTTCTCTCCGGTTCGGCCACCACCATCGGCGGCAAGATCTACATCTCCGCCGCCTTGGCGGAATCCGAGACCGGCCGCTATCTCTGGTCCTGGAATGCCGAGCGCACGCTCACCGGCCCGGATCTGATCGCCGTCGAAGCCGCGATCGCCGGCGAGATCGCGGATGGCATCAAGCCGGCACTGCAGGCCGCCGACTGATCTTTGAAGCTCGTCGCAAAAGCAAAACGCCCCGTCCTGTGAGGGAACGGGGCGTTTTGCTTGTTGCGCGTATGGAGGAAGAGGTTGGTTGCGGGAGCAGGATTTGAACCTGCGACCTTCAGGTTATGAGCCTGACGAGCTACCG
>NZ_JAYRKD010000047.1:0-21838 GCF_041905885.1 Dongia sp. | reverse complement strand
CAAAAGCCAGTGGTAAACTCGTGATCGTCGCAGCTTGCTGTGGCATGGGGGTGCTCCTCTTGTGTGCTTGGCAGTTCACATCTGGAGTACCCCTTCCTTGCCCTGACACAAAATCTCTTACGTCACCTCAGGCGCGGCGGCGGAGACTCGCGACGATGTTCGTGGTATAATCGCTGCGCTGTTTGAAATGGTGAATGCGGCATCGAACGTCCCGCCCGACGCGATGCCCCGGGCATGCTGCACCGCATCGCAGACCCGGCACAGACAGGATAAGAAGGCCCGGAACCTTTACAGGGCCTTTACCAGGGCAAATATGGCCTTGGTCTCTCCCGCGCGGCAAAGGGCGTTGCGCATCAAAGGGTTGATGCGGATTTTCCGCCCTCCGAATTGGCGCGGTCCGTAAAGGTGCGGGCTATTCCTTCCGATGCGCCTCGACGAAGGCGGCCATGCTGGGGAAGTGGAAGTCGGTCGTGACACCTTCGACCGGCGCGGTGGCGCCGCTGCCGCTCTTGCCCATGCGGCGGTCGATCCAGTTGGTGGCAAGGCCGATCTGCTTCGCCATCTGGTGATCGTGGAACAGGCTCTGCGCGGTGTGAAGGATGTCCTTCGGTTCGAAGCCGAGCTTCTCCTTCACGACCTTGAGAGCGAAGTCGAAGTTGCGCTTGTCGGGCTTGTAGGAGCCGATGTCCTCCGCGGTGCAGATCGCATCGAAGGTGACGCCCAACTTCTTGTTGCTCTCGGCAAAGCTTGCACGGTCGATATTTGAGAGGATGACCAGCTTGTAATGTTGCTTCAGGTACGCCAACGCAGCTGCAGAGTCTGCAAAGGCCGGCCAGTCGGGTACGGAGTTCCCGAAGCGCGCCGCTTCAGCCTCGGTGACAGGTTCTACCAAGTCAAGCGCTAGTCCCTCACAGGCTTTGGCGAGGACCTTGCGATAATTGAGAGTTGGCTCGTCGGCTTCGATCGCTGACTCATAGCGCGCATACAACTCAAGGACTTCATTGTCTTCGACTTCGCCGCCCCGGAGTTTGAGCAGCGGCCGCAACGCGGCGAGGATGCCGCTCTCCCAGTCGATCAGCGTGCCGTAGCAGTCGAAGGTCAGGACCTTGAAATCGGTGAGGCGCATGGCGTGCTCCATGAATGCGATGCCCGCCTATAGCGCAGGGCGCGGCGCCTGGCTTGACCCGGACTATTGCGGCTTGTGCCCAGAGTCCAGTTTGCGCCGATAGGCGGCCGGGGATTCGCCGAAGCGGCGGCGGAAGGCGCGGGTGAAGGCACTCTGCTCGCTGAAGCCGACTCCCAGCGCGATCTCGACGATCGGCTCGGCGCTCGCGGTCAGCCGGTCGCGGGCGCGATCCAGCCGGATCTCGCCGAGATAGCGGCCGGGGGTGACACCCAGCCATTGCTTGAACAGGCCGTGGAGATGCGCCGTGCTGATCCCGGCGACCTTCGCCGCGTCGGCGCAGGTGATCGGTCGTGGATAGGCGCGGCGCATGTATTCCGTCGCCTTCAGCACCGCCGCGGGTGCCTGCACTTCGGCTTCGGTGTCGGCCAGGGCCGCCGCCAGCAGCGGCGCCAGGTGATCCGCATCGGCGCCGAGCGCGCCGCGGCGCGATCCGACATAGGCCAGCAGGTGCTCGACCGCGCGCGAGATGGCGAAGAAGGGCTTGCCGGTGCCAAGCAGGCGCGCGGGTGCTGCGTCCGACGTCTCGCCGATATCGAGGGTCACGAATCGGTTCCGGCCGACCCCGGTGAAGGCATGCAGCATGCCCGCCGGCACCAGCGCGCCGCGGCTCTGGTCGACCCGGCCCTCGCGGCCGCCGATTTCCATCTCGAGCTGGCCTTCCAGCGCCAGCACCACCTGGTGATGCGGATGATCATGCGCATAAGGCACGCCGGCATAGGAGCGAAGATCGAGGATGAGGGACTGCATGGGGCGGCCTCCGGTTGCGGCGCCGACCTTACAGGAATCCGGCTTCGCGGTGAAACCGGCGTTTCGGACCGCTGCACCCTTGCATTCCAGGCAGTTAGCCCCGACATTGGGAGCATGAACGGGAGCGCACCGCGCGTTACCGCCGTGCTCGGGCCCACCAATACGGGCAAAACCCATCTCGCCATGGAGCGGATGCTCGGTCATGCCAGCGGCATGATCGGCTTCCCCCTGCGCCTGCTCGCCCGCGAGAACTACGAGCGGGTGGTGAAGGCGAAAGGCAAGGATGCCGTCGCCCTGGTGACGGGAGAAGAGAAGATCCTGCCGCGCTCGGCGCGCTATTTCATGTGCACGGTCGAATCTATGCCGCTCGACAAGCCGGTGGCCTTCGTCGGCGTGGACGAGATCCAGCTCGCCGCCGACCGCGAGCGCGGCCACATCTTCACCGACCGTCTGCTGCACGCCCGCGGATCGTCAGAGACCATGTTCATGGGCGCGGAGACGGCCGCGCGCTGGGTCCGCGCCCTGGTGCCGGGAACGGAGTTCATTCAGCGCCCGCGCTTCTCTTCGCTGAGCTACGTCGGGCCGAAGAAGCTGACCCGCCTGCCGCCGCGCTCGGCGACGGTCGCCTTCTCGGCCGCCGACGTCTACGCCATCGCCGAGCTGATCCGCCGGCAGCGCGGCGGCGCCGCGATCGTCATGGGTGCGCTCTCGCCCCGCACCCGCAATGCCCAGGTCGAGCTCTACGAATCCGGCGAGGTCGACTACCTGGTCGCGACCGACGCGATCGGCATGGGCCTCAACATGGACGTGCAGCATGTCGCCTTCGCTTCGCTGCGCAAGTTCGACGGCATCACGCCGCGGCCGCTGACCAAGGCCGAGATCGCGCAGATCGCCGGCCGCGCCGGCCGGCACATGGCCGATGGCACCTTCGGCACCACGGCGGAAGTGGGTCCAATGGATCCCGAAGTGGTCGAGGCGGTGGAGAATCACCGCTTCGATCCCTTGCGCCATCTGATGTGGCGCAACTCGCGCCTGGATTTCCGCAGCGTCATCACCCTGCAGCGCAGTCTCCAGGAACGCCCGCCGGTCGACGGTCTCATTCGCCAGGGCAGCGCCGAGGACCATCAGGCGCTGGAGCTGCTCTCCAAGGATCCGGAGCTCGCCGAGCTTGCGGTCGGGCGCGAGCGGGTCGAGCTGCTCTGGGAGGTCTGCCAGGTCCCCGACTTCAGGAAGCTGATGGCCGACGCGCATATCCGCTTGCTCGGCCAGCTCTACCGGCATCTCACCAAGCTCGGCAAGCTGCCCGACCAATGGGTCGCCGACCAGGTGGCGCGGCTCGACCGCGTCGACGGCGACATCGACCAGCTGACCGGCCGCATCGCCCATATCCGCACCTGGAGCTACGTCGCGCACCGCGCCGACTGGGTCGCCGATCCCAAGCACTGGCAAGGCCGCACCCAGGCGATCGAGGACCGCTTGTCGGAAGCTTTGCACCAGGCGCTGACCCAGCGCTTCGTCGATCGCCGCCATGCGGTGCTGCACCGGCGCCTGCGCTCCGGCGACGAGATCGAGGGCGCGGTCAACGACGACGACAGCGTGACCGTCGAAGGCCATACCGTCGGCCGCCTGGTCGGCCTGCATTTCCAGCGCGCCGATGACGCCAAGCCCGACGAGGTCCGCGCACTTCTCGCCGCGGCAAGGCGGATCCTCGACCCGGTGGTCGCCGCCCGCGTCGCCAACCTGGTGGCCGAGACCGACCGTGATCTCCGGCTCGACTTCAAGGGCCGCATCTCCTGGCACGGCGCCGAGATCGCGATGCTGGTGGCCGGCGACACGCCGCTCAAGCCCGGCCTCCGCCTGCTGCAGGACGACCTGCTCGAGAGCCGGCAGCGCCGCGCGGTCGAGGAGCGGCTGAAGGCCTTCGTCGAATCCGAGATCCGCCGCCGCCTGCGGCCGCTCCATCTCGCCGGCAAGGCGGAGCTGCCGCCGATCCCGCGCGGCATCGTGTTCCAGCTGATCGAGCATCTGGGCGCCTTGCCGACCGAGCGCCTGCGGGAATCCTTGAAGGGCCTCGGCGAGGCGGATCGCACGGCCCTGGCCAAGCTCGGCCTGCGCTTCGGCCGCGAAACGGTCTGGATCGGCGGGCTCGGCGACAAGCGCCAGCGCAAGCTCCTCGGGCTGCTGCTGGCCGTGCATCGCGGCAGCACGGTTGCGGAGCCGGACGAAGCGGCATTGCTCGCCGCCGGCAAGCGGCGGATCGGCGGCAAGCTGTTCGAGTTCGGCGCGCTGGAGCGCGTCGCCGCCTTGCTGCGGCGCCGCGCCAAGGCCGGCGCGATCAGCGCCGATCCGGAGACCGCCGCCGCCTGCCGCGTCGGGGTGAGCGAGCTCGAGCCGGTGATGCGCGCGCTCGGCTATCACGCCCGCCATCCGCACAAGCCCGAGGAAGGCGCGCCGCGCACCTTCGCCAAGCCGCGCCGCCGCCGGCCGGCGCCACAGGCCGAGCCGCGCCCGGGCTCGCCCTTCGCCGCGCTCGCCGATCTCAAGTTCAAGCGATGAGCGAGACGCTCCGGCTGGATAAGTGGCTCTGGCACGCCCGCTTCGCACGCACCCGTTCGCTGGCGGCCAAGCTGGTGGCCGAGGGCCGCTTCCGCATCAACGGCAACCCGACCGAGAAGGCGCATCACGCGGTTCGTCCCGGCGACGTGCTGACCTTTCCGCTGGGGCCGCATATCCGCGTCATCAAGGTGCTGGCGCTGGGACTGCGCCGCGGCCCGGCGCCGGAAGCGCGGCTGCTCTACGATGACCTCGAGCCGCCGCCGCCGAAGTCATCGGAGCCGAAGGAGCCGCCGGTCGCCGTCCGCGAGGAGGGTGCCGGCCGGCCGACCAAGCGCGAACGCCGCCAGACCGACCGGCTCCGGTCCGACGACTAGAAGGGACGAATTTCCCTGATGGCCGTGTGCGCTGACCCGGTCTGTTGCGGGCAAGGAGGGGCTATGTTACCTAGCCCGCCTGCCTGTCCAAATCGCCGGTTCCCGCAGGTTCCGGTGTAGTTTCGGAGTTGCCCAAATGGCTTATGTCGTCACCGAGGCCTGCATCAAGTGCAAGTATATGGACTGCGTGGAGGTCTGCCCGGTCGACTGTTTCTACGCCGGCGAGAACATGCTGGTGATCCACCCCGACGAATGCATCGATTGCGGGGTCTGCGAGCCGGAATGCCCGGCCGATGCCATCCTGCCGGATTCCGAGGGCGGCATGGAAAAGTGGCTCGAAGTTAACCGCGAATATGCGACGAAATGGCCCAATATCACCCGCAAGGGCGCGGCGCCGGCGGATGCCGACCAGTGGAAAGGCGTGCCGGACAAGTTCGAGAAGCATTTCAGCGCCAATCCCGACAAAGCCTGATATTCCAGCGCGTTGACAGGGTGGCGTAAGGCCGCTCTAGGCCTGCATTCCGGAGTCCGTTAAGGCACCGGTGCGGCCTGCGCATAGCTGCGTTTCCTTGAATTCCGGCCCCCTTTCTGGTATATATTTCGCGTAGGTCGTTCGGGCGGTTTTCGGCGGAAAAGTTAATAGTTTCCGCGCCGTCCAAGCCTCAAATCGGGGATAACGCAATTCGGATAGGCACTATCCGGAGGGGCGTTGCTTGTGCCCCGCCATGGGCCCTGCGTGGGTCCGACCGAGGTCGGACCGGTGAGTTCAGGGTGCCCAGGTGAGGAACGATCTTGCGTCGGCCGATGGTGGCCGCCGCCCTGCCTGTTTTAGGCCTGATGAATCGGATTGGGAGCGGAACGTGGTCGATAAGAAGAAAGCAGCTGCGGCAAAGGCAGCTCCGGCAGTGAAGGCGGTTCCGGCGGTGAAGGCAGTCGCGCCCGTGAAGGCGGTGCCGGCCCCGGTCAAGGCGAAGGACAAGGACTCCGGCTTCAAGAAGGGCGACTTCGTCGTCTACCCGACCCATGGCGTCGGCAAGGTGCTGGGTGTCGAGAACCAGGAAATTTCCGGCCACACGCTCCAGGTCATCATCATCAGCTTCGACAAGGACCGCATGACCCTGCGCGTCCCGGTCGCCAAGGCGCGGAACTCGGGCCTGCGCAAGCTTTCGTCGCGCAAGGTCATGGAGACCGCACTGGCGACCCTGAAGGGCCGTTCGCGGGTGAAGCGCGCCATGTGGTCGCGCCGCGCCCAGGAATACGAAGCCAAGATCAACTCCGGCGACCCGGTGTCGATCGCGGAAGTCGTCCGCGACCTGCATCGCAATGCCGACCAGCCGGATCAGTCCTACAGCGAGCGGCAGATCTATCAGGCGGCGCTCGACCGCCTGGTCCGCGAGCTGGCGGCGATCGATGGGATCGACGAGACGCAGGCCACCCAGCGCCTGCACCAAGTGTTGAAGGCGGCCTGAAGCCGCCGCTCTCGAGATCGGCGGGGTGAGCTCTTCATCCCGCCGGCGAGCTCTCTCCTCGGAGAGGCCCCCAGCGGTCCCAACCGCAAGCGACGGATGGCATCACCGCTTCCCCAAGCGGCGTCATCCGTCGGGGGTGTCCGATTTTCTCAGTCGAATGCCGACTTCACCGCGCCCTCGGCGCGTGCCGCCTTTGCGGCCTGCAGCAGCGTATAGAGCCCGCAGAGCATGATCACGACGGCGCCGCCGATGGTGATCGCATCCGGCAATTCATGGAACAGCAGGTAGCCGAAGGCGGTGCCCCAGATCAGCTGCGAATACATGAAGGACGAGACCAGCGCCGCCGCGGCATGGCGGAAGGCGAGGATCAGCAGCAGGTTGCCGAGGCCGGAGCAGGCGCCGGTCGCCGCCATCAGCCCGAAATCCATCGCATCGGGCATGCGCCACTTGTCGAGCGCAAACGGCAGGCTGATCACGAACAGCATGATGAAATAGACCAGCAGCAGCGCGCCGCTGGATTCGGTCTTGGCGATCCGCCGCAGCATCAGCATCGACAGCGCGAACAGCGCGCCGGACGCCGCCATCGCCAGCTGGCCGGTGCTGACGGTGCCGAAATCCGGCCGCATGATCAGCACCACCGCGGCGAAGCCGATCACCACCGCGACCCATTGCCGCCAGCCGACATGCTCGCCCAGCAGCGGCGCCGAGAGCGCGGTCACGACCAGCGGCGTCATGAAGGCGATGGTGTAGGCATCCGCCAGCGGGATCAGCGAGAAGGAAACGAAGGCCAGGACCAGGCTGGCGGCCCCCAGGGTGCAGCGCAGCACCACAAGCCCGAGCCGTTTCGGCCGAAGACTGGCAACACCGTCCCAGAGCGCCAGCACCGGCAAGGCCGTGATCAGCGCGAAGACCGCGTCGATGGCGGCGATCTCGAACACCGTATAGCGCGCCGAGAGGAACTTGGTGAGCGCGTCCGCGGTCGCCAGGACCGCGAAAGCGAGAAAGCCCAGGCCGGTGCCGAGCATCGTCCGGTCTGCGTGACCGCGCATCCCATTTTCCCCGATACGCCCTTCGGCGGAACCCGTCCGCCCTGTTGTGCATATAGCCGAAGGACGCGGCGCGGTCAGGTGCAGAATTGCCGGCCAAGCTGATAAGCTGCGGCTCTCGCGACTCGCCCGCTCGATTGGGCGATTCGCGCCCGCATCGAAGAGACGGAGCAGATGCAGGACCCTGCCCAGGAGCCGGAGAAATTCGCGGTGCTGCGCCGGGCGCAGCGCGTCTGGGCGATCTCGCCGGTGCATGGCGACATGATGCGGCTCAGGGCCCTCCATGCCTTCATCGAGCCGCTGTTCGAGCCGGGCGACCGCATCGTCTATCTCGGCGGCTATCTCGGCCGCGGGCCGGACGTGGCCGGCACCGTCGATGAGCTGATCGCCTTCCGCCGCCAGATCATCGCCCGTCCGGGCATGTTCGCCTACGACGTCGTCTATCTCCGCGGCCAGCAGGAGGAGATGTGGTCGAAGCTCCTGCAGCTCCAGTTCGCGCCCAACCCGAAGGAGGTGCTGCCCTGGATGCTGCAGCACGGCGTCGGCGCCACCATCACCGCCTATGGCGGCGATCCCCATCAGGGCATCATCCATTGCCGCGAAGGCGCCATGGCGATCACCCGCTGGACCAACAGCCTCCGGGCCGCCATGCAGGCCAAGCCCGGCCATGCCGCGCTGATGTCCACCACGCGCCGCGCCGCCTACACCGACGACCAGGGCCTGCTCTTCGTCCATGCCGGCCTGGATCCCGAGCGGCCGCTCTCGGCGCAGGGCGACAGCCTGTGGTGGGGCAGCCCCGGCTTTGCGCAGCTCAACCACCCTTACGGCGAGTTCCTGCGCGTGGTCAGGGGTTATGATCACGCCCATCAGGGGCCGAGCGCCGGGCCCTTCACGCTGACCATCGACGGCGGTTGCGGCTATGGCGGCAAGGCCCTGGCGGCCCTGATCGATCCCAAGGGCGAGCTGCTCAATCTCGTGGAGGCGTGACGCTCCGCGTCGCCAGGTCCTCACCGCCCAGGCGAAATACCTCCATCGGCGCCGCGCGCTCGACCACGGCATGCTTGCCGAGCGCCTGCTGCGAAATCTCGACCGGCAGCCGGCCGGCGACGGCAGCGCTGGCGACGATGATCACCTCGGAATGGCCGTCGTCGATCTCCTTGCCGAACTGCTCCAGCCGCTGCGCCACGTTCACGGTCTCGCCGACCAGGGTGTAGTTGATCCGCCCGGTCGCGCCGATATTGCCGGCGAGCGCAGTGCCGGTATGCAGGCCGATCCGCATCCGGACCGGGTTCAGGCCCTTGCGCTTGCGCCGCGCGTTGTCGGCCCTGAGGCGCCGGCCCATCTCGACCGCCGCCCGCGCCGCACGCTCGGCATGGTCGCCCTGCGCGGTTGGCGCGCCCCAGAAGGCCATGACGGAATCGCCGATGTATTTGTCGATGGTGCCGCCTTCCGCCTCGATCACCTCGCCGAGGATCTCGAAATGCCGGTTGAGGAAGCGCGCCAAAGCCGCCGGCCCCAGGCGATGCCCGATTGTGGTGAAGCCGATGATGTCGGTGAACAGCACCGTCACCTCGCGCTCCTTGGCGGTGAAGGATTCCGCGCTGTCCGGCTCCATCAGCGCCGGCACCAGGGTGCGCGGCACATAGGTCGAGAGCCAGGTGAGGCCCGAGCGCATGCCGTTATAGGCCTCGGCGGCGACATCGAACTCCCGGAGCCAGCTGCCCTTGAGCTGCGGCGCATTCTCGAAGTCGAGCGCGCTCAATTGACGGGCGGCGCGGGCATAGCCGTGGATCGGCCGGGCAAACAGCCAGCCGAGCCCGACACCCGCCAGGATCGCCACCCCCAGCATGATCAGCGAGACGGTGAGCGCCTTGAAAAGGTTGCTATAGACATCGGTGAGGGCCGATTGCGGGACCGCGACCAGCACGGTCCAGGGATGCATGTCGCTGATCAGGTTGCGATAGACGAAGAGGTATTCTTCGGCGGGGCCGACGCCTTCGCAGACCTTGAAATTCGCCCGCGCGCTGATGAACCGCGCCGCTTCGTCGTTGCAGTTGTCCGGCTGGAAGCCCCGCAGCAGCGGGTCCTGGAGGTCGGCTATCTCCGGCAGCGGCTTCTCTTCCGTGGCGACGTAGCTGCCGTCGGCGACCTCCGGATGCACCAGCACCCGGCCGTCGCCCATCAGGACGAAGCCCGGCAGCCCGGAATTGTCGGACTGCATCAGGATGTGTTTGGCCATGGCCTTT
This sequence comes from Dongia sp., assembly GCF_041905885.1. Classification (NCBI taxonomy): domain Bacteria; kingdom Pseudomonadati; phylum Pseudomonadota; class Alphaproteobacteria; order Rhodospirillales; family Dongiaceae; genus Dongia; species Dongia sp. The sequence goes on along the minus strand of NZ_JAYRKD010000047.1, from coordinate 12,214 downwards.
GGCGAGATCAAGGCGGTGATGACGCCGAGGATCCGGCCGTCCTTGCGCAGCGGCGCCACGAACGGCACCCCGCTCGAATGGATTCCCTTGGCGTAGATCGGCGGCGCCCAACCCGGCTTGTCCATCGACGCCCCGGTGCGGAGCGCCAGCCGGAAGACCGGATTGCTGACCTCGTTCTCGACCCCGGTCGCGAAAGCCTCGCCGTTGACGTCCCGCGCCGCCGAGACCACGTGCAGGTCGCTTCGGATGAATGCGACGGCAAAAAGCTGCGGCGCAGAGGCGAGCGAGCCCAGCAGCAGGTCGGCGATCCGCTGGTCGTCGTCGACCCGCACCTTGCCGGAGAGAATGTACTCCGCCAGGAACTGCCCCTGCTCCTCGGCCGGGCGCATCTCCTGGTGCACCGCTTCCTCGATGCCGGTCAGGGCTGCATCGCCGCGGTCCCGAGCATAGGTGTTGGTCGCGCTGAACGCGGAGTAGAACAGGCGGAAGCCGATCGCGCCGGCGGTCAGCGTCACCAGGCCGCCGAATACCAGCGCGAACACCAGCCAGATTGGTGCCCGATAGCGCTTCACGGGGAAGCCTCAGGGCGCCGCCGCAGCCACCTGTCTGGAGAGTGCGCCCTCCGGCAAAGCCGAGATCTGCGCGTTGCCGGTGACCACGAGCTTGACCTTCTGCCCGGCCTTGAGCTGGTCGCTGGGGCCGAGATGGTTGAGCACCCGGAACCAGCCGGCCGGATCTTCCTCGATCTGCATCTGCTGCGAGAGCGAATCCACCGTGTCGCCTTCCCGGACGGTGACGACGCGGATTCGCTTCGGCGCATAGCCGGAGGCTTCTTCGGCGCTGATCCCGCGGAAGCTTTGGGCCGAGGCGATGAACTGCCGGTCGGCGGCATTGAAGTTCGCGGGCGGCGTCGCATACATGAACCGATAGACCGTCTCGCTCTGGCGGATCGCCACCATCCGGATCGCGACCGGCGTGTTGTTGATCGAGCCCTTCGCAATGCCGGTGGCGGCCTCCATGCCGTTCACCTGGAAGGTTTGTACGTCGGAGACCGGCTTCCCCTCCTGCCATTGCGATGCGACATACTCCTCCATCGTGCCGCCCGGCGCCGGAGAGGCCAGGTCAAAGATCATCGCCGCGTTATCCGACTGCCCGATCACCGCATCGGGCGAGTTCTTCAGCTTCATGCCCTGGGGTGCTTCGAAGGCGAAGCGGAGGCCCGGATGGATGAAGGTCCTGCCTTCGATGACGCCGACCCGCGGGTCGGGGCCCCAGGCCATGCCGTCGATCTGCTGCAGGTAGCGGTCGCGGTTGAGCGCCGCGCCTTCGACCGGTGCACCGGCCTGGGCGATCGCGCGCTGCACCCGCTCGGGTGTCCGGGGGTGCGACTGCTTCATGCTGTAGGCATCGGCCGCGGACTCGTTGCCGGCGATCCTGGCCTCGAGATGGGTCTCGCTGTTGAGGCTGTCGAGGAAAGTCGCCATCGCCTGCGTATCGTATTGCGCGGCGCCCAGATAGCGCACGCCCAGCATATCCGCCTCGAACTCCTGCTCCTGCGAATGGGAGCCGAGCCAGTTGGCGCTATATTCGCTGGCGAGCCCGCCCGCCAATTGCCCGCCGGTATCGCCGCCGATCCATTGTCCCAAGATCTGCGCGGCGAGCGAGCCGTACTGCGCCTTCTCCGCCTGGCCGTACCGCTCCGCGGTGTGCCGCGCGGTGACGTGGCCGATCTCGTGGCCGAGTACGCCCGCGACCTCGGCCTCGTTGTTGGCGAGGGTCAGAAGGCCACGCGTGATGTAAACATAGCCGCCGGGCAGCGCGAAAGCATTGATCTCCTCACTGTTGAGGACCGTGAAGGTGTATTCCACGTCCTGGCGCTCGGAATTGGCCGCGACCGCCTTGCCCAGTTGGGTCACATAGGCGTTGAGGTTCGGCTTCTCGTCATAGGCGCCGCCGAACTCCGCCAGGATCTTGGGATGCTCTTCCGCGCCGAGTGCGGCTTCGCTCTGCGGGTCCATCGAGGAATAGAATTGCCGCCCCGTGGCCGGGCTGGTCTGGTTGGCGCAGCCGGCAAGCGTGGCCGCGGCCGTTGCCAGGATGACGGCGGCCGCGAAGAGCTTCCGTGGGTCTGCCGGGCGGCGTTCAGAATGACGGAGCATGTGTGTTCAACCCTCGAGCACTTCGATCTGTTCCGGATGGGTGATGTCGATTCTGGGACCTTTGTAGAGATCGAGCCAGCCTCGGCAGCGAATCGGCTTTGAAGTCAATGCGCTGATATCGAACATAGCCTGGGCGCAGAGCTCGAGCGCGGGCTTTTTCAGAACCAGCGTGAGGTCGGTCTCGCGATCGGGGCTGAAATTAATGAAACCGGTGCCGCCAACGATGGCCGCCGCATAGACCTCGCCCTCGATGATCTGGAAACTGCCGGCAAACCGCGCGAGCGCCGGGTCGTCGGCCCGGCGCAGCGCAAAAGCCGGGTGCCGCCAGATCCCCTGTGCCGCCGCGCGGGTTTCCGCTTCCAACTTCAACAGGGTCCGCAGGCCCAGCCGGTTGCGGGCGTCGCCCCGGACCCGGGCATGGCCGCCGACAACCAAGGCCGCCTGCAGCCAGTCGCCGGCGCCGTTGAAAGCCTGCGCCAGCCGCCGGCCGTAGCGATCCTTCCTGCCCGCATCCGAGCGGAGCGCGATCGCACCCCCGCCGATCAAGACCTGCAGCGCCGCTTCGGCCGCTTCCGCCTGCTGCGCCATCGCCGCATCGCCGGGCGCCAGGTCGCGCTTGGGCGCCTCGATCCCGGTCAGGCGCAGGATCTTGCCGTCGGCAAGCTGCAGGGTGTCGCCGTCGATGACGGCGGTCGCGGTGGCGCTTTCCGGCGGCGACAGCGCCGTCAGGGCGGGAATGTCCTGGCCGCGTGCCGGCCGGCCCGAAACGGCGAGGAGCCCGCCGATAATCAGGTTGAGCAGGCCGCGCCGGGACGTGTAAGAAGGCTTATCCACCCTCAAGTTTCCCCTGAAATCACGCGGAATCATCGCTGATGGCGAGCAAAGACCTGTACCCCGAAATCGAGCCCTTCGACACCGGCATGCTCAAGCTGGCCAAAGGCGAGCACGGCGACCTGCACCAAATGTATTACGAGCAGTCCGGCAATCCCAAGGGCAAGGCCGTCGTGTTCCTGCATGGCGGGCCGGGGGCGGGGGCCAATGCCACCCATCGCCGCTTCTTCGATCCCAGCGTCTACCGCATCGTCATCTTCGACCAGCGCGGCTCCGGCCGCTCGCGACCCTTGGGTGAGATCCGCGACAACACCACGCCGCTGCTGATCGCCGACATCGAAAGGCTGCGTCAGCATCTCGGCATCGATACCTGGGTGGTGTTCGGCGGCTCCTGGGGATCCACGCTCGCCATCGCCTATGCCGAGCATCATCCTGACCGGGTCCGGGCTCTGGCATTGCGTGGGATCTTCCTCTGCCGCAAATCGGAGATCGACTGGTTCCTCTACGGCCTGAAGGAGCTGGCGCCGGAAGCCTGGCGCAATTTCTCGGGCCACATCCCGGAAGCGGAACGCGGCGATCTCTTGACCGCTTATCACAAGCGCTTGATGCATCCGGATGCCGCGGTCCATATGCCGGCCGCACGGGCCTGGAGCGTCTATGAAGGTTCCTGCTCGACCCTGCTGCCGAGCCCGGAGACGGTGCGGGCTTTCGCCGGCGATGTGCTGGCGCTGGGGCTGTCGCGGATGGAGGCGCATTACTTCAAGAACGACATCTTCCTCCCCGAGAACTTCCTGCTCCAGAACGTCGATAAGATCCGCAAGATCCCGACCGTGATCGTGCAGGGCCGCTACGATCTGGTCTGCCCGATCCGCACCGCCGACGAGCTGCACCAGGCCTGGCCGGAAGCCACCTATCAGGTGATCCCCGATGCCGGCCATTCCGCCATGGAGCCCGGCATCCGCGCCGCCCTGGTCGCCGCCATGGACCGCTTCAAGGACGCCTAGGCGCCGCGCCTGAAACAGCCGGCCCGAATGCCGCGCGCCCGGCCCGGCGCGGCGGTGCAGGGGGGAACCTGGGCTCACGCATCGAGTTGTGATGCCAGGCGCGCGCAGCCGGGATCGAAGGGCCGATCAAAGGCCTGTGTGCTGCCTGAAGAAAGCCACGGAGTCCCTTGAAAAGGGACTGGAAAAAGTCGAATCTGCTGCGGTGCGGTAACGTGCTCAACCGGCAGACAAGCCGGGGCATCGCCGTCGCAATTGCCGGGATTACAAGATGCGCTTGTCCAATTGGCTGATCGGCCTCGTCGCGGCGGCCATTTTCGCCGCGGCTTGGGTGCTGATGAATCGGCCGGTCGAGCAGGATCCGTGGCGGGGCGACATCGCCGGCTTCTCCTATTCGGCCTGGCGCCAGGACCCGAACACGCTCTCCAAGCGCGAGCCGACCCTCGACGAGATCAAGCAGGACCTGCAGCTGATCGCCGGACGCGCGCGCTCGGTGCGCACCTACGAAGCGACCGGCATCAGCGCGCAGATTCCGGCCCTGGCCAGCCAGTATGGCTTGAGCGTCACCGCCGGCGCCTGGATCGACAAGAACCAGGAGAAGGACGAAGAGGAAGTCCGCAACGTCATTGCGATCGCCAACAAGGTCGGCTCGGTCAACCAGGTGATCGTCGGCAACGAAAGCCTGCTGCACAACCTGATCGAAAAAGAAGACCTGATCCGCTACATCCGCGAGGTGAAGGCGGGTACCGACCTGCCCGTCTCGACCGCGGAACCCTTCCACGTCTGGCTCGACCCGAAGAACGCCGACCTCGTGAATGAGGTCGATTTCCTCGCCGTGCACATCCTGCCGTTCTGGAACGGCGTCCCTGCCGACAAGGCGGTGGACCAGGTGATGGTGCACTACAACGAGCTTCGGAAGGCATTTCCGGAGAAGCGCATCCTGATCGCCGAGGTGGGCTGGCCGAGCGAGGGCCTGACCCGCGTCGATAAGAGCGGCGCCTATGGCGGCCAGGGTGCCGTCGCCTCGCCGATCGAGCAGGGACGCTTCATCCGCCAGTTCCTGGTCGAGGCCAAGAAGTCCGACCTCGACTACAACATCATCGAAGCCTTCGACGAGCCCTGGAAGATCAAGACCGAGGGCGGAGTCGGCGCCTATTGGGGCATCTGGAATGCCGACCGCGAGCTGAAGCCCGCCCTGCAAGGCACGCTGGTCAACTACGCCAACTGGCAATGGCTGGCGATCGCGACCCTGGCGCTGGGCCTGCCCTTCGCGATCTGGATGATGCGCAGCGAACTGGGGCTGACCCGGATCGGCCGCTTCTTCGTGGCTTTGCTCGGTTGCGGCAGCATCATGATCGGCGTCTGGGTCTATGCCCAGTACAGCCAGCTCTATCTCACCTGGCTCGACATCGTGGCGCTGGTGATGATCGCGCCGGCGATCCTGCTGCTGCTGGTCATCTTCCTGGTCGAGGGCCTGGAGATGGCGGTCAATCTCTGGCTCGGCCAGACCATGCGGCGCCTGGCGCCGCCGCCGGTGCCGCGGCGCTGGAAGCTGCCGAAGGTCTCGGTGCATGTACCCTGCTACAACGAGCCGCCGGACATGATGATCGAGACCATCCAGGCGCTGGAACGGCTCCAGTATCCGGATTTCGAGGTCCTGATCATCGACAACAACACCAAGGACGATGCGGTCTGGAAGCCGGTCGAGGCCTATATCAACTCGCTCGGCCGCCCGAACTTCAAGTTCTTCCATCTGCCGAAATGGCCGGGCTTCAAGGCCGGCGCCTTGAACTACGCACTGACCCAGACCCATCCCGATGCCGAGGTCATCGCCACCATCGACAGCGATTACATCGTGCGCCCGAGCTGGCTCGCCGACCTGGCGCCACATTTCGCCGATCCGACCGTGGCGCTGGTTCAGGCGCCGCAGGACTACCGCGACGCCGCCGGTGATCTCTTCAAGCGCATGTGCTTCTGGGAATATGCCGGCTTTTTCTTCCTCGGCATGAAGACCCGCGACGAGAAGAACGCGATCATCCAGCACGGCACCATGGCGCTCATTCGCCGCTCGGCGCTGGTGCAGGCCGGCGGCTGGGCCGAATGGTGTATTACCGAGGATGCGGAGCTGGGCCTGCGCCTGTTCGAGGCCGGCCACCGCGCGGTCTATACCGAGAAGAGCTACGGCAAGGGTCTGATGCCGGACAGCTTCGTCGCCTACCGGAAGCAGCGCTACCGCTGGGCCTATGGCGCGATGATGATCATGAAGCGGCACTGGCGCGAGCTGCTGCCCTTCGGCCAGTCCAAGCTCCACCCGCAGCAGCGCTACCAGTTCCTGGCCGGCTGGCTGCCCTGGATCGCCGACGGCTTGCAGCTCTCCTTCATCCTGCTGGCGCTTGCCTGGACCGCGGGCATGATCCTCGCGCCCAACATGATGCAGCCGCCGCTGACGCTCTATCTCATCGTCACGCTCGGCATGTTCTTCTTCAAGGTCGGCAAGTCGGTCTGGCTCTACTCCCAGAAAGTGCCCTGCGGCTTGCTCGACAATCTCGGCGCCTCGATCGCCGGCCTTGCGGTTTCCTATTCGGTCGCCAAGGCGGTCTGGCGCGGCACCTTCACCAACAACCTGCCGTTCCACCGGACCCCGAAGATGGAGAACGCGCCCGCTTTCGTGCGCGGCTTCGTCGATGCCTGGGAGGAGACCCTGATCGCCGCGGTATTGATCGGCAGTGGTGTCTGGGTGGTGATGACGCGGGGCGCCTGGGAGCCGGCGGCCTTCCTCTGGGGCATCCTGCTCTTCGTACAGTCGCTGCCTTTCGTCTCGGCCCTCATCATGTCGATGATCGCGGTCCTGCCGAAGAAGGAAGCGGAACCACTGCCGGGTATCCAGCTCGGCACCGAGCTCGGCCGGGCGAAGTAGCGCGATGCGGCATTTCGATGCCTGGCTGCCGGCGCTCATCCTGGCGGTGTTGCTGACGGTGACGGGCTGGGCCTGGCTCGGCCGCCCGGTCGATCTGCCGCCCGCGCCCGAAGCCAAGCTGCATTGCGCCAGCTACACGCCGTTCCGCGGCGACCAGACGCCGTTCGATCCGACCATGATCATCCCCAAGGCGCAGATCGAGGAAGATCTGAAGCGTCTGCAATCGACGACCGATTGCATCCGCACCTATGCCGTGAACCAGGGCATCGACCAGGCGGTGCCGGTCGCGGCCGAGCTCGGCATGAAGGTGCTGCTCGGCATCTGGATCGGCCGCAACCCGGTCGACAACGAGGCGCAGATCAAGCGGGCGATCGAACTCGCCAAGGCGCATCCCGAGACGGTCAAGGCGATCATCGTCGGCAACGAGGTGCTGCTGCGCGGCGAGCAGACCGGCGAGACGCTGGCCGGAATGGCCCAGCGCATCAAGGCCGAGAGCGGCGCCAAGGTGACCTATGCCGATGTCTGGGAGTTCTGGCTGCGGGCACCCGACGTCCTGAAGCAGTCGGTCGACTTCATCACCATCCACATCCTGCCCTATTGGGAAGACGATCCGCTGCCGGTTTCGGAAGCGGTGAAGCATCTGGAATCCATCGTCGCCGAAGTGCAGGAAGCCTTCCCCGGCCGCGAGATCGTGATCGGCGAGACCGGCTGGCCGAGCGAAGGCCGCTGGCGCGAGGATGCCGCACCCTCGATCGTCAACCAGGCGCGCTACCTGCGCGAGTTCCTGGTCTACGCCAAGGCGCATCAACTCGACTACAACTTCATCGAGGCCTTCGACCAGCCCTGGAAGCGCTACCAGGAAGGCACGGCGGGAGGCTTCTGGGGCCTGTTCCACGAGGACCGCACGCCAAAGTTCTCCTGGACCGAACCGGTCAGCAATTATCCGAACTGGCTGACCCTCGCGGGCATCTCCATCGCGCTCGGCTTCGGCGTCCTGGTCCTCGCCGATTTCTGGCACCATCGACCGGGCGGCGTCGCGCGCGTCGTCTGTGCGCTCGGCGCGATGCTGGCGGGCAGCGCTCTGGTGCTGCATTTCCCGCATGCGTGGATGGCGTCACGCTACGATCCGAAATGGGTCCTGGAATGGGAGTGGATCCTGGAATGCGTGCTCGGCGTGCAGGCAGTGGCGACCGCGGTGCTGTTGATCCTCACGACGGTCGCCGGCCGTCTCCGTGATACGGGCGCCTCGCTCCTGGAAGGCATCACCTGGATCCGCCGGCCGTTCCGCCTGCCCACGATCCGCGACAGCATCGCCGTGCTGCGGCTCGCCGCATTGCTGGGTGCGGCGACCGTGTCGCTCGGCCTCGCCTTCGATCCGCGCTACAAGGATTTTCCGATCGCGGCCTATCTGGTGCCGGCGCTGTTCTTCCTCGTGACCGACATCGCCCGCGGTGGTCTGTTCGCGGCACTGGCCGATCGCCGCGAGGAAGCCGGTTTTGCCCTGCTGCTCGCCGGCACCGCGGTCTACGTCTTCATCAACGAGACGCCGCTCAACCTGATGTCGGATATCTGGGTGGTGTTGACGTTGCTGCTGGCTCTGCCCGGCATCGGCGCCTGGCGCGGGATCTTTCAGCGCCGCCGGACGATCAGCAGCAATCCCGCCAGCAGGCCGACCGCCGCCAGCCCGGTGTTGTAAAGCACCAGCCCGAGCAGCCCGATCACCAGCGCCACCAAGGCCAGCCAGTACCAGCGCGTCAGCAGGGCGATCATCCCGGCGGCCAGGGCGACCAGGCCCCAGACGTCCAACTGATGGGTCCGGATCAGGATATAGCGGGGCTCGCACCACCAGGGCGCCGGGTTGGCCGCGCAGGCGAGGCCGATCTCGGTGGATTCGATCCAGACATAGCGGATGACCAGCGCCAAGGTGAGCGCGGCGGCGCCCAGGGCCAGGGGCAAGGCCCAGGCCTTCCAGGTCGATCCCGCCCGACGCTTATCGGCGAGGAGTGTGGTAGAATCCTGCATGGGCGAGCGATACCAGGAATTTCACGGGTTGTTAACCCGGCCCCGCCGATCGTGCGAGGGGAAAAGAGTGTCATGACCACGAACCGGCTCATCGCTGAAGTGGCGGATCCGCCGAGCAGCCTCACCGAGGCGCGGCTCGCCGCCTTGCGCATTGCCGTCCTGGTGCCCTGCTACAACGAGGCCGCGGCGATCGCGCAGGTGATCGCCGGCTTCCGCCAGGCCCTGCCGCAGGCCCGCATCCTGGTCTTCGACAACAACTCGACCGACGACACGGTGGCGATTGCGCACCAGGCCGGCGCCGAAACGCGCCACGTGCATCGCCAGGGCAAGGGCAATGTGGTCCGCCGCATGTTCGCCGATGTCGAGGCCGATCTCTACCTGCTGGTCGATGGCGACGCGACCTATGACGCCGCCAGCGCGCCCAGGCTGATCGAGAAGCTGCTGGCCGAAGAGCTCGACATGGTGGTCGGCGCCCGCAAGGACACCGCGACCGAGGCCTACCGCCCGGGACACCGCTTCGGCAACCGCGTCCTCACCGAGTTCGTGGCCCGGATCTTCGGCCGCGCCTTCAACGACATCCTCTCCGGCTATCGGGTGTTCTCGCGCCGCTTCGTGAAGTCCTTCCCGGCGCTCTCGATCGGTTTCGAGATCGAGACCGAGTTGACCATCCACGCGCTCGAGCTGCGCATGCCGATCGCCGAGGTGGAGACGCCCTATTACGCGCGGCCCGCCGGCTCGGCCAGCAAGCTCAACACCTGGCGCGATGGTTTCCGCATCCTGCACATGATCCTCCGGCTCTATCAGCTGCAGCGCCCGCTCTCGTTCTTCTCCACCATCGCCGGCGTGCTGGCGGCGGTTGCGATCATCCTCTCGATCCCGGTCCTCATCACCTATATCGAGACCGGCCTGGTGCCGCGCCTGCCGACCGCGATCCTGTCGACCGGCTTGATGCTGCTCGCTTCCCTCTCGCTCACCTGCGGCCTGATCCTTGACAACGTGACCAGGGGACGCCAGGAGATGAAGCGACTCTTCTATCTCGGCATCGAGGGCATCCGGCGTGACTAGCTGATCCTCTCGCGAAAAGGATCGGTTATGAAGACACCCCTCATTCTCGACGGCGGCATGGGCCGCGAACTCAACCGCAGCGGCGCGCCCTTCCGCCAGCCGGAATGGTCGGCCCTGGCGTTGATCGAGGGCCCGGAATTCGTCCGCCGCGCCCATGACGCCTTCATCGCCGCCGGCGCCGACGCGATCACCACCAATTCCTACGCCGTGGTGCCCTTCCACATCGGCGAGGCGCGCTTCCGCCAGGACGGCCGCAGCCTCGCCGACCGCGCCGGCCGCATCGCCCGCGAGGCGGCCGACGCCGCGCCCCGCAAGGTAATGGTGGCGGGCTCGCTGCCGCCGCTGTTCGGCTCCTACCGCCCGGATCTCTTCATCGAGAATGAAGCGCAGGGCATCGCCGAGATCCTGATCGCCGGCCTCGCGCCGCATGTCGATGTCTGGCTGGCCGAGACCCAGGGCTCGATCGCCGAAGCGCGGGCGCTGAAGAAGGCGCTCGGCGACGACCAGCGTCCGTTCTGGGTCTCCTTCACCCTGGAGGATGGCGCCAACGCGTCGCCGCCGAAGCTGCGCTCGCAGGAGCCGGTCGAGCAGGCGGTCAAGGCCGCGCGCGACTGGGGCGCTGAGGCGTTGCTCTTCAACTGCAGCCAGCCCGAAGTGATGGCGGCGGCGCTGGAGGTTGCGCGCAAGACCGACCCCGACCTCACCCTTGGCGTCTACGCCAATGCCTTCCCGCCACAGGGCGAGGATGCCGAGGCGAATGCAGGCTTGAGCGACATCCGCGCCGATCTCGACCCGCCGCGCTATCTCAAGTTCGTGCAGGACTGGCTGAAGCGCGGCGCCGGCATCGTCGGCGGCTGCTGCGGCATCGGCCCCGAGCACATCGCCGCGATCCGCAAGGCGGTCTCGAACCACTAGGGAGGTGGCCATGCCCGATGCCCCGAAGCTTCCCGATGCGGCGCTCCTCGCGCTCCGCCAGGGCAACAAGATCGAGGCCATCAAGATCGTCCGCGAGGCGACCGGCCTCGGTCTCAAGGAAGCCAAGGACGCGGTCGAGGCCGCCGTTGACCGAGACCCGATGCTGCGGGCCGAGCTGGCGGGCGCCGTGAAGCGCTCCCGCCCCGGTGCCGTGGTCTGGGTTCTGCTCCTGGTGATCGGGGCGGGGCTGGCGGCCTTTCTGCTCGCACGCTGACCCTACGCCGCGTCGACGTCCGTCGACAGCGTCAGTTTCTCCCAGGCATCGAACTCCGATTTCAGGAAGTCGAGCTTCTCGCGCACCAGCCGCAGCGCGTCCGAGCCGAGCAGCAGGTGCATCGGCGGATTCTCCGCCTCGATCAGGGTCAGCATCGCGGCCGCCGCTTTCTTCGGATCGCCGGTCTGCTTGCCGCTCATATCCTGCCGGCGCTTGCGCACCGGGTCGAACACCGCGTCGTAGTCGGCGATGCTGCGCTCCTTGCGGATGAGCGAGCGCCCGGCCCAGTCGGTGCGGAAGCCGCCGGGACCGACCGCGGTCACATGGATGCCGAGGCCCTTCACCTCTTTCGCCAAGGCCTCGGAGATCCCTTCCAGCGCGAACTTGCTGCCGTTATAGACGCCGATCCCCGGGAAGGTGATGTAACCGCCCATCGAGGTAATGTTGAGGATCCGCCCGGCGCGGCGCCTGCGCATGAAGGGCAGCACCGCCTGCATCATCGCCACCGCGCCGAACACGTTGACGTCAAACTGGTGCCTGACCTCGTCGAGGGTTGATTCCTCGAGGATCCCCTCGAAGCCATAGCCGGCATTGTTGACCAGCGCATGGATCGGCCCCACGCTCTTCTCGATCTCGGCCACCAGCGGTGCGATCGCCGTCGTATCGGTTACATCCAGCACGCGTCCGAAGGCCTGTCCCGGCTTCAGCGCCTCGAACTCTTTCCTGGCCGCCTCGCTGCGCACCGTCCCGGTCACACGATAGCCCTTGGCCAACGCCGCTTCGGCGAGCGCGCGGCCGAAGCCGGTCGAAACGCCGGTGATGAGAAGAAGCTTGCTCATTCCTCACTCCAAGTTCTGATTTTGTACGATGGCCGCGAGAAGAAGTCGGGCGGCTGGGGAGGTCTTAGAGATAGGGCGCTGCGCCGGCCGCGCTGAGCGGCCCGACACATAGGTAACAGATCGTACCGGACACATAGGTAACACTTTCCCCGGTTTTTTGGGGGGTGTCGATGCCTTGGAAGGAGTGTTCG